>JAAYIE010000040.1 GCA_012744275.1 Desulfobulbaceae bacterium
AATAGTATTGCTTATTTCATATGCTGATTTCCTTCACCAAAAAAACTTGACGACAGTATCAATGCCGTCAGATCGATTTCTCCGTTTTGCCAGAGTGATGGGGCAAACAGGTTCCGAACGAGCGGACCATTGATCGAATCGTCTATTTGTGCTTTGCTGCCACTAGGGTTGAGAGGCAAGGATGCTGTGGTGAGGGTCTGAGGTGCGCACTAATTGAAGTCACACGGCAACAATGGAAATAGTGCTGCCGTGCGTTCTGAGATGCGATATGAGAGCAAATCTTACCTGCACCCGAACTTATCCATTTCTAACGAGCAGACGATTGCCGATTTTCAGCGTATTATTGGAAGACAAGTTGTTCCATTGGCGGATTTCATCCACTGAAACGCTGAATTTCTTGGCAATAGTCCACATAGAATCACCATTTTTTACTACGTACCAGGATTTTTGCGCATTGGGCTTTTTGGCTGCCTGTCTGACAGCAGGCTGGGGTTGGGTGGCGTTGCGCGCTGCTTCACTTTTACCTGTGGATGTGGCCTTCAGAGCAACGGCCACCGACTCTTTTGGCTTTGCTGGAGCGGATGCGGCACTTGTCTTTGTCGCACTTTCCTTAACTGTACTGGTCAGGGCTATTCTGGTTGGATTGGCTGCAAGCATCGGAGTTGCATTACTCTTGCTGCTGTGCAGTGTGAGTTGCTGCCCAAACTGCAGGCTACGGCTGTCTTTAATCGCATTCCATTTTTTGAGTTGGTCAACGCTGACCCCATGTTTGCGGGCAATCTGGTCTAGCGTGTCACCTTTTTGTACCCGGTAGCGCTGCTGGGCTTGAATCTTGCCGCCGCCTGCAACTTGCTTCTCCGGCTGCTTCGTCCTCTGGGCAATATGCATGGTATCAGCAGCCACTGGAATCTGGAGACGTTGACCGATTTTTAATGAGGAGACCCGCAGCTTGTTGGATTTAAGCAGTGCAGTCATGCTGACCTGATAGCGTTTGCTGATGGCTTGCAGCGTTTCTCCCTTTTTGACAACATGGGTTGCATAGGCAATGTTTGTCTGGGTCGGACGGAGGCGAAGATTGTCGATGTTGGCGGCAACGAGTCCTTTGCATCCTGGCGGAACACGCAGGGCGTACTGCTTGTATGTTGGGGGAGTCTGGTTTTTCAGGAGTTCATTATTGAGGGTGCGCAAATGCTTCACTGTGGTGTTGACTGTCCTCGCCACAGCAGAAAGATCAGTGCTGGCGGGGACATGCACTACCTCATAGCTGTGGGCAGACTGGTAATCAATGCTGTCAAAACCGTATGCTTCTGGGTTTCTGGCAATGATAATGGCGGCGATGAGCTTGGGCACATAGCGCTTGGTTTCCATGTAGATACCTTCTGATGCCGCTAGTTCCCAAAAATCTGCGGTTCCATGCGTTTTGATGGCCCGTTCGATTTTGCCTTCACCGGTGTTGTAGGCTGCCACTGCCAGATGCCAGTCGTTAAATTGCTTGTACAACCGGGAGAGGTAGCTGATGGCTGCCTTGGTAGCCTTGTCGGGCTGCCGCCGTTCATCAACCCAGGAGTTAATTGCCAGATTGTACTGTCGACCGGTGGCCGGCATGAATTGCCACAAACCGCCAGCACCAGCGCAGGAAACGGCGGATGGGTTGTAGCCTGATTCAATCATGGCGAGGAAGGCCAGGTCACGTGGCAGACCTGCCTTGATCAATTCTTTTTCAATAGCAGGCACATACCGTGATGACCTGGCTAACCAGCGGGCGAACATGCCGCGTTGCTTGCCCTGGAAGAGTTCCAGGTAGTAGTTAACCTGCTTGTTAATGGTAACGGGGAAATCATATCCGGAAATTTCATAGCCGGTGGCCTGAGCCCCGATGCCGGATAGCGGCCTTGCGCCTGTTTCCCATGCGCCGGGTCTATTCAGTGCGGCAATTTCCTCCTTGGCGCTCTCTTCCGGTTCGGCCAAGGTCGATTCCTCAGCATCTTTCACGTCGCCGGAGGGTAAAATGCAGGGGGCCTCACTGGCCGCCAATCCGGAATCGGGCCTGGCAGTAGCGGGGTGTTTGACTGTTTTTTGGTGGCTGGAGCAGGAGGTGAGAAAGAAGAAAGAACAGACTATCGCGGTGCAGCAGAGGTGTCCAAGATATGGTCTCATATGATCGGGCCGCTCAAAATTTATATTTATAAAGATCGGGATTCATTATCAAATTCTGGAATGAATCATTGTATTGAAAGAATATATTCAAATATTTTCATTTATCTATCATATAGACAGGAGTAAAGGCAAGGAAAACCCGCGCCAGACCTTGAATACCAGCATTTTCTGTATGGAGAACAATTCTGTATGGAGAACAATTTGGGCTGCAACGGTATATCATTTTGACTAACAATAAAATTCAGCATGGGTCGTCTGATCCCTAGAATCAGGTAAAATTGGGCTGTGTTTTCATTCGAGCGCCAAATATACGCAGGTGTGTGCTGTTGCCCGGCGTCCCTGCGCCACTTGTGACCCGTCAACAATACTGTTCAGCAACCAGTCGAATGGAGAGTAAACAATGCAGGTAACCATGATTATCACCCAGGCAGTGCCTGAAGTTATTTGGAACGCCTTCAGACTCGCCAACATGATGCTGGAAGGTATGGAGGAGGTCAGTATCTTTTTGAACGGTCCTTCCGTTCGCTACGAGACCATGGACAGTGACCAATTCCCCATAAAAGATCTGGCCAAGGTATTCACTCTGTCAGAGGGGCAGTTGTATGCCTGAAGCAAACTCATGGACCTTCACGGGGTGAAGGAAGGATATCACAAGCGGAGTACCCAGAAAGTGCTGTATGAGCTTATCAGGCAAAGTGACAAAGTTCTGACTTTTTAAAAGGTGCACAAGACAGGTTCACAGCAAATATATCCGCTTGCAGTTTTCGGGTTGAATCTCGATTAACAGCTAGAAGAAACGGAGGCGGACATTTATGAGCACCCTGGAACGAGCGGTAGCCATTGCAGCGCAGGCGCACGAGGGACAGAAAGACAAGGCCGGAGAACCGTACATTCTGCACCCTTTAAGGGTAATGCTTCGCATGCACTCAGAGGCTGGGCGAATAGTCGCTGTGCTGCATGATGTGGTTGAGGATTCAGAGTACACTCTTGATGACATTCGCGCAGAAGGATTTACCGAAGAGGTGATTACGGCGCTGGCAGCAATCACCAAGCAAGCTGGTGAGGGCAGAATCGAAGCAGCAAAACGGGCGGCCCGGCACCCCCTGGCACGGGCGGTCAAGCTGGCAGATAACGCAGACAATGCTGATCTTGGCCGTATTCCTGCCCCTTCCGCAAAAGACCTTGCACGCATGGATGAATACCGGAAAGTGCGTGAACTTTTGGAATAATTTGAATGCAGTATTACAAAGTCTTATCTGCGTTGGCATTGACTATGATGTTCTACTTGGCAGCGGAATAATGGCCTGTCTTGGTGCGAGTATTAGGAAGAATGCTGGTATAGGTGCTGCTAGTGCGGTGGCTGAGGATATCCGACGGCGTACTGGCTGCCGGAAACCCATGTCAGGCTGTCCACGCTCTGCTATTTACGTGGACAGGACCAAGGCGGCGGTGCCCTTTAGCAAGATAATCCTTGCGAAGCCAGACGTTGTCTGGTCTTTGTTGTAGGAGTTGTTCAAAAAGACAGGGCTGTTGGGTCTGTTACAACATGTGCAACAGGAGGAGTGTAATGGAAGACAAGATTATTGAGGTGAGCTGCCCCAAGTGCGGTGTCAAGATTACTAATCCGATAAGCTGGTTTGCCAAGCCCGGCACTTGCTGCCCGGGTTGTCAATTGCGCCTTTCCACCGAGCGCTTCAAAAAGGCGGTAGAGGTGGCGATTAAGGGATCCTAATCCGTTTTACTTGTTTTTCGTTTCCAATTGGTTATCCCGCAGGCAGTCTCTTGAGACTGCCTGTTTTTTTGAGTGGCTGCTGCCTTTTCGTGTCTGCCCAGTGCGGTGTTAGAGGCTTGCTATTCTTCCAGTATCATTACAGCAGGAATCAGAAATTTGACGTATGATATGCGTTGTTGCCGTCTGGATGGTATGAAAAAATAGATAAAAAGACCGGGAATCAGAAATTTGACGTATGATATGCGTTGTTGCTGCAGACGTGGCAGATGGATGCTGTTGCGCCGAATAACCATTATCCAAAAAAAATAATGAGGAGTGAAAGGTATGAAAGTGGTCGCATTTAACGGCAGCCCCCGTGGCAAGGGCAATACCTGGCATGCCCTGAATCTGGTGGCAATGGAGCTTGACATGGCCGGTATCAGCACGGAAATTGTCCAGGTTGGTAACAAGGTGGTTCGCGGCTGTTTGGCCTGTGGTAAATGCTACAAAATGAAAAACGAGCAGTGCATACAAACCGATGATCAGGTGAACGATTGGATCCAACTCGCTAAGGATGCTGACGGCATTCTTTTGGGGTCACCGACCCACTACGCCGCTCTGAGTGGTCCGTTAAAGTGCTTTCTGGACAGGCTTTTCTACGTTGCTGGTGCAAATGGCGGTTTGCTGAGGCACAAGGTTGGTGCAGGCATTGCCGCAGTTCGGCGTAGTGGCGGTATTCCGGTTATCAACCAGCTTAATATCTATTTTCTGTATGCAGAAATGCTCATCCCCGGTTCCAACTACTGGAACGTGATCCACGGCGCGCAACCCGGCGAGGTTGAGAAGGATGAGGAAGGGCTGCAGATTATGCGTGTGCTGGGCAAAAATATGGCTTGGCTCATGCAGTTGAAAGAACATGGTAAGGGGACAGTGGTGGAACCTGCGCCGGAAGGCAAGGTAGCCATGAACTTTATCCGCTGATTATCCACTTCCAGTTGTATCACTGATGCATCACACGGTTTGAAGCTGTCGGCCAGGATGCAGGGCTGGCCGATAAGCTTTTTGGGGTACGGATCTTCAGGCAGGTCCTGGCGGCACCAAGCCTCCCCAAGCCTCTTGCGGTATGGGCTTGATGCAGGCTGTGCCAATGCGAACCTGCTGGCGTCAATAGCAAGCGGCCCATCCAGCAGGTGTCCGCGACAGATGCTGCTTGTCCACAAAACATGTGTGACACATGTGCTCGAACACCCTGCGATCCGTTGCTGTTGGGCCTGAACGATGGCACGACCTTAGGGCCATTCAATAGCAGATTCTTAAACGGGCCAGATTTTGCCGGTATACGCACTGTAACGTTGTCGCGGTTCGCGCTCGCTCCCCATCAGTTTGACCGTGAGTTTGTGTTCGTGTGCATTTTGCCCTTGCTTATTCCCCGCCATTGATGGTTGGGGATTTTCTCCAAGAGATTGCGGAATGTGTTCAACAGAGGCTGAATGTGTGCTGCTTTGCCTGCAAAGAAGCCACCATGAAAGGTGAGATCCCATCAGCCACGCTCCTCCATGGGTATAAAAGGCCGATAGGTCGAGCCGATATAGAGCTGTCGCGGCCGGTAGATTTTAGTCGATTTATCCTCGTGCATTTCCTTCCACTGGGCGATCCAGCCGGGCAGTCTGCCCAGGGCAAACATTACCGTGAACATAGTGGTGGGAATGCCAAGGGCCCGGTAAATGATGCCAGAGTAGAAATCAACATTGGGATAAAGGTTGCGCTTTACGAAATGGCTGTCATTAAGCACGATTTCTTCAAGATTCTTGGCGATTTCCAGAAGCGGATCCTGCAAGTCCAGGGTTTTGAGGATCTCGTCGCATGCTTCCCGGATAATGGTGCCGCGCGGATCATAGGTGCGATACACCCGGTGGCCAAAGCCCGAAAGCCGGAAGGGATCGTTCTTATCCTTGGCCTTGTTGATGTACTTCATGTAGTCATTGTTATCGGCGTGGATATCCTCCAGCATATGGATGACCGCCTCGTTGGCGCCGCCATGTAAGGGCCCGGCCAGGGCATTGATGCCTGCTGAAATGGAAGTGTAGAGGCTGCCGCCGGAACTGCCCACCAGGCGCACCGCCGAGGTGGAGCAGTTCTGTTCATGGTCGGCGTGGAGGATGAGCAGTTTGTTGAGCGCCCGCTCCACCTCTGGCTGTACGGTGTAAGGCCGCACCGGCCGGTCAAACATCATGTTGAGGAAGTTACCGACATAGGTCAGGTCATGGCGCGGATAGATAAGCGGTTCGCCAATGGACATCTTGTAGGAAAAGGCGGCAATGGCGCGGATTTTGGAAATGAGGCGGCAGGCGATGATATCTATGTTTTCGCAGGGGTTGTTGCTCATTTCCGGGTAAAAATTCACCAGTGAATTGACCATGACCGAGAGGATGGACATGGGCGCGGCAGAGGCGGGAAAATGATCAAAGAAGTGGATCATGTCTTCGTGCAGCAGCGCGAAATCGGCCAAAAGGGTACGGAAGTCGTCCAGTTCCTTTTGATTGGGCAACTCGTCGTGCAGAAGCAGGTAGGCCACTTCCACAAATGTGCAATTTTCGGCCAGATCCTCGATGGCATAGCCGCGATAGCGGAGAATGCCTTTATTGCCGTCCAGATAGGTAATTCTGCTGGTACAAGAGGCAGAGTTCTTGAAACCGTTATCCAAGACTGTATAGCCGGTAGTATCGAGCAGCTGGCGAATATCAATAGTGCGCTCGCCTTCCGAACCAATGAGGATGGGCAAGCTATAGCGTGCGCCGTCCAAGAGAAGCTCTGCTGTAGGGTTGGTGTTTGTATGATTCACGCCTAATCCTTATTTTTGATATGGGATGTTACTGATTTCGGTTGCGTATTCTGCTGGAAACCGCACATGATAGGGCAGGTGGCAGCCGCATGCAACAGTTTGTTGAAGGGAGTTGTGGACAATGCACAATACCCTATTGTAGCAGGTGGGGGAATTTTTTCTCTTAACTTATGAAGGCTGGGCCAACAACTGCTTCTGTTTTTGGTTTTGGTAGCCCGATTAACTGTGTGCCACTGACCGGGCTGTGTTGGGTGTAATCCAGGTGCCTGCTGAACAAGTGTTGCCATCGTAAAGTATGTACCTATCTTCTTACTTCTTCTCAGCGAGTGGGCAAGGTATTTGAGTATTGCATGTTTTTTGGAGATTTTATGCACGTCGATTTAAACGAACTGATTGCAGGCATACGCGCAGCCATGGATTATGCTGTGGCTGAGGAAAAACGCTTTGAGGCCGAGGAATTACTGGATATCTACCGGGAAGACCGGCTTGCCCTGACCGTACTGCATGAATTCTATAATTTCCTGCCCGATGCGACGGAGGATTGGGTGCGGGATATTGTGCTGCTTAACCGCAAGCAGGGGATTTTTCTTCTGGCCCTGGTGACATCCGCCCGGCGCTATGTGTACCTAGCTTCAGATGAAGGTATTGAATTTCACGGCGAGGCCGGCGAAGGCTATATTGCCACTGAACTGCTGGACTTCTTTGCCTACGAAAATACCGAGGATTTTATCAGGCGCGCTACTGCCGCAAATCTGGCCAGCTACGAACCCCTCCGACTGGATGCGGACATCTGTCCGGTGTGCCATGCGATCACGGGTGAATGTCATGAATTAGGTTGTGTGGTCGAAGTCTGCCCCTGGTGCGGCGGGCAGCTGGTGCACTGCAGTTGCCGACACGACCAACTCGGGGTGGACAGCATTACCACCGAGGCACAACTGTTGCAGTTTGAGGTGTTGTTGGAGGAGCGGGGGCGCATTCCCTATGCGCCGGAGCAGCGGCCTGCTTATCTGCAAGAAGGGTGGGAGGAGGAACTGGAGTAGTCCTTCCTCCCGGTTGTTCGTTTTCTCTATTGCCCTTTTGCTGGCGTTTCTAAGTAACGAAGCAAATCAGATGACGGGTCCAACATCAAGGTGCTGTTGCCACTCAGAATACTCCGGTAGCTTTCTAGGCTTTTCTGGAAGGCGTAAAATTCCGGGTCTGTATTATAGGCTTCGGCGTAGATGCGTGCGGCATCTGCGTCGGCGGTACCGCGAATCTCCATGGATTGCCTTTTAGCCGTAGAGGTTATCTCCCTGTAGTCACGATCCACCCGGCCCAGGATTTCAGCCTTCTGGCCCTCACCGGTGGCGCGTTTTTCCGCAGCAATACGCTTGCGTTCGGAAATCATCCGCTCGTATACGGTCAGTCGCACGGATTCTATGTAGTTGACCCGCTTGAACATGACATCAATCAGTTCAATACCATACTGAGGGGTAATCTTGGAGGCCGCATCCAAGACCATCTGGCTGATTTTATCGCGGCCGTGCTTGGGCTTGATCTTGTCTTCCTGCTCTATCAGAGAATCCATGTATTCCGGTGACCAGTCGGAACTGCGGATGATCTCGATCAGGTCGTTCTTATTCACCAGGTCGCGCACGGTACCGTCTAAAATGTCGTCTAAAAGGGTGCGGGCCCTGGCCTCAGTGCCTACCGCCTGTAGAAAACGCAGGGCATCGGTGATGCGCCAACGGGCGGTGTTTTCCATGTAGATATAGGTCTTGTCATTGGTAGGGATCTGGTTGGAATCACCGTTCCATATAAGGATCTTCTTTTCAAAGAATTGTACCCGCTGGATAAAGGGGATTTTGAATTTGAGCCCTGCTGAAGTAACGGGTGTGCCTATTGGTTTACCAAACTGGGTGATGACTGCCTGCTGGCCCTCATTGAGGATAAAAAAGGCATTCCACAGGACAAATACGCCTGCGGCCAGGACTATCATGAGGGGAAATTGTATATTTTTTTTCATAACCTATTCACTTGGCTGGAATGTGCGGCAGTGGAGTATAACAGATGCGGCAAGTTATGGTCCTGTCTGCCCCGTCTCACCTGTTTGTGGAGCAGTGGCAGCCTTCTGTTCTGCAGTCCTGCGCTGAGACAGATTAATCAGGGGCAGTGCAGGATGCTGCGACCCCTCCATGATGTAGAGATGGCCCACTTTGGGCAGGGTTTCCTCCATGGTTTCCAGAAACAGGCGCTGCCGGGTGACCTGCTCTGAACCTTTGTATTCATTGAGTATGGCCAGGTAGCGGGCGACCTCACCCTGGGCCCTGTTCACGCGTTCGATGGCGTAGCCGCGGGCCTCCTCTATTATCTGCTTGGCGCTACCACGCGCCTTGGGGATGACTTCATTGTAGGTTTTTTCCGCCTCGTTGACCAGGCGTTTCATGTCCTGATCCGCCTCGTTGACCTCGTTAAAGGCTGGCCGTACCGGATCCGGCGGGTTGATGTCCTGCAACTGAATGGTGAACACTTCGACTCCTGCTTCCAGGTTGTTCAGTTCGGCCTGTAGCTCTTTGCGCGCATTAGCGGCCAGGGTGTCACGATTCCCCAGTACATAGTCAAAATCCATGTTGCCGACCAGGCGACGAACAACCATTTCCGAGGCATCACGCACCGCCTGGGGTACATCACGCACCTTGAAGAGAAAATTGACCGGATCGCTGACCCTGTATTGCACAATCCAGGCCATTTCGATCACGTTTTTGTCGCCGGTGAGCATCAGCGACTCCATATCATAGCCCTGACGGTCAATATTGCTGGTGGTTGCCGATCCGCGGGAACGAAAGCCAAATTCCTCCTTGCGTACAGTTTCGACATCGACCTTGATCAGCTGTTCGATGTAGGGCACTTTGAACTGCAAACCGGGATTGGTTGTGCGGTTGTACTGGCCGAAACGCAGAATGATTCCCACCTCACCAGGGGCAATGGTGAAGAAAGAGGCAAAAAGGACTTGAATCGCCAGTGCGGCCACAATCAGGGAGAAAAACATGCCGCCACCTTTCAGGGGCGATTGCTTCTGCCCAGGCGGCTGGCCCGGGCCGTCACCATCGCCTGATGGTTGGTTGTTGCGCTGGGCCATGTTTTGCTGGTCAAAAAAATCGCGAATTTTTTGTATCAGTTGGGCAAGAAAATCCTCCGTGGGATTTGGCTTCTTTTTTTTGCCCCAGGGAGGCTGTTCGTTCATGGGCATAGATGGCTCCGTAGATGCTAGCTGGCAGAGTCAGTAAACAATTGAGGGCAAGGGGCATGGCCACATGACCCCGATCCTAACGAGATGGTCTGGCTGGATATATACAACTATAAAGAGAGCAATGTACGCACCAGACCCGGTCGCGTCAATGCAAATCGGCCACAACTACACGCCTGCAGACCGCGCTTGCTGTATTTCAGGCCCTGGCCATAAGCCATGAGAAAAGGACTAGCATCACGGCCAGGGCAAAGGCTAGGTGTTGGAAAGAGGTGCTATGGAGCCATCTTGCCATTCTGCTGAACCGGTATGCTAAACCACTTGCTAGACCGCAGATAAAACCAAAGAGGTGGGCTCCCAGATCGGTGCGTTCACCACCCAGGCCCAACATGGCAAGCAGGCCCAGACCTGCGCCGATGGGGATGAACACCTTGAAAAAAAACCTGCGGCTGCTGTGCTCCTGTATGCCACTTAAAAGACCGATAGCGGCAAAGACAGCGGTGGAAAAACCCACGGAAAGATGTTGCGTACTTCGCAGAGCAATGTTGCACCAATTGGCAAAGCCAGCAGATCCGAGGATAAGCAGCCAGCCAACGCCATAACCGGTAAGCTTGGAGAGCAGATGGATGATACTGCCACCCACCAGGATATTGCCGATCAGATGGCCGGAATCAGCATGCAGGGTCAGGGCGGTGATCAATCGCCACCACTGGTTGTTTTCCGTAATGGCGCGGTTATCCACCGCGCCCTGGCTGAACCACGGGCTTGTTTCCTGCCAGGGGCCAGTGTGCACGTAAAAAAGAGCCAGTAGAACCATGAGCAGGATGGTGGGCGGCGTGGTGGCATGACTGGCCACGGCATCTGGTGGCTGCAGGGGCCAGTCTGTGTTTTCTTCAGCATAGAGCTGCCAATGGTAGAGCGTCTGCTCCACATCCTCGGCTGCCACCAGAAGGGAGGCTGTGCTGCGGTCTACCACGTGGCTTATGGACATGGCTGCCAGCATCAAGGAGAGATTTTCCAACTCTTCCCCATCGCCAGCGGCAATTTTAACCAAGGTTCCCGTCGGGAACTGCGCGGCACTGGCCTGGGGTCGCATATCTTGGGGAAAAGGTGGTAATTTCATTTCCATACTAACGCCCTGCCTGCATCGGCGTCGGAGAATGCTCTGGAGCGCCATAACCTGTATCTGCGACGCATTATTTTGGCCGATACACGTCACAGCTCCCGCAGCATTTATATTACAATTTACCCAGAGTGCCTCCGACCCAGCAGGGTTGGGAGTGGCTACAGCAAGCCTGGTTGATGTTTGCCGAGCAGTTCACCTGTTCCCTGCTAGCCTGGTTTTTCTGGTGTCGAATGCGCATGTTCTTCAGATGTAAGTGTCTCGTTTGGCTATGGTGGTTCGTTGACTGCTCGGGTTGTCCCCAAACAGATGCAGGCTTGGCGCAAACTGCAAATTTAAAAAGAATCTTTTTCAAGGACGGCTATCCCAGCTTGGCGTGGGTCCATTGAGCATTTTATTTTAACTGCCAAGCTACGCGCTTGCAAGTGGCCACCTTAATCATCACATAAGCTTTCCTCTTCCCATCATGGGCCTTGCAAGTCGGGGGTTATCCTTTTCCGGTTAAATGTGAGACGAGCGGCTTCAAAAAAATGGCGCGGCGATAAACATGGGCATGCCCTGTGCAACACATAAGGTAAGGCTACAGTAACGTATTTTTCTCCCACACTTGCGTTGCAATGCTGTAGCATGGTCAGGTGGTTTTACACCAAAAGTGTTGTGATCTACTACACTATGAGCCGTGTCAATACCTATGAAAGACGAACGAGCGCGGATCGAGGTTTATGTGCAGCGCTATAAGCTGCTCAGAGAGATCAGTGAATTGCAGGTTGAAAACCATGAGTCAGAAAATGATTTTTTACACCACTGCTGCTCACTGCTGCTCCAGGATCCGGAATATTGCCTGATTTGGGTGGAACGTCCCGATCCCACCGGCTCAACTCTGCTCACAGTTGTTGCCAAGCATGACTTGCCATCTGAACAAGGCGTGGATTTGGTGCAACGCTACGTTACAAGTCAGGTCCCAACTGTTGCGCCAGCCAGCAGTTCCACGAGTGTATCTCCGCTCCTTTCGATCTTAAACCCCGCTGATCCCCAGTTGCCCGCAGAACTGCGCAGGCTGATGGATATCACCGGCAGCCGTTTCATGTCGTGCTGGCCGATGGTGTATGCGCACAGGCAGTATGGGCGTTTGTGCATCCACTCTATCTGTTTAGACTGCTGTTCCGATATAGAAGTCGATTTTATTGCCAATGTGGCGGCTAGCATGTCGCATTCCCTGTACCTGTACCATACTGCCCAGCACCTGCGCAGGGAGCAGGATTTTAACAGTGAGATAGTCGCAACTGTACAGGCCCTGCTGGTTTCGTTGTCTCATTGCGGAGAGATTCTATCCTTTAACCAGATAGCGCAAAACACCACTGGGTACAGTGAAGGCGAGGTCAAGGGCAAGTTTTGGGTTGATATCCTTATCAGCCCTGAAAAGCGAGTGGAAAGCCAAAACCGTTTTGTCGAGATTTTAAAGGATCATCGGTCCAGTATGACCTTTCAGGCAGAGTTGCAAACACGCAGTGGCGGCCGGCGAATAATCAAGTGGCACAGTTCCATACTGCCGGATGTGGAGCAAGGTCGGGTTGGAGTTGTGCTTTTTGGTCAGGATATCACCGAAACGGTAGAGGCCAGCCTGGCGCTCAATCATGCAGTGGACAAGTGGGAAAACATTTTTGCGTCCATTCAGGATCCCGCCCTCATTGTCTTGGAAGATGGCACCATTGTCGACGTCAATCCTGCCGCGCTGGTGTGCGCCAAAAGGAAACGCGAGGAGGTTGTTGGCCATGGTGTCTGCGAGATCCTGCACGGAGGCCGCAGTGCAGGAACAGAATGTCCGCTTGAGTTGCAGTTGAAAAAAAAGAAAAGCCATATTTTTGAAACTGAATTGCACGGCTTCCACGGCAATTTTTTGCTGACGGTCAGCCCCTTGCATCAGTATGAAAATATTCCCTGGGCTGCCCTGCTCTTGGCCCGTGATCTGACTGAAGAACAACTGATGCGCAGCGAAGCTATCCGGGCTGCTCAACTGGCGTCGGTTGGAGAACTGGCCGCTGGCGTGGCCCATGAAATCAACAATCCTATTAATGGCATTATCAACTACGCGCAAATTTTACTTGATGCCGGCATGGAAAGCGGTCAGGCAGATTTTTTGCAAAAAATCGTGAAGGAAGGAAAGCGTATTGCCGGTATTACCAGAAATTTACTTGAGTATTCCCGAAAAGGTGAAGATGTCTTTGAAGCGGTGGATATAATTCTCCTATGCAAGCGCTGCAGAAATCTGATTCAGCACCAATATCACCTTGATGGTATTAGCATACAGATTCAACATGATGAAAAACTACCTGCTGTTTGCTGTAATACCCAGCATATTCAGCAGGTTTTACTCAATATTTTTAGTAATGCCCGTTATGCTTTAAACGAGCGCTATCCTGCCACCCACCACGATAAGCGTATTGATATTACTTCAAAAGTCAAAAATATTGGTCAGAATAAATATGTGCAGCTCAGTGTGACTGATTACGGCACAGGTATTGAGCAGCATGTCATGGGTCGGCTTATGGATCCATTTTTTTCCACCAAACAGAAACATCAGGGCACAGGCTTGGGGCTGAGCATCAGCCACAGTCTGATTAAAAAGAATAATGGTTTTTTCCGGGTGAAAAGCCAGTGGGGCGAGTGGACCACTGTGCTGATTGAGCTACCAGCAGCTGGAGATCAGGAACATGTCAAAAAATGCTAAAATGTTGCTGCAGTTGGGAGGAGGATTTTTTGGCGCGGCAATGCTGCTTTATACATTGGACCAGCAAATGCTTGCCCTTCCTGCTGAGAGCAGCCCGGCTCCCTACATGTATTTTTCGATTGTGGTCCTCTTTGTGCTTTTCGGTGTTACCACAGGCATTTTTCGTAACCAGGCTGAAGATGCGCACAATCAATTGAATGCGCTCTCCAGCCAGCTCCAGGAAATGCAGCAACTCCTCAGCGTAACCACTGCGGATCTTGAGCAGCAGGTGGAGCGCCGCACCTTTGAGTTCTCCGTGGCCAATGCCTCCCTGAACCGGGAAATTGCCGAACGTATTCAGGCTGAGGCCGAAACAAAACGAGTGCAACGGCGCATGGAACTGATCCTTGACTCTGCGGGTGAAGGGATTTTTGGTTTGGATACAGATGGCAAGGTGACCTTTGTCAATAAGGCAGCCGGTATGATGCTGGCTTGGAATCCTGACGAACTGGTGGGGCAGGAACATCATGCTCTTATTCACCATACCTATGCCGATGGCAGGCCATATCCGGTCAGCGCCTGTCCCATTCACCAGGCATATCGCGATGGCAAGGTGCA
Source organism: Desulfobulbaceae bacterium (assembly GCA_012744275.1). Lineage (GTDB taxonomy): Bacteria > Desulfobacterota > Desulfobulbia > Desulfobulbales > Desulfobulbaceae > Desulfobulbus. Next base: position 14,385 of record JAAYIE010000040.1, read on the forward strand.
TTTCGGTGACGATGAGGTCTTTTGGAAATCGGATGGGAGCAGTTTTCCTGTGCAGTATGTTAGCACACCCATCAGGGAGTATGAAAAACTGACCGGAGCGGTTGTGGTGTTTCGCAACCTGAGTGTCTCTGAAAATCCAGTTTTAGGAGCTTCGGATGAGCAATTCTGACCAAGGTGTAGCCATTCTGGTTGTTGATGATGAAGAAAGCCTGCGGGAAACTTTTCAGTTTTTTTTGAAGGACCAGGGCTATGAAACGGTGTGTACGGCTAGCGCCTATGAGGAAGCTGTAAACCTGATCAGGGAGCAGCGTTTTGATCTGATCGTCAGCGATATAGTGTTAGGCGGGCAAACGGGTATTGATCTGCTCAAGCAGGTGCGGGCAATGGGGCTGCAGTGCCCGGTGATCATGATAACAGGCTATCCGACGGTGGAGACCGCAGCTGACTCTGTGCGGCTAGGCGCCTTTGATTATATCTCCAAACCGGTGGACAAGGAAACCCTCCTCAAGACCACGCGCCTGGCCTTGAGGCAGTATCAGCTGGAACAGGAGCGGCAACGCAGCGAAGCGGAAAAAGAGCAGTACCGCAGCTTCCTCGACATGATTTTCAGGAGTGTGACCGACGGCATTGTCACTGTGGACAGCAATCTGGATATCCTGGAGATGAACCCCGCTGCCCGCCTCCTCTTTAAGGAAATATCGCCCGGCAGCAGCGATGCAAAAAGTTTGATCTCCCTGTGTGGAAAGGAGATTTTGCAGCCCCTCAAGCACAACGTGCTGGAGACCCTGAAAAGCGGCAGGGAGAGCCTTGCGCAGATTTTTGAGTATCAGGCGGAGGGCAAAAACAAGAAGGTACTGAGTGTGGCCAGTACGCCGCTCAAAAATATGCCGGACAAGGCCATGGCAGCAGTCATGGTCATTCGTGATCTCAGCCCTCCCGCTCCGCCCGGCAGCACCCGGCGCAGGCGTTTTCACCGCTTTATCGGCGAAAGCAATGCCATGCAGGCGGTTTACACCATGATTGAAAATGTTGGTCCGGTGGATTTGACTGTTCTGGTCACCGGGGAATCAGGCACAGGCAAGGAACTGGCTGCCGAGGCGCTCCATGCTGAAAGCCACCGTAAACAGCGGCCCATGGTCAAGGTAGATTGCACGGCCATCCCAGAAACCTTGTTGGAAAGTGAACTGTTCGGCCACCGCAAAGGCTCCTTTACCGGTGCAGATCGTGACCGCATGGGCCGCATCCTCCAGGCAGACGGCGGTACCCTTTTTTTGGATGAGATCGGTGATATTACCGCCATGATGCAACTGCGTCTGCTCCGCTTCCTCCAGGAAAAAACCTTCTTCCCGGTTGGCCAAGATACACCGGTGCATGTAGATGTACGCGTCATTGCAGCCACCAACGTGAACCTTCGGGAAAAAGTGCGGGCCGGGACATTTCGGGAAGATCTCTACTTCCGGCTCAGGGTTATCGATGTTATCCTGCCATCCCTTCGGGAGCGCGGCGAAGATACTTTTTTGCTGGCCGATCATTTTATTGAAAAGATAGCTGCCAAAATAGGAAAAAATATCCAGGGGCTCTCCACCCAGATGCGGGAGCAGCTGCGCAGGTATCCTTGGCCAGGCAATGTTCGCGAACTCAAACATGTGATTGAGCGGGCCTGTGTGCTTTGCTCTGAGAAGAGCATTTTGACCACCAATCATCTGCCCCCGGAAATAGCACAGTATTCTCTCCAGACCCCAGCTGCACCGCCAAGCGGAGCGCATGCCCCTCAACATCCCTTACCCACTACCGCATTCGATCCGCCCCAGGCAGCAGCACAGGTGGAGGCAGAGCTCTCCCCGTCGGAACGCATAGTGCAGGCCTTGAGAAAAACCGGCGGCAACAAGGCTAAGGCTGCACGAAATTTAGGGATTGACCGGTCAACCCTGTACCGAAGAATCAAGGACCTGCAAATCGACCTTTCCAGCCTTGAGCTGTAGAAACGCCACATTTTCGTTGCAACACATCTGTTGTTCCACTGCAGTTGTGTTGCAACGAATCAGCCGCAGTAGTCTCTTCTGCTCCATCTTTTTCTGATCAGTCCATTTTGTTAACTACCTGATTTTTATTTTATTATTTCTTAATAGCTGGAATGAATCCGTGCATCACCCTGATGCATTTCATTTTGTCAAGATATTTATCATTTGTATAACATACTGATATTTCATTTAAACTCTTCTGTTTTCGCCTGGGCGCAGCTGCCTGCCTGCAAGTGTGGCATCAACTGTGCAACTGTCTGTTTGTAAGTAACCTGTCAGATGATCTGTAAACGGACCTGAAGGGGGGCTGGCCTCGCAGGGCATTAGCTCAGCGGTCCTGCTTATGCTGGCCGGGATTTTTCTGCCCACAAGTCTTTTTGAGAAGGCCTGAAGGTGAAAATCCACGCCACAAGCTAGTCTGTGGTCATCCATTTCGGCCCGTAAGCTAGGCATACCTTTTGTACAGCAGAGAAATGAATGTGAATAACCGTCTGCAAGCCGGCATGCTCCTCCTTCTCTTCAGCGTTTTGGGGTTGGTGGGGTACAACGTGTATCTCCGTGAAACCACGCCACTGGAACGGAGCTACAATGCCTTTCTTGCCGATCTTGTCCAAGGCAATATTAGCAAAGTGCATGTGCAGGGCCACATGTTGACTGCTGTGGACAGCAGCAGGAATACATTCAGGACCTATGTGCCGGAAATGGCGGTCTTGCTGCCATTCTTGCTGGATAACGACGTTGCCATCACTGGCAAAGAGCTTGCGCCTTCCTCGACCAGCACCTTCATAAATTTGTTTGTGCCTGTTTTATTTCTGGCTGGTCTCTGGCTGATTTTTTCCAGCCACGGTGGTGGTCAGTCCAAGAAGCACACGCTTCCCTCCCGCTTTATCCCCTCGAAAAACCAGCGGGTGATGTTTGCCGATGTGGCTGGCGTTATCGAAGTTATTGAAGAGGTGGAGGAGGTCGTTGCATTCCTAAAAAACCCGGAAAAGTTCAGCAGGCTTGGCGGTCGTCCGCCCAAGGGGATCTTGCTGCAGGGTGTGCCCGGAACCGGCAAGACCCTTCTGGCCAAGGCCATTGCCGGAGAAGCCTCGGTATCTTTTTACTCCATCGGCGGTTCTGATTTTGTGGAGATCTTTGCCGGAGTCGGAGCCTCCAGGGTGCGCGAACTGTTTAGTGAAGCAAAGAAAAATGCTCCCTGCATCATCTTTATCGATGAAATCGATGCCATTGGAGGCAGGCGTTCAGGCGGGCACTCCACCGGTTCAAGTGATGAGCGCGAACAGACCCTCAATGCCCTGTTGGTGGAAATGGACGGCTTCAGTACCGGTGAAAACGTGATCGTCATCGCCGCTACCAACCGTCCGGATATCCTTGATCCTGCTCTCCTGCGGCCCGGCCGTTTCGACCGCCAGATTACCCTCTCCCTTCCCGATGTTAAAGGCCGCCTCAGGATTCTGGAGGTGCATACCAAAAAGATTGTCATTGCGCCGGACCTTGTCCTCTCTGCCGTTGCCCGCTCCATTCCTGGCTTCAGCGGTGCGGATGTGGCTAATCTTGTCAACGAAGCTGCCCTACTGGCGGCCCGGCACAACAAGGATGCCGTGGAAATGGCTGATTTTGAAGAGGCCAAGGATAAAATTATTATGGGTCTTGCCCGCAAGAACGTGGCAATCAGTGAAAAAGATCGCCGCCAAACCGCCTACCATGAGGCTGGGCACGCCATTGTCGGCCTGCTCCTTACGGATACGGATCCGATCCACAAAATCACCATCATTCCCCGTGGTCGTGCCATGGGGCTGACCCAGCATATCCCTCTGGATGAACGCTACACCTATTCCAAACAGTATCTTGTCAACCGCATCGCCATCCTTATGGGTGGACGCGCGGCGGAACAGCTTGTTTTCAACCAGTTCACTAGCGGAGCCAGCAACGACATCCTGCATGCCACCGAGATTGCCACCAAGCTAATCACCGAATGGGGCATGAGTACCGAGATCGGCCCAGTGGCGTATCAATATGCGGCCAACAATTTCCTCGGCCACGGATCACAGGCCCGGCCCCGCAGCGAAATGACAGCGCAACGCATTGATACGGAAATTCACCGGGTGCTTGAAACCGGCGCCCAAGAGGCCCTGATGCTTCTGAAAAAACACAACCGTTTTCTCCATAAATTAGCCGAAGCCCTGCTGGTCAACGAAACGCTGGATGCTGAAGAAGTGGATCTCGTCTATCGCAACTATTTGCGCGAAAGCGAGCTGGAGCGCCAGCTGCGGGCCAGGGAAGCCAACGGCAACACCATCATTCCACCGGTCTTATCCCATTCACCCCAACCCACGGAGGCCGCTCATGAAATTTGAGCATCGCAAAATGGTGATCGCTATGGTTTTGCTCCTGGCGGGATCGTGTTTTGCACCCGGTATCAGTCCAGGCCAGTATCAGTACGCCCCGCCCCCAAAGGAGATAACCATAGACTACCTATCCGACTGGTATGGCCCGGTGCAGTACAATCATGAGAAGCATGCCCAGCGTGCGGACTGCCAGGATTGCCATCATCACACCACCGGGCCTGAAGATAGCGAGCGGCCTTTTCGCAAGCGGGTGAATCCTGCCTGCCTTGTCTGCCACGAACAGTCGCCCCCCAGCGAAACGGTGTCCTGCAAGCAGTGCCATACCAGGCAGCAGTTTTACCCCGGGGAGGTGGTCAAATCGGATAACCCGGTTCTCTACCATATCGACAGAACAGGGTTGAAGCGTGCGTATCATCAGGCCTGCATGCCCTGTCATCTGGAAAAACGAACCCATACCAGCTGTGACAGCTGCCACGCCCTCACAGAAAAGGGCCGCCAGGCCTATCAGCTCCAGGACAAAACAGGGCAGAAAGAATCATCCGGGCAGAATGAATAATCATTAGCTTAGCAAATGATCGCATGATGAGGGGAACATGATAAACCGAAGACATTTTATGAAAGGAGGCCTCGCGGCATCAACCATTGGCGCGCTTGGCCTCAGTAAAAAAAGTGAGGCTGCCGATTTTGCCGGCTATCCCGATTCAATGGGTGTTCTGGTGGATTTGTCCCGCTGTATCGGCTGCCGCAGCTGTGAGGCGGCCTGCAACAGCGAACAGCAGCTGCCGCCGCCGGAGAAACCATTCAATGATTTTTCTGTGTTCGAGGAATTGCGCCACGGTCAGAAAAGACGGCCGGATGAAAACACCTACACGGTGGTCAACTCCTATGACCCGCCCGCACTTGATCATCCCCTTTTCCGGAAAATACAGTGTAACCACTGCCTGGAGCCTGCCTGCCTGACATCCTGCTTTGTCAATGCCTATACCAAAACCCCGGAAGGGGCAGTGATCTACAATCCGGATGTCTGTGTGGGCTGCCGCAACTGCATGATTGCCTGCCCGTTTTATATTCCTGCATTCCGCTATTCCAGCGCCTTTCAGCCTAGAATCATGAAATGCGTATTTTGCCATGATACCCGCCTTCGTGAAGGCAAGCCGCCTGCCTGCGTTGAGTCCTGTCCGGTGGAAGCGCTCACCTTTGGCCGCCGCACCGATCTGCTCGCCATGGGCAAGCAACGTATCCGCCAGAATCCGGAAAGCTATGTCAACCATATCTATGGCGAACACGAGGCGGGCGGCACCGCCTGGATGTACCTCTCTCCAGCTCCCTTTGAGCAGGCAGGCTTTGACACCACTGTGCCCAACGAGCCGATCCTCAATTATGTCAAAGATTTTCTTTCCTTTGTTCCCATGGTGCTCATGATTTGGCCCGCACTCTTTGCCGGTTTTCATCTCCTGGCAAAAAGAAAAAATGACAACACATCTGCTGCCACGCAGGACAATGAGGAGTAATCCATGGATATCTCAATACAGTACAAAACCAGTGTGCCCATTGTTTCCCATGTCAAGCCGGATGGAACCGCCTGGACCTTGAAGGAAAAACTTTGGCTGGGCATGCCTTTTCAGGACTATAAAAGGCTTGCCTTGAAAAATCCGGTCAACTGGGTGCTGCTGGCAATCTTTGCCGTAGGCATTCCACTGCTCCTGATGCGTTATCTGGGTGGACTGGATACAGTTACCAACTCATCAGACGACTATCCTTGGGGGGTTTTCCTCGGCTTTGGCCTCTTTGGCATGGTGCCGCTCTCCGCATCCGGATTTCTGCTCGGCACCACCGTGGAAATATTTGACCGTCGAGACTTTCTGCCCATCGAGCGCCTGGCCCTGCTCAATGGTTTGCTGGGCTACTTTTTCGCGGTTGTCTATCTGCTCATCGACGTGGGCATGCCCTGGCGGATTTACTATCCCATGATCATTTCCCTGGGACCTGCGGCTGTGCTTTTCTTGGTGGCCTGGCACGTGGCCACCTATTTATCCGTGCAGATCGCCGAGGTTTCCAGTGCATTTTTCGAGTGGATCGGCTGGCTAAAGGCCAAGCGGTTTATCAAAGCCATCACCCTGGGCCTGACCATCGCAGGTATTATCCTCTCCACCCTGCACCAGGGCGCATTGGGCGCACTGTTCAACTATGCGCCCACCAAAGTGCATCCCCTCTGGTTTTCCGCCAGTTACAACTGGATCCATTTTTTCTGCTCCGCCATCTTTGCCGGTCTTTCCATGGTCATCGTGTCCAGCACCATCTGCAAACATTTTCTGCGCTGGCGCTGTGACACTCGCTTCCTCGGCAGCGTGGATGATCTGACTATTAAACTGGGCAAGGGCTGCGCCTATGCCATGATCACCTATCTGGTGATCAAGATGATCGGGGTGGCGCATGACAATGACTGGGCCTACCTGTTTACCGGCTGGGGGCAGTATTTTCTGCTCGAACTCGGAGTAGGGGTGTTCCTGCCCATGCTGCTCTTTGCCTTTGGCGTCAAGCACCGCAGTGCCAACCTGGTGCGTTTTGCCGCCTTCAATGCGGTGCTGGGCATCATCTGGAACCGCTTGAACGTAGCGCTTATCTGCTTTAACTGGCGCATGTACCAGGAAATCCCACGCTGGCAGGAGCTGTGGATTACCCTGACCATCCTGGCGGTGTACTTTGTGGTCTATCGCTTCATTCTGTACCGTCTGCCCATCCTGTACCAGTGGCAGGGGCAGCGCTAGGATTTGCAGAGGCAGGCGGGTATTTTGTGCCGCCCGCTGGGATGCTTATGGGTTGAGGTAGAGTCATGACTGATGCTGAGTCCAGACAAAGGGGCAATTGGTGGGCAAACTGGCCGCTGAACCGCTACTTCAACCTGATCGCCATCATCGTGCTGCTCTGCCTGGCCCTGGTACTGGCCCTGGCAGCACGTCAGTTCTTCCTCTATCAGCAATGCCAGAAGGCGGTCATCGCCGCTGACCGCCTTCTCTTTGCCTATACCGCCTTCAAAGGCCACCTCAATGAAAGCCTCTTGCTCAGCCAGCCGGTTGACTTCATGCCTGTCAACGATGAGTTGCTGTACATGGGCGCGCAGGTTAAAGCCCTGACTGCCCATGAGCTGGTGCCCGCCGAATTGCGATCCAGCTTGCCAACCAGGGCCGAACTTGTGGCCCTGGAGGTGCAGCTGCGCACGGTGAGTGAGTCCAGTCAGGACAGCAGAGAGCGCACCAGTCTTATCCGCATGCTCAATGGCTTAAATGTGGAGTTGCAACAGTTCCGCTTTCATTTAAGCGACTACACCCAGGGGATTCTCCTTGGCCTGCACAAAACCATTGTGGGAGCCCTGGGTTTAATCGTGCTCCTGTCCTGCACGCTGCTCTACCTGCTCAATCGCTACCTGGCACTGCCCATTCTTCAGCTCTGCCGTTTGGCCGCGCCGCAGGAGCATGAGGATGCAGAGAAAATATGTTCCTTCTTCACCCTGAAGAGCCGGGTCAGCACCATTGCCGCGCAACTGGCCGCGCTTCCCACGGCTGCTGCTTCTGAAAACCAGCAGCAGGGCGATACCGTGGCAGCTTCGGCCTGCCTCTACCGCTATGCTAGCAGCGGCTTTTTGAGTGTTGACCTGGCCAGTGAACAGATCAATCACATCAACGGCATCATGAACTATACTCAAACCCTGATGGATGTTGGCAAGCGGCAGGGGATGGCAGGGGAAAAGCAAAAATTGGTGCAGGCCCTGCACCGGGAGGAAAAAAAGGCCACGGATTTGCTCGCTGCGGTGCAAAAGCTTGGCCAATGGCAAGGCTCGCAAGCTGGCCAGGTGAGCATGCAGGCGGTTTTTTCTCTGCTCAGAAAAATATTGGCTCAGCCCCTGCGCGTGGAAAGCATACGCCTGGATTTGCCGGAGGAATGCCTGGTGGAGAGCCGGGTGGCGCGTGGCGATCTGTGGCTGGTGATTCTCAGTGTCTTGCAGCTGGGCCGCTTTAATCTCAATCAGCACCCGAGTTTACCACAGCATCTCTCGGAAAAGGTGCTGTCCCTGGCCGTGCATCTTCTTGACCGGGATGCTCAGCGTCTGGTGCTTCACTGTCTGAACAGCTCAGGGATGTGGAGCCACAGCCCTGCAGCAAATGTGTTCCCGCCATTATCCTTCTGCGCAGAGCTTCTGGCTGTGCATGGTGCCGGGCTGTCCCGGCAGGAAACAGGCAGCGGTGAAATCATTGTCCTTGATCTGCCCTGCCGTATAGCCGCTACCTGAAGTTGCTCGGCATTCCCTGATTCTGAGTATTGCTCAACTCTACCGGGCATAGCAGCCCGTTGAAAAAGTTTGCAAGTATGCCATAATGGCATTTTCCCTAAGGAGGACGCCATGAGTCTTGGCCGGAGCAAGGAGCAGCAGCGCAGTATGTGGCTGGCGTATGATCAGATA
>JAAYIE010000041.1 GCA_012744275.1 Desulfobulbaceae bacterium
CAAGGCGCAGGGCCCGCAGGCGGCCAGGAGCACGGCGCAAGGCCCTAGACCGGGCAGGAGGAGAGGAGTGTATGAGTGTATCGGGCGCTGGAACGCCCGATACAGGCGGAGGGAAGCAGAGGGGTTTTCAGGCGCTGCAGCGGCCCTGTTCGCCGGCCAGGGGCGGCCAGCACAGGGCAGCGGCCTCATCCAGGGTGGCCGGGCTGATACGTGCCTCTGTGCCGGCAAAGGAGGCCTGGTTGAGGATGTAGCGGCAGAAGTCGCGCGGGTAGCAGCCGCGCAGGGGGCGGATGCCCCTGAAATGGCGGGCAAGGAGGTATTCAAGCGCCTCCTCTGGGCAGGCCAGGCCGCAGCCAGCCGCCTCCTCTCGCATAATGACCCTGAACGCAGCCTCATCCGGGTTGGCCATGTGGATTTTATAGGGCAGACGGCGGAGAAAGGCCTCATCAAGCAGGCCGGCAGGGCTGGTATTGGAGCAGAAGAGCAGAATGGAACGAAAGGGGGTCTGGAACTTGGTGCCATTGGGCAGGGTAAGGTAGTCAATGCCCTTTTCCAGTGGCAGGATCCAGCGGTTCAGCACCTGTTCCGGGCCAATCTTTTGCCGGCCAAAGTCATCCACGATAAAGATGCCGCAGTTGCCCTTCATCTGCAGGGAAGCCTCGCAGACCCTGGTGTGCTGGTTGTAGCCGATTTCCAGGGAGGCCATGTCCATTTCTCCCCCCACCGTGACCATTGGCCGCTGAATCAGCAGCCAGCGCTGGTCATGCCGGGGCTGCTCTGTTTCGCCGTCCACCGGCACATGGCTTTGGCGGTCATAGAGCTGCACCACCTGGCCTTCAATCAGCAGGGCCTGGGGCAGGAAGATGTGCTCCCGAAAGCAGCGGGCCAGGCGCAACGCAGTTTCTGTTTTACCATTACCAGGTTCGCCATAGAGGAAGATGGCCTGGCCCGAATGGAGGGCGCAGCCAAGCTGCATGAGCAGCTTTTCCGGCAGGACCAGGCCGGTTAAGGCCTGCCTGAGGGTGGCCAGATCAGGTTTTTCCAGGGTAAGTGCCTGCAGGCGCACACTTTCCACATAGGCGCTATAGGGCACAGGCGCCGGGCCAGTGTAGGCAGATTGTTCACGGGCCAGCAGGGCCTTGCGCTGGCCCTTTTCGCTGAGGATATAGATAAAATCGCTCAAGCCGGTGGTGCCGTGGTAGGTGACGATGAGTTGCTGTTTCAGTTCGTAGAGGAGGTTTTCCACCAGCTTGAACGGCAGACAGAGCCGCTCGGCCAGTTCCTTGCCGCTGAGCATGCCGTGCTGCAGCAGCAGTTTGCAGGCCAGCTCTTCCAGAAAAAGGCTGTTGAGGCCGGTATCGGCCAGGGTGACTGGCGGGGCCGGAAAAAACGCGCGCGAATCAGGGGAAGGTACACAATCTTCCCTGCCAGGGGCAGGGATTTCCACCAGGGTGCGGGTCATGGGCTGCTCCTTTTTTGCTGCTGAAGAGTTGCGCGAAAATAGAGGGAATGCCGCGCAATTGCAAGGGCAATATCGTGCTGCCGGGCTGGATACATCGTTCCCATGCTGGGGCACGGGAACGCATCAGCTGGTGCTCCTGCGGCCTGTACCCGTTTCCCCGGACTGCACTCTCAAATCAGAACGCAGAAGCTGTTACGGTTGCATGCGAAAAGTGCGATAAAAAAGGCCGGCAGAAACTGCTTCTGCCGGCCTTTCTCTACAGTTTGCAACAGGTCTGTTATGCGCTGAGTTTGTCCACCCAGGTGGAAAAGGCCTGCATGATGGTGTTGAGGAACTCCCTGGTGTCTGCATTGGTAAGATTACCCTGGTCGTCGAAAAGGGCAGGGGCGTTGCCGATGTACACCTCGGGCTGCTGCATGACCGGCACATTGAGGCAGGTGAGCGACTGGCGCAGGTGGTGGTTGGCGCCAAAACCGCCCAGGGCCCCCAGGGTCAGGGAGATGACCGCAGCTGGCTTGGCATTCCACACGTTTTGTCCGTAGGGCCGGGAACCAACATCCAGTGCATTTTTCAGCACCGCTGGCACAGAGCGGTTGTACTCCGGGGTCAGGAAAAGCAGGCCATCGTATGCGGCAACTTTTTGACGGAATTCCTGCCATGGAGCGGGTGGGTTGGCAGTGTCCAAATCTTCGTTGTAAAACGGCAGGCTGTTGATCTCCACAATGTCCAACTGCAGGGAAGGCGGGGCCAATTCTGTCAGTACTTTGGCCAGTTTCCGGTTAAAGGATTCCTTGCGCAGGCTGCCAATCAGCACTGCAATTTTTTTTGTACTCATGTTTGGCTCCTCAGTCTTGGCTGCTATGGGTTGAAGGCAGGGTGGTCTGCAGATTTAGCTTTTGTACAAGCCAGATGCACTATAAGCACCCTTTTGCAGGGCGCCATCTGCGCAGGAAAATTGAACAGGGCATCAATCGGCCACTTCCACCTCAATAAAATCTGCCTCGTTGTTGCGCAGGGTGAGGGTGCCGCCCAAGACCCGCAGCGCCACTGGATCATTCAGGGGTGCCCGTTGTTTAATGGTGATTTCCGTGCCCGGAACCAGCCCCATTTCCCGGATGCGCCGACCGAGTTCACCGCCCACTTTTACTGCAGCAATGGTGCCGCTCTGGTTGATGGCCATGCGGCGTAAACTGATTTGTGCCATATTGTTCTTATTACGTTCTTATTGCTGTGGGTTTATTTTTTCCCAACTGTCGCGCAGGGAGACTATCCGGTTGAAAATAAGTTTGCCTTTGGTGGCGCTGTCACTATCTAAACAAAAATATCCCTGCCGTTCAAACTGAAAACGCTCATCCATACCTGCCTGTGCCAGGCCTGGCTCCAGCATGCTGTCATGCAGTACAGCAAGTGAGTTCGGGTTAAGGAAATCCATGAAACTGCGTTCCTTGTCGCCATCCGGATCTTCGACCGTAAAGAGGCGATCGTAGAGGCGCAGCTCTGCCGGTACTGCATGGGCGGCAGCCACCCAGTGGATAGTGCCCCTTACCTTGCGGCCATCCGGAGCATTGCCGCCCCGGCTTGCCGGATCGTAGGTGCAGCGCAGTTCCACCACACGCCCGTTGGCATCCTTGATTGCCTCCTGGCAGGTAATCAGGTAGGCGTAGCGCAGCCGCACCTCGCGGCCAATACTCAGGCGGAAGAATTTCTTCGGCGCATCTTCCATAAAATCAGCCTGTTCAATGTAGAGTTCGCGGCCAAAGGGCAGGCGGCGTTCACCCAGGCTTGGATCCTGCGGGTGATTCTGCGCAATAACTTCCTCTTCCTTGCCTTCGGGATAGTTGGTGATCACCACCTTCAGCGGCTCCAGTACGCCGAATACGCGGGGGGCGTGCTGGTTGAGGTCGTCACGGACGGCATTTTCCAGAACAGTCATGTCTATGAGCGAATCCCGTTTGCCAATACCGATGGTGGCGCAGAAATTACGGATGGAGGCCGGGGTGTAGCCGCGGCGGCGCAGGCCCGAGATGGTGAGCATGCGCGGATCGTCCCAGCCGGAAACCTTGTTATCCTCCACCAGTTGCAAGAGCTTGCGCTTGCTGGTGATGGTGTAGTTGATGTTAAGGCGGGCAAATTCGATTTGCTGCGGGTGGCAGGGGGTTTTCAGGGTTTCCAGCACCCAGTCGTACAGGGCACGGTTGTTTTCAAATTCGAGCGTGCAGAGAGAATGGGTGATGCCCTCCAGCATGTCGGAAAGACAGTGGGTAAAATCGTACATCGGGTAGATGCACCAGCTGTCGCCGCTGCGGTGGTGGTGGCTGTACAGAATGCGGTACAGCACCGGATCCCGCATGACAATGTTGGCAGCAGCCATGTCGATCTTGGCGCGCAGCACACAACTGCCTTCGGGCAGCTTGCCACTTTTCATTTCATTAAAAAGGGTCAGGTTTTCTTCGACGCTGCGATTGCGGTACGGGCTTTCCCGGCCTGGCTCGGTGAGGGTGCCGCGATACTCGCGGATCTCGTCGCTGCTGAGATGGCACACGTAGGCCTTGCCCATGGTGATGAGGCTGAGGGCAAATTCATACAGCTGCTGGAAATAATCTGAAGCGAAGTGGAGGTTCTTGCCCCAGTCGAAGCCGAGCCAGCGTACATCGCGCTTGATGGCTTCCACATACTCGCTTGACTCCTTATCCGGGTTGGTATCGTCAAAGCGCAGGTGGCATTGACCGGCAAACTCCTTGGCCACCCCGAAATTCAGGCAGATGGACTTGGCATGACCAATGTGCAGATAGCCGTTGGGTTCTGGCGGGAAGCGGGTGACAATATGGCTGTGCTTGCCGCTTGCGAGATCGTCGGTAATGATCTGGCGGATAAAATCAAGCGGTTTGTCGCTGGCGACGTCAGGTTGTGTCATAATGGCTTGTCAGTCAGGGTTCAGGAGGCGTACAGGTGATCCACCCGGGAAAGGCGGCGAACCACGGTATCCTGCCCCAGGGTGATGAGAATGTCAAACATGGAAGGCCCGGCCAGTTGGCCGGTGAGGGCGGTGCGCATGGCGTTGATGAGAACGCCGGGTTTGATGCCCAGTTCGTCCGCCATTTGTCGGCAGCTTGTTTCCGTGCTTTCCAGGTTGAAGTTTGAGAGGGCAGCGAAACGGGCGGCCAGTTGTGGCAGCCAGGTCTTCAGCTCCGGATGTTTCAAGATGTTTTTGGCCAGAGGTTTGGGGTCGATATCGTACTGATCGGAAAAATAGGCCCTGCCAGCCTCGGCAAAATCATTCAGGGTGTGGAAGCGGTCGCGGATGAGCACCAGGGTATCCAGATACCAGCTGCGGCGAGGGCCTGCGTACGCGGCATCCCACAGTCCGGCCTGTTCCAGGACCGGCTGCACCAGCGCGCCCAGTTGTTCAGGATCCAGGTTGCGCAGGTAGTGCTCGTTTATGGCAATGAGCTTGGGATCGGTGAAGAATTTGTCGTCGCCGGGCTTGAAGTTGAAGACCGAGTTGGCCCGGTTGATGCGATCCAGGGAAAAAGTAGCGGTGAGTTCCTCGCGGGAAAAGTATTCCTGCTCTGTGCCCGGATTCCAGCCCAGCAGGGCCAGAAAATTGCACAGTGCCCAGGGGAGAAAGCCGCGTTCCTGGTAAAATTGCACGGCCACCACCTCGCCGTGGCTGCGCTTGGAGATTTTTCGTTTCTGAATATCCAGGGTGAGCGGGATATGGGCAAAAACCGGCAGAGGCGCTTCCAGGGCTTCGTAGAGCAGCACCTGGCGGGTGGTGTTGGTCATGTGGTCCTGGCCGCGGATGATGTGGGTGATGCGGTCGCGGATGTCGTCCACCACATTGGAGAGTAAATAGAGCGGTTTGCCGTTGGAGCGCACAATGACAAAGTCTTCAACATCACTGTAGGCCCGCTCAATGCGACCTAACACCTCATCGTTATAAAAGAGCAGGCCGGGTCGCCTGGGTACCTTGAATCGAATCACCGCAGCCTGCCCGTCGGCTTCCCTGCGGGAACACTCCTCTGCGCCCAGGTTGCGGCAGGTGCCGTCGTAACCGGGATCGCGCTTTTCTGCCAAAGCCTGCTCACGTTTCTGCTCCAGCTCTTCTTTGGTGCAGAAACATTTGTAGGCGTGCCCGGAGGCCAGCAGGCGTTCAGCTGCTGCAACGTGGTCGGCCGCATGGTCGGTCTGGAAGTAGGGGCCTTCATCCCAATCCAGCCCCAGCCAGCGGAGCCCGTCAATTATACCATCAATGGAGGCCTGGGTAGAGCGCTCTTCATCGGTATCTTCAATGCGCAGCACCATCTTGCCCTGGTGCTGTCTGGCAAAGAGCCAGTTATAGAGGGCGGTTCTGGCCCCGCCAATATGCAGATATCCGGTGGGACTGGGTGGAAAACGGACGCGAACTTCAGCCATGCAGGACTCCTTGGACGGCATAAATAAGGTTCATGAAAGAAAAAACTAAAACTTCACTTATACTTTTTTGCCACCCGATATTCAAGCAGAAGCGCGGTGACGCCGTTATGCTTCAAAGCCGAGCTAACGGCCCAGGCAGGGCACAATTCGGGATAATGCAAACCTGGTGTTGCCCGCGACCCGGGCTGCAAAAAACTTGGCCAGGACACAGGCACGTGCTGGTATTGTGGCGTAGCCAAGGAATTCCCTTGTGGCAAGCCTTGGGAACAGGTATTAACGTGGAGGCACTTTGCAGCGTAGCCGAGAAACAACTGAAAAAAGCAGTAATACTTTTTCCCACGTTCTTCAGGCAGCCTGACTCCATGCATTTTGTGAACTCATGAGGGTAGATACATGACAGAGAACAGTACCGGGTCCAATAACCAGAACAGCATGGGCTGCGACTGCCCGGAAGGCCAGGTGCGAGACGCCTTCGGTACCTGCGTCATGCCCACGGTAACCTTCTCCTCCCTGCTTTTGTCGCTGAACACCTCCGCCCTCTTTCACATGGGCGAACTGGCACACCCTGAAACTGGCAAAACAGTGGTTGAACTGGACCTGGCAAAGCATGCCATCGATACCATTGCCCTTTTGCAAACAAAGACAAAGGGTAACCTCACCCCCGAGGAGGCAGAGCTGCTAACCCGTATCCTCTATGAATTGAAGATGCACTACGTTCGTCTTGCCTGAGCAGCAGAACACGCGTCATGACCGCCGGGCACTCCATGCGCCTGCTGGCGCCGGCCAAGATTAATCTTTCTTTGCGCATCACCGGTCGCCGCCAGGACGGGTATCATACTCTTATCAGCCGTATGCAGAAGGTGAGCCTGTATGATGAGCTCACTCTTGAAAAAACTGCCACTGGTGTGGAACTCTTCTGCCCGGATGGGAAATCTCCTGAGGGCAGGGAAAATCTGGTTTTTCGGGCGGCGGAACTTTTTCTGGAACATATTGCGGCCTTAGGACATTCCTTTGGCGTACGCCTGACCCTGAACAAGCGGATTCCGGTTGCAGCCGGGCTTGGAGGGGGCAGCAGCGATGCGGCTGCAACTCTTGCAGGGCTCAATGCGCTGAGCCGGGCCGGGTTGACCAGGCATGAACTGGCCGTGCTGGGATTACGGCTTGGAGCGGATGTGCCATTTTTCCTTGGTCAGGCGCCCGCTGCCCTTGCACAGGGGATAGGTGAAGTGCTTTCGCCAGCCGAACCCATTGGAGATTATACGGTTGTATTAGTCAATCCCGGTTTTGCCGTATCGACCCGCTGGGTCTATCAGCATTTTGACTTGACAAGCATTAGTCGAACAGATAATCTCCAAAATTCCCGTGACAAGGTTGGTGGTCTTGTTCTTGTCAATGATTTGGAGCAGGTTACCCTTAAGCGCTACCCGATCATTGCTGACTTGAAAAAAGAAATACTCCAACGCGGCGCGACAGCGGCCCTGATGTCTGGCTCCGGGCCAACGGTGTTTGGGCTGTTTACCGACAAGGAAGTGGCCTGGCGGGCCGCACGCTTTTTTCAGCTTGGATTCGCCGGCACGTATCTGGTGGAACCGTTGCGCAGCTGAGCCTGCCGCCAGGATCGTGGGAAAGAAGATGACGCAAATGCACTGGGGTGTCGTCAAGCGGTAAGACACAAGGTTTTGATCCTTGCATTCGGGGGTTCGAATCCTCCCACCCCAGCCAGTTTTATCAATAAGAGAGCCATGCCACAAAAACTCAAGGTTTTCACCGGCAACGCCAACCCGGAAATTGCTGCGGAAATCTGCGATTATCTGGGTATAGCCCTGGGCAAGGCGGATGTGAAGCAGTTCTCCGACGGGGAAATTTCCGTTGAGATCGGGGAGAATGTGCGCGGTGCGGATGTTTTTATCATTCAGCCCACCTGCACCCCGGTCAACGACCACCTGATGGAGCTTCTGATCATGATTGACGCGGTGCGGCGTGCATCAGCCCGCCGGATTACGGCGGTTATGCCGTACTACGGCTACGCCCGCCAGGACCGCAAGGTGCGCCCCAGGGTGCCGATTACGGCCAAGGCTGTGGCCGACATGCTCATGGTGGTGGGCACACGCCGGGTCTTGTGCATGGATTTGCATGCCGGGCAGATCCAGGGCTTTTTCAACATTCCAGTGGATCACCTCTATGCAGCGCCCGTGCTGTTGCGGCACATCCGAAACCTGTTTTCCGATGTGGTTATGGTATCTCCCGATGCCGGTGGCGTGGAGAGGACCAGGGCCTTTGCCAAACGGCTCAGTTCGGATTTGGCCATTATAGATAAGCGCAGGGAACGGGCCAATGAGTGTGAGGCGATGCAGGTTATCGGCAATGTGGCAGGCAAGACGGCAATCCTCCTTGATGATATGGTTGATACCGCGGGCACGCTCTGCAATGGTGCTGAGATATTGATGCAGGCCGGGGCCAAGGAGGTGCACGCCTGCTGTTCGCATGGGGTGCTGTCCGGGCCGGCCATTGAGCGGATCGAACAATCCTGCCTGAAATCGCTGGTGGTGACGAACTCGATCCCGCTACGCGACAAGGCGCAAAAATCCGAAAAAATAACTGTTTTATCCGTGGGACAGCTGCTTGGCGAGGCCATTAAACGGATTAACAACGAAGATTCGGTCAGTTATCTTTTTGTATAAGCTTTTTTTAATTTTCCCGCAGGAGAGGGGGGTATATGCTTCAGGTGGATATGCGTGCCGAGAAACGAACGGCGTTTGGCAAAGGTGCAATGCGACAGTTGCGCATGCGGGAGGCAACCCCCGCAGTGGTCTATTCCGGCGGTCTTGAACCACTGCCTCTAAAATTCGCCACAGCCCAGTTGTTTAAAGACCTGCATTTCATCCACGGCCGCAACGCAGTAGTCAATCTGGATGTTGCCGGTGACGATAAGGGCAGGCGGCATGTGCTGGTGCAGGAAATTCAGAAAGACCCGGTTTCAGGCGAATTGCTCCATGTCGATTTTGTAGAGGTTGATTTGGATAAACCGGCAAAATTCTCCGTTCCTCTGCAATACAAGGGAACTCCGAAGGGGGTTGATTTGGGCGGCGATTTGCAGGTACACCGCACCGAGGTGCAACTGTTCGGCCGGCCGCTGGATATACCCGATGTGATAGAGGTGGACATCAGGGCGCTCGAACAGGGCGGCAAGGGCCTGACCTATGCCGACATTGCCGTACCTGCCGGGGTGGAAATGCTGAGCAAGGGCGGGACTGTTTGCGTACAGGTTGTCTGAGTGATGCCAGTATCCCGAAAGGCTGCGCGCATTGAGGTGCTTTGTTGCTGGCAATACTGAGTCCATGGTTGTGAACAGATACCTTGTAGCAGGTTTGGGTAACCCTGGATCTGCCTATGAAATGACCCGGCATAATGCCGGGTTTTATTTTCTGGACGCCTTTGCAGCGCAACAAGGCTGGCGTTTGACCAGTCTGAAAATGCAGGGCCTGTATGGCCAGGGGCGTTTGGGTGGGGCGCAGGTTCTCTGTGTCAAGCCCCAGACCTTCATGAACCGCTCCGGTCAGTCTGTGCGGGCGTATAGCGATTATTTCAATATTCCAATTCAGAACCTGCTCGTGTTGCACGATGACCTTGACCTGGCCGAGGGTAGAATCAAGGTGGCCAAGGGCGGTGGCCATGGCGGCCATAATGGGATTCGCTCCCTCATTGAACATCTGGGCAGCCGCGATTTTGCCCGAATCAGAATCGGCATCGGTCGTCCTCCGGGGCCTGCGGGTGAAGGGGACCGCAAAGTGGAGAGCTATGTGCTTGCCCCGGTGGGTGCGGCAGGCCGTCTCCTTTGGGATGAACGGCAGGCCCTGGTTATCGAGGCAATTGAACTCTTTGTGACGCAGGGAGTTGAAGCCTGCATGAACAGCGTCAACGGCCGCGGCGCCGCCTGACCGGGCCTGGCACAATTTCGGTTAACTCCCAGCCTTTGCCAAAACAGACATCGTATGGTATAATTTCGTTATATGAAGTTATCTACCATGCTTTCCCATTTGCGAGGACGATGTGTTTGTTCAAGGTGATATGGCTGTGTATCCCGCTCATGGAGTTGGGCTGATTGAGGCAATTGAAAAAAAGTCCATTGGTGGTGTGGATCAATGTTTTTATGTCATGCGCATTCTTAATACCGACATGACCATCATGATCCCCACGGCAACCAGCGAGAATGTGGGGCTCAGAAGTATAATCTCGCAGGATGAAGTTACCCAGGTGCTGCAGATTTTGCAGGAACGCGATGTGGAACTCACCACCCAGACTTGGAACAGGCGTTACCGTGAGTACATGGACAAGATCAAAACCGGTTCTGCCTTTGAGGTGGCCGAAGTGCTGCGGGATCTGTACCTGCTCCGTGGAGACAAAGATCTCTCCTATGGCGAGCGCAAGATGCTCGACACGGCCATGAGCCTGTTGGTGAAGGAAATATCGCTGGCGCAAAAAGTGGAGGAAGCCGCGGTTGTGGCAAAGATTGAGCAGATATTCTGCTGATAAGGGCTCCGGTTTTTGCCGGCACCATGGCAAAGGTCCTGTCTGAAGATAAAAACCTGGTGCAGTGCCGGGTTGAGCCTTCTGAGGCAGGCTGGCGTTTGGATCATTTTCTCGCGGCGCACTTTTCCCATTTTTCCCGTTCCTTTTTTCTGAAACTCATCCAGCAACAGTACGTTCAGGTCAATGGTCTGCCCGTGACCAAGGGCAGTCTGCGCCTGCGCACAGGCGATGCAATTGCTTACACTGTGCCGCCATCGGATCCATCAGGCCTTGAGCCTGAGCCGGTGGATTTTGATATTCTCTTTGAAGACGAGCATCTGCTGCTCATCAACAAGCCGCCGGGCTTAGTCGTGCACCCGGGTAGTGGTCATAAGCACGGCACCCTGGTCCACGGCCTCCTCTGCCTATACCATGATTTGCCCGGAATGGAGGAGGGGCGCCCCGGGCTTATTCATCGGCTGGATAAAGATACCTCGGGCATCCTGCTGGTGGCCAAAAACGAGAGGGCTTTGCGGGCCATGCAGGCCATCTTTCAGGAGCGCAGTGTGGAAAAAATCTACCATGCCGTCTTGCTGCGCTGCCCATCGGAACAGAGCGGCCGGATTGTTGCGCCACTGGGGAGGCATCCGGTGCTGCGTCAGAAGATGGCCATTGTTCAACGGGGTGGAAAATACGCAGCAACCAGCTGGCGTGTCCAGGAACGTTTCCATAACGGCTGGTGCCTGGCAGAAATAGGGTTGGAAACCGGCAGAACCCACCAGATTCGAGTGCACATGGCCTCGCAACACACACCCATAGCAGGCGATATCCTTTATGGCGGCACAGTGCCATCCAGAAGCGACATCACGGTGCCCCGGCAAATGCTGCATGCCAGCAGCCTGCAATTTACCCATCCATTTACCGGGGAGCAGCTTCACTGGGTTGCCCCATTCTGGTCAGACATGCAGGAAGCACTGCAGCGGCTGCGCAACTTCCCAAACTGAATCGTGGCTACGATCCTTGGCATAACCGGTGGTATCGGCTCCGGCAAGAGCAGTGTCAGCCGCCTTTTATCCTGTTACTGTCTGGCACCGTTGATTGATCTGGATCAGTGTTGCCGCCACCTGCTCGACTACGGACAGCTGGGTTGGCAGGCTCTGCACGCTGCCTTTGGTGCAACCTATGCATTGGCTGACGGCTCCATTGACCGCCGAAAGCTGCGGGAAGAAATCTTCCGCGATGCAGACGTGCGCCGCAGAGTTGATAGCCTGCTCCACCCCCTTGCACTGGGTCTCATGCACGAACAAATTGAGGCGGTGCAACACAGAGCACCCCTTGTGCTTGTTGAAATTCCCCTGCTGTATGAGGCTGGCTGGCAAATCCAGGTTGATGCAGTACTGGTGGTCTATGCCCGCCGGGCAGTACAGTGCTGCCGTCTGATGCGCCGGGATGGAGTTGACCGGCAGCAGGCGCGGCGATCCTTGTCAGCCCAGATGAATCTTGCCGAAAAGGCACGAATGGCTGATTATGTTATTGATAACAGCGGTAGTTGGCTCGAGACCCGCAAGGCGGTGGTGGCATTGGGAGATACGCTCTGCAGCACGCAGGAAGCGACAAATATAAAA
>JAAYIE010000042.1 GCA_012744275.1 Desulfobulbaceae bacterium
ACATCAATGTGGTGCCGAAGAGAAGACTCGAACTTCCACTGGGGAACCCCAACTAGACCCTGAACCTAGCGCGTCTACCAATTCCGCCACTTCGGCACTGAGAGCGGCATTATTCTTTATCTACGAGAAGATGTCAACCTTTTCTTGCCTCTCTGAACTTTTCCTGTTGTCCATCAATAGAAACAGGATACCCCCTGATCAGGGCAACACCTGCAACTCGGGCTGTATACTCACCATGTTTGCCCTGGAGGCGCGCGGGGCTAACTCCTCCCCTGCCCGGATTCGGCCTGCTGAAAAAGCGTACCGGTTATCCAGTACACGCACCTGTGGCGGAACACGGGTCAACTCAAACAGGGTGTAACCATGGAGCAAGTTGCGCCAGAACATGATGTGCGGTGAGTGTGCGTGCCGTTGCAGGTTGGCCGGCGTCATGCGAAAGGGAAAAATGTGCACTTGAAAAGAGGGCTGGCCAGCATTAAGAGCCCGGTCAGCAATGGCGTAAATCTCCTCGATAACAGGATCTGTCATGGCAAAGCAGCCAACAGAAAGCCGTTTGCCATGCACCATGATCATCCCTCCCGAGGCCTGGCGAGTTTGGTCGTATAAATTAGGATAGCCGATATTGAAGGCCAGGTGGAAATTGCTCCACGGGTTCATGAGAGCGGGCAATACTTCGTAAAAACCCTCGGGCGCCTGCTGGTCTCCTTCGTACTGTTTGGGGCCAAGCCGACCAGAAAAGTATGCAATAGGGTATTTTTTGAAGAGATAAAAACGCCCATCGCGCTGAACCCACAACTCAAGTTCGCGGCTTTCCTTAAAAATGCGAATAAAGATCGGTGCGCCAAATGTTAATGCCGAGCGTTGAAACTCACCCTGCAAGCGTAACGCTTGGCCTTGGCTGACAGCGAGCGAGAGTTCGCTCTGGGGGGTGACCATGCCCCACCCGGCCTGCTGGCGGGTTTTATTGGCAGAACCACTGGGGAGGCGTGAATACAATGAAGAGAGCGAGCCCTCTGTTGACTTGCTGCCGGTGGCAACTGCACCTCGATCACGTCCGGCGCAACCGCCGAGCAGGAGCGCGACGAGCACCATGGAAACCATTAACCATGGACAAGAACTCCACAATCGGGAAAGGCCGGAACAGTTAACTGATAACAGTGGGACAGGCAGCATAGGGGGGCTTCAGGTAAAGTTACAATATTAATAAGTAATCCATAGAATATACGTATAAAATATGCACTACCTTAGCTGAAACTGTCCAGCAAAAAATGTGTTTTTCGGCGGTTGGTTACATTTTCATGAACACTCAAACCTGCCCGAAGCAGGTGTTTTTGCTTACCCTACCCTTTTCCAGAAAACTGATGGCGCTACCGGCAATCCCGTTTGCATCCAGCCCGGCCAGTTGCCACAATATCGACTGCGGCCCCTGTTCAACAAAAGCATCACCATATCCGAGCGTTTTGACAGGAACATGCACCCCATATTCCTGCAGAAGCTGCATAACGGCACTGCCAAAACCACCAAGGGCGCAACCGTCTTCAACTGTAAGTACGACCCCGGTCTGGCTTGCCCAAGAACAAATCAGGGAGGCATCCAACGGTTTGAGAAAACGCGGGTTGATGACCGCTACACTTACACCCTTTTCGGCTAAAAGCTCTGCTGCTCGCAGGGCAGGATAAACCCGATTGCCAGCCGGCAAAAGGAGCAGATCCGTCCCTTCGCGCAACAACTCTCCCTCACCGCTGGGCAACATACGTAAATCACTGTCCAACAGCACCCCCTCACCGCTGCCACGCGGGTAGCGCAGTACCGCCGGACTGCCCAAATTCAGGGCCGTATACAGCATATGCTGCAGTTCGTTTTCGTCCTTGGGCATCATCACAGTCAGATTGGGAATAAACCGTAGATAGGCAAGATCAAAAACACCGTGGTGGGTGGGTCCATCCGCACCGACTACCCCGCTTCGGTCGAGGGCAATGGTCACCGGCAGGTTAGGCAGGCAGACATCGTGGATAAGTTGATCGAGCGCTCGTTGCATGAAAGAAGAGTAGACCGCGAAGCAGGGTCGCATGCCATCGAGTGCAAGCCCAGCAGCAAAGGTCAGACCATGCTGCTCTGCAATGCCCACATCAAAAAAACGCTCACAATGTGAGGTGCAAAAGGAAGACAATCCTGTGCCGTCCGGCATGGCAGCTGTAATCCCAACCACACGCGAATCTTCACTGGCTATACGGCACAGGGTTTCTCCAAAAACCTTGGTATATGATGGCGGCGCTGACAGTGACGGCTTGGGTTTGCCGCTGACAATGTCAAAGGGACCGACTCCATGGTAACTGCCGGGATTTTCTTCTGCGTGCGGATACCCCTTTCCCTTGGTGGTGATAACGTGCACCAGCACTGGCCCATGGTTATGATCTCGCACGTTGGTCAGGGTGACGATGAGGTCTTCGAGCTCGTGTCCGGAAATCGGTCCGACATACTTAAACTTGAAGGCCTCAAACAGCATGCCTGGCGTAAAAAATGCCTTCATGCTCTCTTCACTTTTCCTGAGTAGGTTGAGAATGTTTTCGCCCACCGTGGAAAGCGCCAGCAAACGCTCCTCCACATGGTCACGGAGGCGGCGAATGGTTTTGCCGGTGAGCTTCCTGCTCATGAAACTGGAAAGCGCACCCACATTTTCGGAAATAGACATCTCATTATCGTTTAAGATAACAATGAGATTTTCGTCCAGATCACCGGCATGGTTAAGGCCTTCAAAAGCCATACCAGCCGTCATTGAACCATCGCCAATGACCGCCACCACCTTGCCTTGCTTTTTCTGGATGCGCCTGGCTGTTGCCAAACCCAGACCAAAAGAAAGCGAAGTCGAGCTGTGTCCGGTTTCAATGGTGTCAAATTCGCTTTCAGAGCGTTTGGGAAAGCCACTTAAACCACCGTGCTGCCTGAGGGTACAAAATTGTTCCCGGCGCCCGGTAAGGAGTTTGTGGGCATAGGCCTGGTGACCGACATCCCAAATCAGCTTGTCATTAGGTGTATCAAAAACATAGTGTAGAGCCAAAGTGAGTTCCACCACCCCCAGGCTCGGGGCCAAGTGCCCGCCAGTATCGGCGATTGTGGTAATAATGGTTTCACGCAGCTCAGCAGCCAAATCTTCTAAATCGGGAAGCTCCAAGCCACGCAGATCATGGGGCGAACGGATGGTCTGCAGTAAATTTTTGCGCAGCAGTGGCTCCTTGTCAACAAGCAGCATGACTATTTTTTTCGCTCCACGATATAGCGGGCCAAAAGGCGGAGAGGGTCTGCCTTGGCATCAAAATCCTGCAGCGCCTCCAGGGCCGCCACAATAGCGTCCTGCGCCATAACCCGTGATGTTTCCACACCAAAAAGTGCGGGAAATGTCAATTTACGTGCCCCAACATCCTTGCCAACTGCCTTGCCTAATTCTTCGATAGTGGATTCTAGATCAAGCAGGTCGTCAATAATCTGAAAAGCCAATCCCACCTGCTCACCGTAACTGCGCAGGGCCGTAACCTGTACCTCATCTGCCGCAGCAGCAAGGGCACCGGCCTCGATGGAGGCGGTGATTAGTGCTCCGGTCTTGCTCTGGTGGATGGTGTGCAGCACCTCATAACCAGCCTCTTTGCCTTCATAAATCATGTCGAGCGCTTGACCGCCAACCATACCCTGAGAGCCTGCGGCCCTGGCAACAATCTGGATAATACGGATGCGGACATGATCGCTCAGCGCCGAGGTAGAAGCGCTGCTGAGCAGGTCAAAGGCGTAGGTAAGCAGGCCATCCCCAGCCAGGATGGCCGCAGCTTCGCCGTATACCGTGTGATTTGTCGCTTTTCCCCGGCGCAGATCATCGTCATCCATGGCAGGAAGATCATCATGGATGAGCGAATAGGTATGGATACATTCCAGTGCACAGGCAACAGGCAGGGCGGCGCGACGGGAGTCTTCACTGCCACTGACTGCGCCGGCCGCTGCCAGACAGAGGATTGGCCGCAGTCGTTTCCCTCCCGAAAAAAGACTGTAGCGCATGGCTTCAATATGGCGAGCAAAAGGCCCGGCGGCAGACAACATCAGCCCGACAAGGGCTTGTTCAACCAGTTCCCGCTGTTCATTCAGATAGGTCTTGATTTCCATCATCCTCTCCGGCAAAGGGAGTGGCCACAAGTGAGCCGTTGGCACCCAGAAGCAGCTCAACGCGCCCACGTGCATCCTCAAGAGTGGCGTTACAAAACCTGGCCAGCTCAATCCCTTCACTGAATTTAGCCAAGCTCTTTTCTAGAGTGAGGTCACCCGCTTCCAGTTCTTCGGTTATCTGCTCCAGCCGGGTCAGGGCGTTTTCAAAAGACTTTTTGGCCATTATCCACCTGCATCTATTGGCTATCTCCACATCTATTTACAGTGCAGGGTCATCATGCCCGCGCGCACAATATAAATTGTAAAAATAAACATTTGTGTACACTCTTTCAACAATTCTTTCCCGCCGGACAGCTGCCTGTCCGGTTCTCAAGTTAAAGGGAGCACCACAAAAGGCCGAAGCTGGATGCAGAACCATCCAAGATTGAGGCTAGCACAAACACTCAGTTCACAGGATCATTTATCTTGCTAAGTTGCTTCCGTTTCCAGCGTGTGGCAAAAAACCACGCGAGTACCGCCACACAGAGCACAACAATCAGGATATCCAACTGATGGGAATAGTGCTGCACCAAGGCCCATCTACTCCGCAGCAGCATGCCACAGTAGAGCAAAAAGCTGTTCCACATGGTTGCACCAATGGTGGATACCAACAAAAAAGGCAGTAGCGGCATTTTGCCGATGCCCGCAGGAATGGAGATGAGATGGCGCACCACCGGAATAAAACGGGCGATAAATACGGTTGCCAAACCTTGTTTACGGTTAAAATACCGCTCTGTTCTTTCCAGATCCCGCTGATTGAGAAGGAAGTACTTGCCCACCTTCAAAACAAAGGGCTTGCCGCCATAGTAGCCCATCCAGTAGGACAGCAGCGAACCGCACAAAGAACCGAGGCTGGTGGCGAAAATCGCCAGGCCGAGACTCCAGCGACCATCGGCAACCAAAAAGCCAACAAAGGGCATGACTGCTTCACTGGGCACAGGCGCAATCATGCTTTCCAGCATCATCAAAAAAAAAGCACCGAAATAAGTAGTCTTCTCAAGGATGTAAATGGCGATTTGACTGATGTGTTCGGTTATCATGATTGGGCAGTAAGGATAAAGTAACAGAGAACAACTAAGCCAAAGACAATTCTGTAGTGGGCAAAATAACGAAAATCATGGTGGGCTACATACCACAAGAGCCCGCGTATCGCCACAAGCGCGCTGATAAAAGCAACCACAAAACCAAGCACAAAGAACGAAAGGTCATCGCTGGACAGTGACTGCCAGGAACTGAGCAAATCATATCCGGTTGCCAGAAACATGGTGGGTATTGCCAGGAAAAAAGAAAACTCAGTGGCCGCTTGTCGTGACAGACCAAACACCAAGCCGCCGATAATGGTTGCCCCCGAGCGAGAGACACCGGGGAACAATGAAATAGCTTGGGCAAAGCCCAACTTGAGCGCATCCCGCCAAGACATTTCTTCCACGGAAACAATGCGGGCCGTGCGCTTCTTGCGTTCCACTAGCAGGATAATAAACCCACCCACAATCAACGCCACCGCAACCGTGATGGGACTGAACAAATAGGCCTTGATATATTTGTGCAGAGCAAGCCCGAGTAAGGCAGAGGGAAAGATAGCGATAATCAGATTACAGACAAAGCGCTGACTGGGGCGGTCATGCAACAAACCGCGCAGGGTGGTCAAGAGACGCGCCCGATAATGCCAGCAGACCGCCAGAATAGCGCCCAGCTGGATAACAATTAAAAAAGTTTTAGCCTGATCGCCGGTATAACCGAGCATGTCGCCGGCTATAATAAGATGTCCAGTGCTGGAGATGGGTAAAAATTCGGTCAGCCCCTCCACCAAGCCAAGCATGATAGATTGAAAAATTTCAAACGCACTCATATTTTCAAGATTTTTGCTCTGTCAGGTTTCGTTGCAATACCTAGCATCAGGCCGCAACAGTACAGGATTACCCCATCCCTCATCAAGGACCTTATTTATGCCGGCGTCTTTAATTTGGAACTTGAAGAAGAATGCGAAAAAAAAGGGATACCTCCCAGGAGGTATCCCCAAGAAATGGGTTGGAACACAAATCAGGCTGATTTCTGTTCCGGTGCTTTCAAAGTAGCGATAATAACAACTGCGAGCGCCAACAGTACGGCTGATACGATGAAAGGCACGAAGAATGAGGCCGTCATGGCTTGCAATTTTCCGCCCAAGTACGGGCCGAAGAAACCAGCCACGCCCCATGCAGTAAACAGCAGACCGTAGTTTGAACCCTGTGCACTGGGGCCATAATACTGCAGCAGGGTTGCCGGGAACAGGGTAAACATGGCACCGTAGTTCCAGCCGATCAGACCGGCAACAGCAGCCAGCAAGGCGGCAGTCTTACCAGCCGGGAAGAGTACCAGCATGGCAATAACCTGGAGGGAAAAGAGCACGATAAAAATCTTTTTCGTGCCGATCTTGTCTGCCAGGGGGCCAATCATGATACGCACCAGCGCATTGAATATCGCCAGCGTGGCAGGCGCGCCAGCGGCGGCCATGGCAATCTGATCAGCGCTGGCCTTGGGTATGACTGCAGCGGCATCCAGTCCTTCCTTGGCCCTGTATGCAATAGTCATAGCATCAATACCATGCTTGGCGATCAAACCGATAACCATCAGACCGGCAAAGGAACCGCAGAAATAGGCCACCCACAGCAGCCAGAATTGCGGAGTCTTTTTGGCTTCCTCGTAGGTGTAATCGCGTGTGGCTTTAGCACCAGCTGCGGGAGCCGGAGGCGACCAGCCCGCAGGTTTGTAACCCGCTGGCGGGAGCTTCAGGCAGAGCGCTGCAATCACACCCATGATGCCCATGGCAATACCAACATACTTGAACACCGGCAGAGCTGAGCCGTAGTAAGCAATCATCTTGGTTGCCAAGGGCGCCATGATAAAGGAACCAAGGCCCAAACCTACAACCGTAAAACCGGTTGCCAAGCCGCGGCGGTCAGGCCACCATTTGGGTGCCGTAGAAATGGGCGGCAAATACACCATGCCACCACCCAAACCGCAGATCACACCATAGTAGAGATATAGAAGATAGAGTTGGGATTTGTTGTTACCAGCGGCAAGCGCTTCGGGTGTAGGCGGCGCAATGGTGGAAACCATAAAGAAGCCGAAGGCCATGAGCAAGCTACCGATCAAAACGATGACCTTGGGACCATACTTGTCGCTCATGCGGCCGGCCGGGAAGGTCACCAGGCCGAAGATGAGGCAGATCAGGGCATAGGCCATGGCGACCTCTGGAACGGTCCAGCCAAATTGAGCCTGAAGAGGTTTGATGAAAACACTGAACGCGTACAGTAGTAAACCGCAAGTGGTGCTGCCTAAGAGTCCGCCAAGTAGTGGAATCCAGCGTGGATAGGTCGTTCCCGTTTGAGCCATGTACACTCCCCCTTAAGTACGTTGAGTTGAACTGCTTGCAGATCATATCCTACGTAAGCCTAAATGATTTCATCCACCTCCCTCAAATATGTATGTGCGCGCCAGAGCGGCGCAAGTGACGCGAAAACCCAAAATTGTGCGTGAGTATAAAGGAGATAAAAATCGCTGTCAATGCACAAAAAAGCTTCCGGTTTCCGCTTTTTACAGTATTTTTTCACCTCTTAGTATCCCATATTCGGCCTTGAGTGGAAACGCTACAAATTTCCGCAAAAGAATATCCAGAAAAAAGGCTAAGAATAACCCTGTATTTTTTGCGAAATCTTACCTTAACATTCGGGCTTTTTTTCGGGTAAAACCCAGTTCAAAATTATGCTCCCCAAGACAGCTGCACTTATTGATGCAGCAAATATGGACAGCTTCGCCTCGCTAATCAGCTGCGGGTCAGTAAAGGCTAGTTCAGCAATGAAGATAGACATGGTAAAACCAATACCCGCCAACACCGAGCAACCGAACAGCATCGGCCAGGTAATACCCTTGCCCAGCTTCGCCATCCCGCTTCTCACCAGTACCGCGCTGGTCAGCATAATACCGATGGGTTTGCCAAACACCAATCCTGAAAAGACACCCATGCTGACAGGATCTGGCAGGCTACTCACTACGGAATTGTCTACAACTACACCTGCGGAAGAAAGCGCGAACAGCGGCAGGATGAGGTAGGCCTGAATGCTGTGCAGGTTCTCCTCCATGGCAATACCCGACGGAATCATGTCCTGTGTTGTCAGATAAATTTGGTTCATGGCACGTAACTGCTTTTTATCGTCAATCATACTGTTACGGGTAAGTCGGGACTCCTCCAGCTGGTTAATTCGGGTTTTTATGGTGTCGAAAAACACCTCCGGTTTTATGGAGGATTGAACCGGGTAGATCATGGCAATGAGTACGCCAGCAATAGTGGCATGGATGCCAGACAGCAGGATACAGAGCCAGATACCAATAAGAATCGGCAGATGGATGCCCGGTGAATGCATCCTCCGCCTGACTACCCAGGAGAGCAGTGCAAGCAGCAGGGCGGCGATAATAAGGACAGTGAAGTTGATATTGCTTGTGTAAAAAAAGGCGATCACCAGAATGGCCAAAAGGTCGTCGACGATGGCCAAAGCAGTAAGAAAAACCTTGAGACCAAGCGGTACCCGCGTACCAAACAAGGCCAAGACTCCCAGGGCAAAGGCGATATCCGTGGCCATGGGGATACCCCAACCACGCGCTGCTTCTCCACCTGACAGGTTAAAGATGGCGTAAAAAATTGCAGGAACGACAGCACCGCCACAGGCAGCGGCAATGGGCAGCAGAGCCTTGCGTGGATCGGACAATTCGCCCACCAGGACCTCCCGCTTGATTTCTAATCCGACCACGAAAAAAAAGATGACCATAAGCCCATCTTTGATCCAGTCACCAAAGGTAAGCAGGTATGCGTCGTCGCCAATATAAAAGCCGATTTGTTGCTGATTGATGGCGAAGTAGGAGCCCGACCAGGTAGAATTGGCCCAGAAGAGCGCAGAGGCTGCGGCAACAAGCAGAACAATGGCGCCAGTGGTTTGGGAATGAAGAAAACGATCCAGTAAGTATTTCATGATTCAATAAAAACATTCGTCATGGAGCCGGACAAAACACCTGTCACCTGTACAAAGAGAAAATATCCGGCAGAAAAAGTGGCAGCGAACTGGGCACATCCCAGCGGCTATCGCCACTTGGTTGATCAAGTTAGATGCAACAAACTAAGCAACTGGACATGGCGGTTGGTTTATCAAAGCGATGTGGACGAAGATCAGCATATTTATGTCGCTTAAATACAAGATGAACATGCTGCCATTGCTACAGCGCGCTCATCTGGAATTAAGGCATCTGGCCGAATTTGATCCGTGGCGGGAGCGCGAAATCGAGATACAAGAGATGCGCCAATCTGAACAAACCAGCAGCGCTATTGTCTGTACAATCTGGAACTACTAACAGGTGTATCTGAAGATGCGTGGCAAGGCAGTAATAATTAATTCCGGCAATATATAGAAAATAGGCTTGGAGGCAAGAAAAATCGGGAATTGAGGGCTATTTTTTTATCAGTGCAGCGCCAGAGAGGACAGACTGGTGGTATTTCCAGAAGAAAAATTGACCTGGCAATTAATGGCGATGAAATAAGGCAGCGACAATCAACCACCACCAATTTTTGCGGTAAAGCCACGCTGCTACAGCACGGTTTGCACGAACAAGCGGTAGCCACCCTGAGTTTTTATGGTGCTATCCTGCACCGTGCTCCCGCTGACGTGCATCTTTTTCAACACGCCAGCACGTTTCTACAACTCTCCCCCTCTACGGTCAAAACGGTAACCACAGGAGCAGCGCACACTTCACGCCCCTTGCTTTTGCTGTTAATACGCGCGGGACCATCGTGCCGCCCCGCCTTGGGTCGGATCAGCTCATGACTGCGGCAGATGTAGGCTGTTTTGACCCGCCCGCAATCTTGGCAATCGGTCCTGTTCCATGCTATAAACCAAGGTAGATGTGGGGGCGTTCCGTGTTACTTATCCAACCCTGTTTAATTGTCTTGATCAGCAAAACTCCATTGCAGCTCCTGTCCGGCCAGAAAGGGCCGAACCGTGCCATACACCTCCGGCACCCGCCAGCTCTTCTGCCGCAATTGGACCATTTTTTCTGGTGGCTTAATCCTGTAGAAGCGAACTGCGTTTCCCGTAACAAAGGTCTGCAACGCCTCCAGGCAGCCGGCCCCGTCAAAGAGCTGCACCAGCATGGGCAGGGCTACAGGCGCAGAAAAGATACCAGCCGCACAGCCGCAGCATTCCTTGGCATGGCGGGGATGGGGTGCTGAATCCGAACCGAACATCAGCTGGGGGTGGCCCTGCAGAACTGCCTGGCGCAGCGCGTCACGGTCGCGTGGTGTTTTTGCAATCGGTTTACAGAACAGGTGCGGCTGCAGCAATCCACCGGCAACATCATCAAGGGTCAAAAGCAGGTGATGTAGGGTAACGGTGGCGGCCACATTGTTATACCGCTCCAAAAATTCAAGAGATGCGGCGGTACTGATATGCTCCATGACCACACGGAGTTTTGGGAAATTACCTGCCAATTTAGCATAGACCTGCAAAAATTCCGTTTCCCGATCCATAACAAAACCACTGCTTTCACCATGCACCAAAAGCGGGATATCCAGCTCTTCAAGCAGGGATACAGTAGCGGCAATACTATCAAAATCTCGCACTCCGGCATCGCTTTGGGTCGTAATTCCGGCCGGATACAGCTTTATTCCGATAATATCCTGCCGGACGGCCAAGAGTTCTTCCCGGGTATATTCACGAAAAAACAAGGTCATGTAGGGAATAAAGGTATCTGTCCCACAGGCGGAAACAATTGCACGCCGATAGCTGACAAGCCGGTCCCGGCTGTTTACGGGTTGCACCAGATTCGGCATGATGACCGCGCCCGCAAAGGACCGCGCGCTCAACGGAGCAACGAGTTGCAGCATCTCCTGCTCACGCAGGTGCAGATGCATATCAAGGGGAGATTGGAGGGCCAGCATGGAGAATAGGAGGTTATTTCAACTTGAGATCAAAGATGTTTGTACAGAAATGGAGCAAACTCAGGAGCCGCCCAAATAAGCATCGAGCACTTCGGGATTGGTGAGGAGATCATCAGCCTGGCCGGAAAGAATAATGTTGCCCACCTCAAGCACGTAACCCCGGTGCGCGAGGCGCAATGCCGCCTTGGCATTTTGTTCCACCAACACCACGGTTACCCCGCTGGCGTTGATCTCCTGAATGGTTTGGAAAATGGCTTTGACCAAAAGCGGCGCCAAGCCCAGACTGGGTTCATCCAAAAGCAGTATCTTGGGGTCGCTCATCAGGGCGCGGCCAATGGCCAGCATTTGCTGTTCGCCACCACTCAAAGTGCCGGCCAGCTGATGTTTGCGCTCATCCAGGCGGGGAAAAAGTTCGTAAATCCATTTGCGGGTGCGGGCTATTTGCTCTTTATCCGTAATGGTATAGGCCCCCAGGTTAATATTTTCCTGCACAGTTAATGTACCGAAAACACGGCGGCCTTCGGGCGACTGGCTAATGCGTGCCTTCACCACCTGATGTGCGGGCAGTTTGTGCAGAGGTCGACCTTCAAAAAGGATTTCGCCCTGTGAGGCCTTGACCAAACCGCTGATGGCAAGAAGTGTAGTAGACTTGCCGGCTCCGTTTGCGCCTAGGATGGTGACAATCTCCCCTTCCCCCACCTCCAGGTTGATACCGTGGAGGACTTCCACATTGCCGTACTTGACGTGCAGATCTTTTATTTCAAGCAGCATCAGATACCGTCGTCGTTGTCTGCGCCAAGGTAGGCTTCGATCACTTTAGGATTGGTCTGAATCTCTACTGGCGTGCCTTCGGCAATCTTACGGCCGTATTCAATCACCACCAGATAGTCGCAGGCCATCATCACCAGCTTCATGTCATGCTCAATCAATAGAATACTCAGGCCCTGCTGCCCCATTTTTGCGATCAGGCCGATGAGTTCCTGGGTCTCCTGCTCATTCATGCCACCGGCAGGCTCATCCAAAATCAATAGACGGGGCTGGGTGGCCAGAGCGCGCGCGATTTCAAGTAGCCGCTGATTGCCGTAGGATAAGTTCTTGGCCAGTTGATCCGCACTGGACTCAAGGCCAACAAAGGCGAGTGCATCCATGGATTGACGCAGGGCCTGCTGCTCCTCCAGCCTTTGCCCCAGGGTATGGAAGAGGGAGCCGAACAGGCCGGTGCGCATGCGACAGTGGCAACCGGCCAGCACGTTTTCCAGCACCGTCATGTTCTGAAAAAGGCGGATGGTCTGGAAGGTACGCGCTATGCCAAGGGCAACAATCTGGTGGGTTGGCTTTGCACGAATGGACTGTCCTTGAAAAAAGACATCCCCGCCATCCGGCTGGTAATTACCGGTGATCAGGTTAAAGACCGTGGTTTTACCGGCACCGTTGGGTCCGATCAGACCGACCACGCTACCCTCCTCCATGGAGAAACTCACCCGGTCAACGGCAACCAGCCCGCCGAAACGCTTGTTCAGATGATCCAGGCGAAGAATACTCACGACAGTTCCCGTATGGAATCAAGATTATACTTGCGTGGCCTGGCTGGCAAAAGACCTTGGGGGCGAACAATCATCATCACCATCAGGGCCAGACCAAAAATCAGCAGACGGGCATTGGCGAAATCACGGAAGAGTTCGGGTAAACCCATAACGAGAAAGGCGCCGAGGATAACACCTGGGATGCTCCCGGATCCACCAAGAATAACAATCATGAAAAGCTGCACCGATTCCCAGAAGTTAAAAGATTCTGGTGAAATAATGGTCATCTTGGTGGCAAAAAGGGTGCCGCACATGCCAGCCCAGCCGGCGCCCAGAACAAAGGCGGCCAGTTTGTAGCGGGCGGTGTGAATACCGCTGCCCTCGGCCGCCACCTCGTCCTCTTTTAGGTATTTCAGGGCACGGCCAAAGCGGGAATTTTCCAGGAGCGAAAAGAGCAGCACAGTCAGCGCGGCAAAAAACCAGATCAGGTAGAAAAAATGAATGGGTTGGGTGATTCTGAATCCGAAAATTTCTGGCCTGGAAATACCGAAAATCCCATTGGCACCACCTGTCATCCCAAAAACATCGTTAATGAGGGCGATGCGCACAATCTCAACCATACCAATGGTGACAATGAGCAGGTAATCACCCCGCAGGTGGATAATTGGCCGGGCCACTATCAGCGCAAAAAGCGAGGCGGCTATACCGCTGGCTGGAAGCGCCCATAGAACAGGGATGCCGTAGCGGGTGTTGATGATAGCGGTAGTATACGCACCAATAGCGTAAAATGCCGCGTGTCCCATGTGAAACATGCCGGCATACCCGAGAATGATATTCAGACTCAGGGCAAGTATGAGATACAAACCGACACTGTTGAGTACATCCACCCAGTATCGATCAAGCAGTAGGGGAGTTGCAGCAAGCAGGGCAAAAAAGACTATGTAACCAAGCCAATTCGCATTTTTCATATTTTTTCAGCCACCCGCTCCCCCAAAAGCCCGGTGGGCCGCACGATCAAGATGAGAATCAACACAAAAAAAGCAATCGCGTCTTTCCAGGCAATGGAAATGTAGGCAGCGCCCAGGGCCTCAATCACTCCTAAAAGTAAGCCACCAACCATGGCTCCGGGAATATTGCCGATTCCACCAAGGATAGCGGCGGTAAAGGCTTTGAGCCCGTAGATCCAGCCCATGGTAAAGTTGATCTGTCCGTAGTAGACACCGACCATCAGTCCGGCTGCTCCGCCTAAAGCAGGACCAATGAAAAACACGATCATGATGACAAAGTTAACATCTATACCCATCAGGCGAGCGGCCCCCTGGTCAATAGCAGCAGCGCGTATGGCGGTACCGATCTTTGTCTTCTGCACGAAAAGGTAGAGGGCTATCATCATCACGACCGAAGCCAAGAGGATGATGATACGCATCAAGGGGATGGACAGGCCGAAAATATTGATCGGTACCACGGGCAGCAGATCCTGGGGATACACATAAAATTTTGCCCCATAGATCAACATGATCGCGTTTTGAAAGAAGATGGAGGCACCCAGGGCAGAGACCACCGCGGAAAGCCGGGGAGATTGTCGTAAAGGACGGTAGGCGGTACGCTCAAGCAGAATGCCAATGATCCCCACCAGGCCCATAACCATGACTGCTAAAATAAAGAGACCAAGAAAGCCACCCACATAATCGTTGAGTGCAAGCGAGGTCAGGAGGGTAAGGCCGAGATAGGCTCCAATCGTAAAAAGATCGCCATGGGCAAAGTTAATGAGCTTTAAAACTCCGTAGACCATGGTGTAGCCGAGTGCGATCAGCGCATAAATGCCGCCGACCGCAAGACCATTGGTCAACTGCTGAAAAAACTGTTCCATAAGGCTCCATAGGCCCATAGGGCTGCTGGGATATCCCAGCTGCCCTGAAAATTACACCATAATGGTTTACGGCTCCAGTACGAATTGTCCCTGGCTGTCCACCTTGTAGACGCGGTAGACTTCACCAACGCGGTCACCCTTGTCGTCAAAGGCGAGGGTGCCGGTCAGACCAGGGTAGCCTTTCAGGGAAGACTTCAGGTATGCGGAGAGCTTCTCTGCCTCAACCGACTCTGTTTTCTTGATGGCCTCTACAATCACCCGAAAACCGTCACCGGCAAGCACAGGATAGATAGATTTGGGCACATTGCCATACTTCTTGGTGAAGGCGTCGACAAAGGATTTGGCCTCGGCCGTATCCAAGTCTTTGGGCAGAGGCGGGCTGAGGAAATAAAAACCTTCAGCCGCAGCTGCGCCGGCGGTTTCAACCAGGGCGGGATTATTCACCGCATCACCACCCATGAAGGGGATGTCCCAGCCCATTTCCTTTTTCTGGCGCAGCAAAAGACCGGCTTCCGGATAGTAACCGGTAAAGAAAACGAAATCCGGATTTGCAGCCTTCAGCTTAGTGAGAATGGCGTTGTAGTCCCGCTCGCCAGGGGTAAGGGCATCGAAAAAGACCACGTCAACATTGGCGGCCTTCAAATTGGCTCGGCTTTCCTCGGCAAGGCCCTTGGCGTATGAGGTATTGTCATGCAGGATGGCAATCTTTTTCATCCCCAGTTTCTGGATGGTGGCGGTGGCAACTTTGCCCTGCTCATCATCGCGGGGACAGGTCCTGAAAAAATTCTTCAGTCCCTTTTCAGACAGTCTGATTGCGGTGGAGCCGTTGGCAATCTGCACAATAGCGGCTTCGTCATAAATGTTTTGCGACGCTTCGGTAATGGAGGAGCCATAGGTGCCGATAACGGCGATGATACCCCGGGTAGCCAGGCGGTTGGCTGCAAGGGATGCTGTGCGCGGATCTCCGCCATCATCTTCGGTCAGTATTTCGATCTTCCTGCCCAACACACCGCCCTGCTGATTATACTGATCAGCCAGCAGATCCACAACCTGCTTCATTTCCTGCCCTTCACTGGCCCAGGATCCGGTCATCGGGCCCATAAGACCGATTTTCACCGTGTCGGCGGCAAATAATCCGGGCGCCAGCAGAAGACATAATGCCGCAGTCCAACCCACGATTTTTTTCATGGCTTCCTCCTTGGGGAAAAGTCTGATTAAGGGAAATCATTTGACCATCAAGACCTGGCCATTACGATCTTGCCAGAATAATTTTCCTAACAATAAATGCCTTGGATGTCAATTTCCATTCACGCTGATGTTTGCAGGCGGCCCTCTTTTTAAGCGCTATAATCTCTTTGCAAATTAAAGTGAACATGTCATAATGCCGAACTGAAGAATAGTACTGAACCTCCTGAAAAAGCATAATTTCATCAGGCTGCTTTTCCAGTAGTGCACAGCAATCGAACCTACTGGCTGATAGATCTAGGAAAAGGAATAGACCATGCTACAACATCGCTCTGCTATCCGGTTCATCACCACCCAACTACCTCTGTTGGCTTTTGCCCTGTCGTTCGGCCTTCTTTACCAGGCACAGTTTGCACAGGCGCTGGAGGGTAACACGGTTTTTCTACCTTTCAAAATCAATGCCGGCGAACAGAGCCAACTGGCTGACGCTGCAGACAAGGCATTGGAATTGGAAGCCAGGGCAAAAGGCATGAACATGCTGTCCCGCACTGAAGCTCAGCGGCACATTAACTATGCGGGGACTTGGCCGCCTCCACGGGCAGCGCTTGAAGCAGTGGCGCAAGCTACGGGCGCTGATTATGTGGGTGTGGGCAGCATCACCCAGTTGGGCAGACGAATCAGTGTGGATGCCGCTATCTTCGACGCGGTGAGCTCCAAGCCGCCTCACTCAGCATACCGGGTGGGAGAAAGTGCGCAGGAACTGCAGAAGCTGACCGGCGAAATAATGGGTGACCTGCTTACCTACTCCAACAAAACCTTTACCATTGCCTCTATCTCCGCCACGGGCAACTCCCGCATCGATACCGGCGCGATTTTACAAAAAATAACCACCAAACCGGGCGACCTGTACGATCCGGTTGTCCTGCGGGAAGATATTAAATCTGTCTTTTCGATGGGTTACTTTGACAATGTCGAAGTTGAGGTGCAGGACGAAAGCAACGGCAAGGCCATTCTTTTCAGGGTCGTGGAAAAACCGCTGATCAACGAGGTGGTGATTACTGGTGCAGCCGCAGTGAAAGAAGCAGATATTCGTGAGGCTGCTGGCATTACCGCCAACACCATCATCAATCCTGCCAAAGTAAACGAGGCCACTGAAAAGATTCTCGAGCTGTACAAGTCCAAGGGATATTATACCACAAAGGTACAGAGCAGCATTGAAAGCACGGACGACGGTGCATCCATTGTGCGATTTGATATCCAGGAACAGGACAAGGTTGTTATCCGTCAGGTCGGATTCAGCGGTAACGAGAATTTTTCCGACAGCGACCTGCGCGATGCGATCCAGACTTCTAAACGCTCATGGTGGATTTCTTGGCTTACGGGCTCCGGCATTTTACGCATGGATGTTCTGCAACAGGATATGGAACGCGTTGCGGCCTTCTACCACAACCACGGCTATCTTGATGCCAGGGTAGGCGAGCCGACGGTTGCGCACGAAGACGACGGTTTGCATATTACTTTCCCGGTAGAAGAAGGACCCCGCTACCGTTTGGGCACGGTAGACCTGCGCGGAGACCTTATCAAGGATAAAACTGAAATGCTCCGCACGCTCAAAATTCGCGATGAGGAATTTTTAAATCGCCAGACCATGCGTGAAGACATCGTCCGTTTAACCGATCTCTATGCTGAACAGGGTTATGCCTACGCTGAAATTAGCCCTAGAATCAACAAAGCCCCCACTGGCAACCGGATTGATCTCGCCTTCGACATTAGTCAGGGCCCGGTTGTCTATGTCAACCGTGTTGAAATTCAAGGCAATACCCGCACAAGGGACAATGTCATTCGGCGCGACATAGCATTGGAAGAAGGCAGCAAATTTGACTCCAAGGCGCTGCGCACCTCCACACAAAAGCTCAACCGCCTGGATTACTTTGAGAGCGTCAACATTACCCCCAAACCCACCATGCGGGAAGACCTGCTTGATGTGGTTGTTGATGTTAAGGAAAAACCGACGGGGCAGTTTGCCATTGGCGCCGGCTATTCATCTTCCGATAACTTGCTCTTCATGGGTGAAATTTCAGAGAAAAATCTCTTCGGTACCGGCAACCGTCTGGCCCTGCAGGCCAATATTAGCGGTAAGAGTACCCGCTACAACCTGCGTTTCACCAACCCCCGTATCTATGACTCCCAGGTCTCCGGTTCAGTGCAAGGCTATAACTGGAAAAGGGAATATGATGACTACACACGTGATACCCTTGGCGCTGGTTTAAATATCGGGCACCCTCTCTTTGAAGAATGGCGCATTTACTACGGGTACAGCATCTCAGATACGGATTTGACCGATATCAAACCCAATGCATCTGCTGTCATCCTCCGTTCCAAGGATATCCATCTTATCAGCGAGGGTGAAATTTCACTGGTGCGCGATACCCGTGACAAGTTTTTCTCACCCACTAAAGGCTCCCGCAACAGCGTGACCGTGGCCTATGCCGGTGGCCCTTTGGGTGGCGACGCCGAATACACCAAACTTGAAGGTTCTTCATCCTGGTATTTCCCCATGGTTTGGCAGACTGTTTTCCATGTGAAGGGTGCTGCAGGTCAGGCCTTTGAAAACAAAGACAACAAGCTCCCGGTTTACGAGCATTTCTATCTGGGCGGTATGAACTCCATCCGTGGTTTCGAATCTGCCAAGATCAGCCCTCGCGACCCTGTCACTGGTGAGCGTATCGGTGGAGACAAAATGTGGTACGTTAACCTGGGCATCCTCTTCCCCCTGGTGAAAGACATGGGCCTTGATGGGGAGTTGTTCACTGACTTTGGTAATGTGTACGATGTGGACGATGACTGGGATTTAAGTGACTACAAAAAAGCTGCCGGCTTCGGTATAAACTGGGCCTCACCGCTTGGTCCCCTGCGCATGGCCCTTGGTTTTAACCTGGACAAAAAGGAAGGCGAAGACAGCTCTACCTGGGACTTCAGTATAGGTGGCAGCTTCTGATAGCTGCAGTTTAGTCATTCATTTGCATTCTCCCACAGCCATTCATGCAGACCATTCTTGCCCGGCTGCAGGAAGGCATATCTACTCCTGAAATAACCGGTTGCTCCCCTGCCTCTGCAGCCTTGCTCCTGGCAAGGCTGCTTGGGGCGGAAAAGCGTAGTATTTGCTGCATCCTTCCCACAGAAGAAGATATACAACTGCTTGCCCAAGATTTTTCTTTTTTTTCCACTTCCCCGGTTCTTCAGTTTCCTGATCTTGATATCCCTCCCTACACGGTAGTCAAACCCGAAGCAGGGGCGGTGAGTGCGCGTGTTTCCGCTCTTTATCAGCTACAGGAGCTCCAAGAACCTGCTTTGATTCTGTGCACGGCCGAGGCCATTTGCCGACGTCTGCCATCGCCACAGCGTTTGAACGAGCACTGTGAATTACTTATCGCGGGCGAAGAAACCGATCGGGAAGCTCTCATCTCTACAGCCATACACTCTGGCTATCGCCTCTGTGAACTGGTACGCCAGGAGGGAGACATTGCCCTGCGCGGCGGCATCATCGATATTTTTCCTCCTGCCTGGCAGGGAGAATCACCAGGTCCCCTGCGTCTGGATTTTTTTGGTGACACTGTCGAAACCATTCGCCCTTTTGACCCTGTAAGCCAGCGCTCGTACGGCGAATTAGCTGAACTCGTACTCCTGCCTGCATCAGAGTTTTTGTTTCCACGTGGAGAAACAGAACAGGATGTCATGTTTGCCGCCTTTGAGGCCTCGCTTGAAGCCTTGGATTGGTCAACTGAGCATGCCAGAAGTATCCGCGAACAACTCAAGCTCCAGCAACTTGCCATAGGCATGGACGCTCTCGCCCCTGTGCTTGCCGGCGGCGTGGATCGCATGCAATCTTTTTTTGAATATTTGCCGCCCGGTTGCACACGGGTGCTGGTTGACCCTGGTGCCTGCAAGCGACGTCTGCAGCATTTGTACGAACGCATCGCTGCTAATTACAGCGTGGTCCAGAAGGAAGGCCGCGCTGCCTCCTTGCCACACGAAATATTCTTGACCGAGGGACAGCTCCAGGAAGCTTTAAAAACCAACGTATTAGCCACCTTTTCGCGCCTGCCCGATCCTGAATCGCCTGGTAACTCCCTGTCTTTACCAGCGAAGGACCATCTCTTGCTTGCCCAGGAAATGGCACTCTCCAGGCAGAAGCAAGGCATGCTTGCTCCACTCTCTGCCCGGATTGCAGCATGGCAAAGGCATGGAGACACCACCATTTTGGCTTGTCGTTCAATGCGTCAGGCTGAACATCTGCAAGCAATGCTTTCGCAATATCAGTTGGAGATCCAGCGTCCGACAACAGTTTTTGCGCAGACTCCTCTCCTGAAGAACGGTGAAATCCTCTGTTTTCCCCAACCGCTGTCACAGGGCTTCGATCTACCAGGGGAGCGGTTACATTTTCTTTCCACCTCTGAGCTTTTTGGTGACAAACGGCTTTCCCACCGACGGCGCGCAAAAAAAACCGAGGCCGACATCCCGCTGGTTCGCATGGATCAGTTGCAGAGTGGTGATGTGGTTGTCCACTGTGATCACGGCATAGCCCTTTTTCAGGGCCTGGTGAACCTTGAATTTGCCGGCAGCCGTGGTGATTTCCTGCTCCTGTTGTTCCGTAATGACGACAAGTTGTATGTTCCGGTGGACAAGCTGCACAAGGTAGGTAAGTACCAGGGCTTAAGTGAACAGGAGCCCAGGCTTGATGCACTAGGCTCGCAACGTTGGCTGTACACTAAGCAAAAGGTCAGCGAAGCAGTATGGAAGGTAGCCCAGGAACTGCTGGAGATTTACGCCAAACGCGCACTGCGTCAAGGGCACAGCTTTTCCCCGCCTGGCGAGCTCTACCGCGAACTGGAAGAATCCTTCCCCTATGACGAAACCAGCGGCCAACTCAAGGCTATACAAGACGTTCTGGACGATTTAACCAAAGGGCAACCCATGGATCGCCTGATCTGCGGCGACGTGGGTTATGGCAAAACAGAGGTTGCAGCCCGTGCTGCCTTCAAAACCATTGAAGATGGATTCCAAGTCGCAATCCTCGTGCCGACCACCGTCCTTGCTGAACAGCACGTCGCCACTTTTCAGGAACGCTTCGCCACCTTCCCTGTGCGCATCGCCTGCCTGAATCGCTTCCGTTCCCGTGCAGAGCAGAAACAGATTGTAGCCGATCTGGCAGCAGGGAAAGTGGACATCATCATTGGCACTCATCGGCTTTTATCCAAGGATATTGTCTATAATCGGCTGGGCCTTTTGGTTGTCGACGAAGAACACCGGTTTGGTGTCGCCCATAAGGAAAAGATTAAGAAAATAAAGGCCAGCGTAGACGTGCTTACCCTCACGGCAACACCCATTCCGCGCACGCTGCAGATGTCGCTTTTAGGCATTCGTGATCTTTCCATCATATCCACACCGCCAAAACAAAGGCGCGCTGTCAAAACCCTGCTCGCCAAGCGTGATGCCTTACTCATTAAGGAAGCTTGCCAGCGTGAACTTGATCGCGGCGGCCAAATTTTTTATATCCACAACCGGGTACAATCTATCATGCAGGCGGCCGCGAAACTTGCCGACCTTGTACCCCAGGCGCGCATCGGCGTGGCCCATGGCCAGATGCCTGCAACAGAGTTGGAAGAGGTTATGGTACGCTTCATCCGCCATGAGCTCGATATGCTGGTATGCACCACTATCGTTGAATCGGGCCTGGATATCAGCAATGCGAATACTATGCTCATTGACAGGGCCGACCGGCTTGGTTTGGCAGATTTGTACCAGCTACGCGGTCGAGTTGGCCGTGGCAACCGTCAGGCCTATGCCTATTTGCTGGTACCATCGCTTGAACACATGACCAGCGACGCTGAACGCAGGCTACAGGCTCTACTTGACCATTCCGATCTTGGTGACGGCTTTCAAGTGGCCATGAACGATCTGCAGATTCGCGGTGGCGGTAACCTGCTTGGAATCTCCCAGTCAGGCCACATTGCGGCTGTAGGCTATGACTTGTACCTGCAACTCCTGCAGGAGACTGTGGCAGATTTGCAGGCACACCAAGCTGAGGGTGAAATACGCACTGAATTCTCCTTTGAGCCGGAAATCAAGCTGCATGGCGTTGCCTTTCTTCCAGAGGATTACATTAGCGACAC
This sequence comes from Desulfobulbaceae bacterium, assembly GCA_012744275.1. Lineage (GTDB taxonomy): Bacteria > Desulfobacterota > Desulfobulbia > Desulfobulbales > Desulfobulbaceae > Desulfobulbus. The sequence continues at coordinate 21,904 of JAAYIE010000042.1, forward strand.
TGGACTGCGCTACCAGGCGTATCGCAAACTCTCCTACGCCGGTACTGGCAGCCCTGAAGATTTAGCTGCGCTCGCTGAAGAACTGGCAGACCGCTACGGCCCTTTACCAGAAGAAGCCCAGACACTCATCGCTACCATCGCGGTGAAACAGCGGCTACAGCAGTTGCGTATCAAACGGCTTGAGCAGGGGCCTCAAACGTTACTCTTCTGCTTCGATGAAAGCACGCCCCTCAACCCGCAGCAAGTGCTCGCATTTGTGCAACACGAAAATGTCCGCAAAAAAAAGGGCCCCCAGTGCCGTTTCTCACCGGATGCCCATCTCATCGTTCCTCTGCCCAGTAAAGTCGACATTTTCACAGAGATTGACAGAATCCTGTCGTATCTTGCCCCCTTCTCCCCTGCCGCTGACACACCGGCAACGTGAGCTTTCGACAAAGAACCCTGACAAGTTGGATTCTACGACCGCGCATTCACTGGAGGAACTAGTGGAAAAGCATTATAAAAGCCGTACCAGCAATATACTGATACGGCTTGATAACGCTCTGCTCGGCACTGTGCTGTTATGACTGCTGAGCAGGCGGCTTCTTCCGCGACCTTCCTTTTGCCGGGCTTGGCTTTGGCTTCAAGGCGTCTACCTGCTTCTGCAGCTCTTCCCGCAATGCTGTTATCTGCTGTGGAATCTCGGCATATTTGCTATTGACTTCTTCATGCAACCCACTGATTTTTTGCGGCAAATCAGTAAACTTCTTCGCTTGCTCTTCAAGCACGGTAATGCGGTGTACAATATCGCCAAGAATTTTACTTGCAGCCTCGAACTCTTCTCCCTGCCTGCCAATGTGCTCCAAACGATCCTGCACAGGAACCAGCCTTGCATCAAGCGCTGTCTGGCTGCGTTCTTCAACAGACTGCAGGTTAATGCTCAGTTCGTCAAATTGGGTAGTACGGGCAAATTGTGCATTATCTGCCTCAATTGCCTGGACTGAACGTTCAATGTCAGCCAAGCGCTGCTCTACCTGTTTCAAGACATCCAGCATCTGATCTGACTCTGCAACTGGAGTTGTCACGGTGCTTTGCGGCTGTGCCGGCTGTGGTGTCGCAGGGGCACCATAGTTGGCTGAATCCAAGGGTTTTGACACATCAGGCACAGCACCATAGGCTGTTGCATGCGCAAGTGTGCCAAATTTATTGGGGGCAAAAACTTCAAGTGCAGACCAAAGTTGCGTGCGGACAGCCAGATACGTGCTGTTTGCAATCTTTTTACCGAGTTGGCTATTCATCATATATGCTGCAGCGACATAGATGCACAGCATGACACCAATACACAAGGCAACCCCTATTGCCAAACCTATAACAAAAAACACAAGTTTGAAAAGCGACACGATGAGGATGCCAATTGAACTGAAAAAGCCGCCGTCTGGGCGAGATAAAGTCAGATACACCAACAAAATAAGAAACAAAAGAATCCCACCCGCATAAGCCACTGAAGTCAGTGTCGCCTTGTTTTTCATCCCACTCACCTGTTTACTTTGAATTTTCTGAATACGAGTTAAACGTTTTCTCAAAAACTCGCAGCTGTCTCTCAGTTATTTAAAACATCGTACATTATGATAAGAATCATCACTAACAATGAAAAATACTCTTTTACCAAAAATTCCGCAACAATGACAGCAACAAAACAGGGGAGACCTTTGGTCACCCCTGCCTGAAATGCAGTAGTTACGACTTGATCTGACAGTTACCAGCTTTTTCTGATGTCTGTCAGGTCAGATTTGGTTCAGGGCTTTGTCCTGTCAAAATTGTTTTCCATCTTATGAAAATGCCATTACACCTCACATGGAAATTTTTCCAACGGGCTGACAAATCGAGGCTCACCTTGCTGGGGAGGCTTGGCATTTTGGAAGGCCAGGCTTGCGAAATTGGATGGCTCTAGACGGGCATAGAGTATATGCTAGGCGTTGAGACCCGATTGATTCACAACAGGTAGCGGCTTGGAAGACACTGTCACTCTTCTGCGCTCGTGCCAAAACTCAACTTGAAGGCGGGAGACAACGACTATGAAACCAGGAAAATCCATTGACCAACTCCATGTTGGTGACACAGCAGAATTTGCCAAGACGGTTACAGAGACTGATATTTACCTTTATGCCGGTATCAGTGGTGATTTTAACCCAGCCCATGTGAATGAGGTATATGCCAGCGACACCTTTTTTAAATCTCGCATTGCGCATGGAATGCTGGTGGCGGGCTTTATTTCGGCCACCTTGGCCAATCAACTCCCAGGGCCGGGCACCATTTACCTTAAACAGGACTTATCTTTTCGCGCACCGGTACGCATTGGCGACACCATCACAGCGCAGGTGGAAGTCCTGGAATTGAATTTAGAAAAAAATCGTGCCCGCATGAAAACGACCTGCACCAATCAAGAAGGCACTGTGGTCCTTGCTGGCGAAGCACTGGTCAGCCCTCCAAAAGCTGCGTGAGTTTGATTAACCCTTAACTGGATTCAGATGTAGAGGCGATAGAGGCGAGATGTAATCTGAGCGCGATAAAAAAATCGCGGTTGCTCTTCATTGCACGAAATCCTTCCTGCTGCTTGAGACAACGAGAAATGCGCTCTCACTGCACAATTGATTAGCCTGCATCTCATTCCAGCGGCAGACCGGTATGAAGGAATTCGAGGCGGGGTACACGTTATGATACGCCCTGCCTTGTCTTTTTTGAAGCAAACAGAACGAGCGCTTCGATATGGAATGCACCAAGTGGCGTCAAAGGTTGTCCGCCTTTGACGCCACTTGAACAAAAAACTTACTGTTACTTTGATCTTTCCTGGAGCCAAGAACTCAGTTTAGGGGCGACTTCCTTTTGTGCCCTTGAGCTGACATACATGCCAATATGGCCGACTGGATATTCCATAAGTTCCTTGTCTTCGCTGCCGACAGCATCATTGAGCGGCCGGGTTGCAGAAGGAGGAACAAGGTGATCGTACAGGGCAAGCATATTTAACAACGGCATGGTGATATTTTTTAAATTCACTTTGCTATTACCAATTATCAATTCGCCTTTGATAAGTTTGTTCTCCTGGTAGCATTCCTTAAGGAATCGCCTGAAAGCCTCACCAGCCTGCGCAGGACTGTCAAATATCCATTTCTCCATCCGCAGAAAATTAGCCATGGAGTCGGGATCATCAAGCTTGTCTATCACACCGATGTACTTGTCGATCATGAGCCCATATGGTTTCAAGAGGAGGAAACCATAGTTCATAAATGATCCTGGTACAACCCCATAGGTATCGACAATGTTATCCACATTCATGGCCTTGCTCCACTTGATCAGCAGCCCGTCTTCAACACCAAAATCAACGGGTGTGACCATGGTTACCAGATTTTTAATTTTATCAGGATGCAAGGCAGCATAAATTGTTGAAAAAGTTCCCCCCTGGCATACGCCGATAAGGTTTACTTTTTCAAGCTTGTGCTCTTTCCTTATATAATCAATAGCGTTATCAATATAACCGTTAATATAATCTTCCAGGGTAAGATATCTGTCTTCAGCAGTTGGATAACCCCAATCAATAAGATAGAGATCCAATCCAGAGTCGAGTAATTTTTTAATGAAACTTTTCTCTTGGTCAATATCCATCATATAATGCCTGTTGACCAAGGCATAAACAATAAGTGCAGGTATTTTACACGGTTTCTTAACAGTAGCTTTGTAATGATAAAGCCGCATCTTGTCTTCCTGATAGACTAAAGACTTCTCGGTCTGGTCTGAGCCCTCGAAGTTTATATTCATCAGGACTTCCGCACCTTTGATCATCTTTTCCTGCATCTGAGCCATTTCTTCCAGCATTGGCTCCAGACCCATATTCCATTTATTTTCCATGTCACATACCCATTACGAAAGAGTTATCATCAATCATTTTGCCTCCGGCTGGACACTTACACTGCGTTCATTCAATCTTTCCAGCTCTTTCTTAAGGACCTTGACTTCATTTTTAAGATTATAGATAGTCTTGTACAAACTATCCATATCAGATTTTTTAGGAAGTGGGAGTATTGAAAGGTATTCTTCCATCAACTTGTCAGATTCTTTCTTCAACTCCATGGTAGAATCAACAACTGTACTCATCAATTTACTGAAATCGTCTGTTAAATAGACTTTATCAAACGATTTATCAATTTCTTTTGCCCAATATTTGTGGAATTCTTCCATTGTCTTCGGCTGATTACCTGATTTCATCATTTCAGCATAATCAGTAATTACCTTTTGCATGGTTTCTTGACTGACCTTGAAGACCTGTCCAAAAAATTCTATGTATGTTGTGATAAAGGTAATAGTTTTATCGATGGCATCGTACTGCCTTTCAAAAAGCTCTCTATTAATCCCTATGGAAGGCATGTTTAATATTTTCTTATAGCTCTTATCATAATTTTCTTTCCACAACTTGACAATGGCAATGAAAGAGTCAAAATTTGCCATATACGTCATCTTGAATGCCAATTCATTAAGCTGATCTGTATTTCCTGTCCATGGTGTAAAAAAATTTGACATCATATTTTGATATGATTCAGTCATTTCAGAAAATTGCTTATATGCTTTTTGCATGGGATCAGGAAGGTGAGCTATATAATTAGCTTCAATAAATTTCCAATACTGAGATGACCATTCCTCGAGTATTTTTTGGATGTTTTCAGTGTTAGGAACAAAAGTTTTCGGGTTCAAATTCTCCCATACTTTATATACATTGTTGTACATCTCCATACTCTGATTCATTTTTTGCAAAATTTCAGCAGGGCTGCCTGTAAAATCATTAAACACATTGCTGTAAAAATCAGTAATATTCTTAAAATTTTTCATCGCATTCTCTTGAAATGACGAAAAATCCATAAAATCAGGGCCTGCTTTATCCTCTGCCTTGGCAGTGCCTGTCTTCGCTGTAAACGTATTTTGCCAGGCCTCAAACATGTTTTTCTGCGCGTTGAAAAATTGATTCAAGTAATCAGTTGCCATAACCGTTCACCTCGGATTGGATAATTTTGGTAGGGGCCACCCTAAGTTAAAATTCTTGTATGTCGAATAATGAAAGAGTAAAATGCTCGGATTTCTTTTTCTGTTGTGCAGACCAATTCAAGTCCAAGACAAACCATGATCGGAACACAGAAGCCTGCGGGACCATTGTCTAGCTTGTTCATAATTCGCACAATTAGATCATAGGCGATGAACAACCATCTTTCAAGCACCTATAGTATGAACAAGATCGCAATATGCGATGAGGCGCCCAAAATGCGCAGCATTGTTGTAGACTTATCAGGAAGGTTTTTTGAATCGGCAGCCTGGGAATGCACCTGCATCGATTGCATATACCGCTGGCACAGTCGCTGTAGAAAGCAGCAGAATGTTTAAAAACTGGGAGCACACGCCATGTTGCCATGTTTTTTCAGACTTTTCGGCGCATCAGTTTAAACAGCTCCATGACCATCAAAATAACCAGGGCCATGGTCAGCAGTAATAACCAGTCATTCAGCTTAACTGGCTCGATTCCCAGAAGATTGCGCATGAAGGGTACGTGCATGCTCAACACATGAATAGCCTGCGCGCCTATCACCCCTGCCAGCAGAACAACGTTGCGGCGGATGGGGATCTTGAAGGCAGACACCGATTCTGAGCGGCAGTTGAAGACATGCACATTCTGCGACAAGACCATAAAGAGCAGGACAAAGTTGCGGGCTGAATCCTCTTCAAGGCCTTGAATGGCCACCAGCCAGTACCACAGGCCAAAGGCCATGCCGCCGATGGTCAGTCCTGACACAACAACCTGCCAAATCATCTGGGAGTTAAAAATACTTTCCTCCGGCCTGCGCGGCTTGCGCTTCATCGCGCCGGGTTCTCCGCCTTCAAATGCCAGCGCTACATCCTGAATGCCATTGGTCACCAGATTGAGCCAGAGCAACTGTACCGCCAGCAGGGGAATGGGCATGCCGGAAAAAATCGCTGCCATGAACATCAGCACTTCCGCTGCGCCTGTGGAAATAAGCAGATAAACTACCTTGCGCACGTTGTCATAGGCAAAACGTCCCTCTTCCACCCCGGTCACTATGGAGGTGAAATTGTCATCGGTGACGATCATTGAACCCACTTCCTTGGCAACATCGGTTCCCGAGCCCATGGCAGCACCGATATTTGCCCGCCGCAGGGCGGGCGCATCGTTCACTCCATCTCCAGTGACAGCCACAAATTCTCCACCCCGGATCAGAGTATCAACGATTTCAAGTTTCTGGGTCGGCGACACCCGGGCAAACACATGACTGGATGCAACCAGTTTTTCAAATTCCGGACTGCCTAAAGTACCAGCCTCGCTCAACTGCGCACCGGTAACCACTGGCTCACTCCCGTCAGACAAGCCCAGTTCCGCAGCAATTGCACCGGCAGTGGCAGGATGATCGCCGGTTATCATCAAAACCTGGATGCCGGCGAGCTTACATTTTTTCACCGATTCGATCGCTTCTGGTCTTAGGGGATCAATAAAGCCGACCAGTCCGTAAAAAATCAGACCTGAAGGCAGGGTATCTTCTTCAGACGGAGCGCTATCAGCCTCGCCACCAGCCACGGCCAGCACGCGCAGCCCTTTTGCAGCCATGTCCTGCACCTGCTGCATGATGCCTTCCCGGTCCAATGCAACCGATGCGCCATCGACAAAGGCGCGATCACAAAAATCCAGGATGGTTTCCGCAGCGCCCTTGGCCGCCACCTGGCTGGCGCCATCCTCTTCAAAATAGAGGGCCGAATACTTGAGTTCGGATTCATAGGGGATCTCTTGCCTTATGCTGACCTGCTCCCTTACTTCCTGCGGCTGCAAACCCAGTTTATAGCCCATGGCCAGGAAGGCCACATCAATGGCGTCGCCGCGGTGCTTCCAGGTAGCGCCTTCCTGCTCCAGGAAACCTTCATTGGCCAGAATCGCCAGTTCCGCCAAACGTTTGAGCTGTTCATCATTGGCTGGTGAGTTTTCTGTGCCTAGGGCAGCGCTCACTTCACCTTCACCGTTGTACCCTTGCCCGGAAAAATCAAAGGCCCGTCCATCTGGTAATAGCACAAAACGGGCAGTCTGCTGATTAACAGTGAGGGTACCGGTTTTGTCGCTGGCAATCACCGTGCAGCTGCCCAGACTTTCCACGGCTGTGAGTTGGCGCACAATGACGTTTCGCTCTGACATACGTTTACTGGCAATGGAAAGCGCCACAGTCACGGCAACGGGCAGCCCTTCCGGGATGATGGAAACCGTCAGAGCAACGACTAAAAAGAAAATGGACGGTAAATCATATCCCTGACGCCACAGGATCAGGGCCAGGACTAGGCTGATCAGCAGGGCCAGGATGCCGATATGTTTAACAAAGCTGTCCATGCGTAGAATAAGGGGAGGTTTGCCGCTTTCCGATTCGGCCACAGTGCGGGCAATGATGCCCACTTGGGTGTTGCTGCCCGTGCCAACCACGACCCCGCGTCCCCTGCCGGAAGTGATAATCGATCCGGCAAAGCTCATGTTATTGCGGTCACTTACTGCCGTGTCTTCCGGGAGAAGATCTATACTTTTTTCAGCGGCAATGGATTCGCCAGTTAAAAAACTCTCATCCGCAGTCAATCCTTTCACCGCTGCCAGGCGTAGATCAGCTGGCACCTTATCGCCCGATTCCAGAATTACGATATCACCGAGAACTACCTCTTCGGCGGAAATATCCATTTCCATGCCGTCCCGGCGCACCCGGGTGGTGATTTTGAGCAGCTGCTGCAGACCAGCCGCGCTCTTTTCCGCCTGATATTCCTGGTAGGCGCCCAGACTGGTATTCAGGACGATGACCAGCAGAATGAACAGCGCATCGACGAATTCTCCAATAAGGAGCGAGGCCAGAGCAGCTGCGGCCAGGATGAAAATCAGCGGGTGGAGCAGCTGTTGCAACAAAACGCCCCAGATCGTGGGCGGCTTTTTGGCGGGCAAGGCATTGGTTCCATAATCGGCCAGCCTGCGTTTGGCTTCCTCAGAGCTCAGGCCGCCGGGATCGGATTGCAGTTTTTCGTGCACATCCTCTATCTCCATGCTGTGCCAAAGTTTTTCACTGAACTGGTGTGCGTGTTTTCTGCCAGGCATATATTTTCTCCCTCATGGTTCGAGTTGTTGAACGGATCAGGATGGGGATGCTGCCGTGCGCATGTCAATCCCACAGAAAAGCATTTTTACGAAATTATTCCGTCGCAATATGAGGTTATTGGATAAATTAATACGGATGGATTTTTTAAAAAAACACACCACTATCCTTTACTTTGCTCAAATACTGGAAAAAATAGACGGCTTATATCAAAGAGGCTGCGATGCTGCAGATAATTGCTGCCGAATAAAAGTTGCTGAATCAAACAGAAAACTACAGAAGCAGTGCAGGGAAAAAATAAAGACAATTGGGCGGCCTGTCCAGGTCAATGCAAGCTAAGAAATACAAATACAATTTTTCTCTACACAAAGATCTTGGCCAAATCGTGCACAGACAGTTGGCAACGACACGTGTAATCCTGGCCAGCAACCGGCCGTTACCGGTATGCGTCCGCTATCCTACCGGCAGTGGTATCACAGCTCTGGAACCTTCAGCGTTTGTCTCGAGGGCAGGAAAAGACAGGTGAGGAAACTGATGAAAAGACACTCATATCTTCGCCAGTGGCCGTCCGGTACTCACCATCTGGCTTTGGCAGGTGTTGCTATTTCGCACTTATTTCACGCTAATGCCCAGCATCTTCAGCTTGCGGTGCAAATGGCTTCGTTCTACCCCGATTTGCTCGGCGGTTTTGGTGACGTTGCCTTCATTTTCCTGCAGTTTCGCTAAAAGATAATCGCTTTCGAAAAGCTGGCGCGCCTCCTTGAAGGGGAAGTGAACATAATCCTGCAATCGGGCGCTATCGGCCAGGGAGGGTTGGGCGCGGACCGGTTGTCTGCCAAGGAACAGAGCTACATCTTCTTCAACAACCTCATCACCAGCGCTCATGATCATAAGGCGTTCCACCAGATTGCGCAGTTCGCGCACGTTGCCCGGCCAGTTGTGCTGCTGCATCAGGCCCAGAGCACTTGGAGCAAACTCCTTGCCCGGCACACCCTTGAGCCGGAATTGTTCGGCAAAATCAGCCACCAGTAATGGGATATCCTCGCAACGCTCCGCCAGACTGGGCACCACAATTGGTACGACATTCAGACGGTAGTACAGGTCGGCGCGGAAGCTGCCACGCTCGATTTCCTCGTCCAGGTGCTTATTGGTCGCAGCCAAAATACGCACATCCACTTCAATGGTCTTGGTGCCACCCACCCGTTCAAAGCGGTGCTCTTGCAAAATACGCAGCACCTTGGCCTGGCTTTTTAGGCTCATGTCGCCAATTTCATCCAAAAGAAGCGAGGAGCCATTGGCCTGGTCGAATTTGCCCTTCCTGGCCTCGACTGCGCCGGTGAAGGCCCCCTTTACATGGCCGAACAGTTCAGATTCAATGAGCTCTTCGGGAATGGCCGCGCAGTTGACCTCGACCATGGGATGATTGCCCCGGGGCGACAGGCGGTGGATGGTCTGGGCAACCAACTCCTTGCCAGTGCCATGCTCACCCAAAATCAGCACCGAGGCGTCGGTGGGCGCAACCCGGTGAATCTGCTCGCGCAGACTGGCAATAATGGAGCTTTCACCGGTAATGCGGTTAATGCCCTGCCCCTTCTCACGCAGGATCCGGTTTTCCCTGGTGAGGCGGTCAAACTGGAGCCCCTTGTTAATGGCATGGATGACCTTGTCGTAGGACAGAGGCTTTTCGATGAAATCATAGGCGCCGTTGCGGGTGGCCTCCACCGCAGTTTCGATGGTGCCGTGGCCGGAAATCATGATTATAGGCAGGTCATAGCGGCGACGAATCAGCTTGAGTGCCTCGAGTCCATCCATGCCTGGCATCCAGATATCCAAAAGGACAAGGTCAATATCTTTTTCGTCCAGAATATGCAGCCCCTCCTCTGCGCTGGCAGCGGTCAGGGGAGCAAAACCTTCATCCTCCAGGATGCCGGCAAGGGACGAGCGGATGGCGGCTTCATCATCAACAACAAGAATAGTGCTGGCCATAAGAAGTAGTCCGTAAAACCGGGCCACTAGCAACCCGGATCAAACAATGTTTCATTTCTGTTAACAAAGATATTACCTGCCATGCCGTCGGAAGGGCAAGCAGGAAAAGAAACTTCCTTAAGCCTGCACTGGAGCAGCCTCTATTATTCCTGCCGGGCAGCAGTATGAATATTTCAAAGACGAAGGGCTGTGCGGACGGCAGCACGACTTCTGCTTGACAGGCCCGGGTCCTACGCATATAGAAATATATTTGTAGCTCTTTATACAGTTCACTGGAGTTGTTCCGGCAACTCCTTTTCCTTGGCATATATTCCGACGACCAGGACGCATCATGAGTAAAATCACAGGAGCACAGGCAACTATCAAATGTCTGCAGGAAGAGGGCGTTGACCTCATTTTTGGCTACCCCGGCGGCGCAGTAATCGAGCTGTACGATGAGCTGCTGAAAAGCCCGATTCGCCATATCCTGGTTCGGCATGAACAGGGGGCAGTACACGCCGCCGATGGCTATGCCCGCGCCAGCGGCAAGGTGGGCGTGGCACTGCTCACATCTGGCCCAGGTGCAACCAACGGTGTTACCGCCATAGCCACCGCCTACTGTGATTCTATTCCACTGGTGGTGCTGACCGGACAGGTGCCCAGGGCGCTCATTGGCAACGACGCCTTTCAGGAGGTAGATATCGTCGGCATTACCCGCCCCTGCACCAAGCACAACTATCTGGTCGACGAACCTGAGGATTTGGTGCCCACCCTGCGAGAGGCTTTTTACCTGGCTGCTGCCGGACGCCCGGGCCCGGTGCTGGTAGATCTGCCAAAGGATATTATTGCTGCTGCCATTGATTATCCTGAAAAAACGCCGATCAGAATGCCGACCTACCAGCCCAATATCACTCCGCATCTGCGCCAGGTGGAAAAGGCCTGCCGTGCCATTTTGAAGGCAAAAAAACCGGTACTCTACGTGGGTGGTGGGGTCATCCTTTCCGACAGCAATGAGGAACTCACCAGGCTGGCACGTCGCTTGAGCATTCCGGTCACCATGACTCTCATGGGTTTGGGCGGTTTCCCAGGCACGGATCCGCTTTCCCTGGGTATGCTGGGCATGCACGGCACCTATGCCGCCAATATGTCGGTGGCCAAGAGCGATCTGCTTATTGCCGTGGGCTCCCGCTTTGACGACCGGGTTACTGGCCGCCTGGATGCCTTTGCCCCGGAGGCAAAAATCATCCATATTGACATTGATCCCTCGTCGATCAGCAAGAATGTCAGCGTCGACATTCCCATCGTGGCCGACTGCAAACTGGCACTGACAGCCATGAACCGCTGGTTTGATGCCATGACCGATTTCAACGAACAGGCTATGCGTAACCAATTCGCTCCCTGGCTGGAGCAGCTGGAAATCTGGAAAAAAACGCATCCGCTCAGCTATGTGGATGACCCTGAAATTATCAAGCCGCAGTATGTAATCGAGAAACTCCAGGAGCTGACCGGTGGCGACGCCATTATCACCACCGAGGTGGGGCAGAACCAGATGTGGGCCGCCCAGTTTTATCGTTTCGACCATCCCCGGCGTCTGCTCACCTCCGGCGGTTTAGGCACCATGGGCTATGGTCTGCCAGCGGCCATTGGTGCACAGTTGGCCTTCCCCGACAAGACCGTTATCGATGTGGCTGGCGACGGGTCCATCCAGATGAACATTCAGGAACTGGCAACCGCTAAGGAATGCGGCGCACCGGTAAAGGTGGCCATCCTGAACAACAGCTTTCTCGGCATGGTGCGACAGTGGCAGGAACTGTTCTACAAACGCCACTACGCCGCCACCACCATGGAGTTTGCCCCGGATTTCGTTACCCTTGCTGCCGCCTACAAAGCGGTGGGGCTGCGGGCCAAAACCAAGGATGAGGTGGTGCCGGTTATCAAGGAGGCGCTGGCAACCGACAACGTGGTTATCATGGACTTTGTCATCAGTCGGGAAGAGGGTGTGTTTCCCATGGTACCGGCTGGCAAGGCCACCACCGAGATGCTGCTGGTGTAAGGTACAGGCAGGCAAGCCCCGGCAAACACGAATTTTTCGACGGCCTTGCCGTCAGCACTGATAAAGGAAGCAAGCAATGAAACATACCCTTTCCATCCTCATGCGCAACAAACCAGGCGCGCTTTCCCGGGTGACCGGCCTGTTTAGCGGCCGCAGCTTCAACATCGAAAGCCTCAGTGTGGCCGAGACCCTGGATCCGGATTTTTCCTGCCTCACCCTGGTGACCAAGGGAGACGCGGCCATTATTGAGCAGATCACCAAACAGTTGCACAAGCTCATTGATGTAGTCACTTTAAGCAACATCAGCCAAGGCGAATATGTGGAGCGGGAAATGGTACTCATCCGGATGAAGGCGGATGGCCACACTCGAGCTGAAGTGCTTAGGATAGTTGATATTTTCCGCGGCAAGGTCGTAGATGTGAGCCCCAACTCCTATGTCCTGGAAATCACGGGCTCTGAATCAAAGATCAATGCCGTGCTGGATATTCTTCGCCCCATTGGCATCAAGGAAATTGTCCGCACTGGAAAAATCGCCATGAAGCGGGCGGCAAAAAAATAAACTTGATAATTTAATCAAACTTTACTGGTTGGTGGCATGCAAAATATCCAGATCCCCGTGGCCCTGGAAGGCGCACCCTTTTTGCTTTTCAGCGCTCTGTGCTCACTTATTTTCGCCCTGCTGGGCCTTATCTATCCTGCTCTGTTTTTTTTGGCCCTGACAGGCTTTGTTCTCTACTTCTTTCGCGATCCAGTTCGAGTTTTACCCACTGAGGCGAATGCGATTATCAGCCCTGCAGACGGCAAGGTGATTATAGTGCAAGAAGTTGAAGACACACGCTTTCTCGAAGAGCGGGTGCAGAAAGTCTCTATTTTTATGAATGTATTTAACGTGCATGTCAACCGTGCCCCCTTCAGCGGCACGGTTGAGCAGGTGCGTATGCAGCCGGGGCGCTTTTACGCCGCAGATAAGGAAAAGGCGGAACTGCACAATGAATACTGTGCTCTCACCATCACCACTGCCGAAGGCATACGCTACGCCGTGGTACAGGTGGCCGGCCTGATTGCCCGACGCATTGTCTGCCGGGCGGAAGTCGGCGACAAACTCCGCACGGGTGAACGATACGGCCTCATCCGCTTTGGCTCACGGGTCGATTTGTACCTGCCTCTGCAGACCAAAATCACGGTGCGGGTCGGAGATAAAGTCAAGTCCGGCGAAAGCCTACTTGGCTACCTGCAAAAAACTACACAGTAACAACAGCCTTTATTTTATTGCACGGAACTTGCTGATGGAAACTCCAAGCCAGCCAACCACCCGTTTGTATCTTGTACCCTGCATGCTGACCATCAGCAGCCTGTTCAGCGGTTTTTACTCGATGATCGCCGCCATTAATGGTCATTTCCAAGCCGCGGCCATCGCCATCCTGGTAGCCGGAGTTTTTGACGCGCTGGACGGGCGAGTTGCCAGAATGACTGGCTCTACCTCCACCTTCGGTATGGAGCTTGACTCCCTTTGCGATATTGTTTCCTTCGGGGTTGCACCGGGGCTCCTGGCCTATCTCTGGGCACTGACTCCATACGGCCGCTACGGCTGGCTGGCGGGTTTTCTGTACGTGGCCACTACTGCGCTACGCCTGGCCCGCTTCAACGTGCAAACCAGCAGCGAAGAATCGGATGGTAATTTCACCGGGTTGCCCTGCCCTGCCGCGGCCTGTATGATTGCCACAGCTGTACTTTTCAGTACGGTGGTGCTTAACAAAAGTGATCCTGTGCGACACATCTCGCTGTTGCTCCTAGTTTACCTGCTCTCCTATCTGATGATCTCTACCCACCGTTACCCCAGTTTCAAACACTTCGACATTCCCAAGGAAAAACGCTTTCATGCCTTTGCAGTCATGATTCTTCTGCTGGTCCTGCTCGCCAGCGAGCCCCACATTACCTTGGGTGTGGTTGCGCTCCTGTACGTTCTTTCCGGCCCGTCCATGGATATCTACAAACTCGTCCGTGGCAAAAGCAAAAAGCCCTGGAAATTTCGGAGGACCACTCCTTCTGATCCAGACAACTCCGACTAATAGAACACCCATGCGCATTACCGGAGGACAAGCCAGGGGAAGGCGACTGCTTGGCCCCAAGGATGAACAACGCTTTCTCCGCCCCACTTGTGACCGGGTGCGTGAAGCGCTGTTCAATATCCTGGGCCAACGCGTAAACGAAGCCATGGTACTGGATCTCTTTGCCGGCACAGGCACTTGGGGTATCGAGGCACTCAGCCGGGGTGCTGCTGCAGTTGTATTCGTTGATGAATCCCCTGTGTCGGGTCGGCTCATAACCGCAAATGTGCGCGCTTGTCTGCCCCAGGCCCAGGCCGGCTTTGTCCGCATGCAGCTGAACGCCAGCAGCCATCTCGGGTTTCTGGGCAGGAAAATATCGGCGCCACACCTTTTTGACCTTGTCTTTCTAGACCCCCCCTACCAAAAAAACCTGGCACACCAGCTGCTGAAGGTGGTAGAAGAGGCCCACATCCTGGCTCCAGGCGCGTTGGTGGTTGCCGAGGAGCATCACAGCACCACCTTGCCTGTCCGTATTGGCTCCCTGCAGTCACTGGACAGGAGGCTGTACGGGGAAAGCGCCTTGTGGCTTTACACCGTAAACAGCCAGTCAACCGGAACATGACCGATCATGGACGAATTCGACCTGCCCCTACCAGATTTAGCTCCCGGCGTAACACGCAGCGCCCTCTATCCAGGCACCTTTGACCCGATTACTAACGGTCATTTGGAAATTATCCACCGAGGGCTCAGCCTGTTCGACAAAATCACAGTTATTGTAGCTCTGAACGTGAGCAAGACTCCACTCTTCAACCTGGAGGAGCGCTGCGAACTCCTGCAGGAATGCTTTAAGAATTTTAACGGCCGGGTCGCGGTCGATTATACCAGTGGTCTGATTGTGGATTACGCGGTGCAGAACAACATCTCCGCAATCATCCGTGGCCTACGCGCCATCTCCGACTTTGACTATGAATTCCAGCTGGCTCTGATGAACCGAAGACTTGCGCCCTCGGTGGAAACTGTCTTTCTGATGACCGGTTTCAAATGGATCTATATCAGTTCAAGCGGTATCAAAAACGCGGCGCGCTTCCAGGGCAATATTTCAGGCTTGGTGCCGCCCCATGTCGAGGCCGCCCTGAAACGTAAATATAGCTGATGGCCAATGGTGCTGTTCCGAAACATCAATGCAGCAAGCATACTGCACCGACTGTGAATACCAGTCGGCGGAACCTACTGCGCAGTTGGGCAAAATGGGCAGTCGCTATAGGTTCCACTTTTTTTCTCTATCCCCTCGTCCGCTTTACCTCCTTTCAGGTGCCGCGCAAACCGTTGCTGGTGGAAGTACCCGCCCCCCTGCCGCTGAGCGGCGTGCATGCCGGTCAGGATTTTCTGCTCTTTGTCAGGGGCAGCGACGCCTGGGCGGTTTCACGCACCTGCACCCACTTGGGTTGCCGCATCAACTACCTGGAAGATAAAGAACTGATTGAATGCCCCTGCCACCAGAGCCGTTTTACCCGGGAAGGGCGACTGATCACCGGGCCAGCCGACAAGGATTTGCCCAGATTCCCTGTTAGCCTGAAAACAGGCGCAGACGGAGCCGTTAACGCATATATCGTGGAGATGTAAGAATGCTTCACGCCATACGCACACACAGTTTGCGTTGTGTTGCTCTGGTGCGCGATCACCGCTGGGGCGGAGCAGCACTGATCAGCCTGTATCTGTCGATTGTCTCGGGCATAGTCGTGGCTCTTCACTATGAGCACAGCGAGGCGTTCTACTCGCTGACCACCATTGAGTTGGTTGTACCCTACGGAGCGTTCTGGCGATCATTACACTACTACTCCAGCCAGCTTTTCTTTCTGCTGCTCCTCCTCCACCTGGTCACAGTACTGTGGAAAAAAACAGTGGATATGGATCGGAGCGCGTGGATCCGCCTCTGCCTCAGTCTGCCCAGTACAGTATTGCTTCTGTTTACCGGCTATGTGCTCAGGGGAGACGCCACCGGCGAGGCCGCAGGCATGATCGCCGAGCATATTTGTCTCTCGATCCCCCAGCTGGGCAGTGCGATCAATGCCCTTCTCTTTGACCTTGCCGCAAGCGGCATACGCAAGGTGTATGTGCACCATGTGATTGGCCTGGTGGTGCTCGGCGGTATCACAACGTGGCCGCATCTGCGCAAGTACCGGGCTGCCTGGCGTAACCACTTGATGCTTATCCTGATCACCCTGCTGTTGTCGGCAGCCCTCCATGCACCCATCGAGGCCAGCCGTTTTGGCCTGCTTTTTATCGCTGGCCCCTGGTTTTTTCTGGGTTTGCAGGAATTACTCCGCTTTCTGCCCACCTTTGTTGCCGGTATCCTCATCCCGCTGATACCGATCGTGCTGCTATGCTCTCTGCCTCAACAGGACAAATGGAGAAAGCTGTTTTTTATTCTCCTTCTGCTTTGGCTCGGGGCCTACGCCTGGTTCAGTTGGATGTGCCTACAGCGCATCTGAGCATGCGTCGTTTATTCTGTACACTATGTCTCGCACACACTGTGCTGTGATGGTGTGGTGAAATTCCTCCTGGGTAATGCACTATCAGAGCAGAAAATCTTGAGGAAGTTACGAGAGGTTGCACAGCTACGTCTACAGGACGCTTAGGAACCTACGACCGGACCCAATAAAACAGCCCTTTGATATGGTCGTGGATTCAGGTATAGTCCAAGCCTGTCCGATCAGGATGGACCTTTCTGTCGACCCTATTCAAGGCGCCGTGTGCAGATTTTTTAAACCACTCCTGCTCCCAGATCACAATGATACTGGAAGAAGACTCAGGTGCAGTTCGGGTTGCATGCAGCAGGACATGCTGGCATGCCCTGCGTGTGCTTACCAATACCAGCAGCGTTAGTGCTTTGCAGGTTGGATTGGGTAACATGCACTCGGCGCTGGGAACTGAAACAACTCTAGTCCATGACTGTACGACGTATTCTTGCCTGCTGGCCAATTCTTCTGCTCATTGGCCTGCCTTTCTTTTTCATGGGGGGGCCGGGTTTTCACTCCGCCCGCTCCTTTGTCCACTTGTGGAATCTGGGCCACATTCTTTACTTCGCCCTGTTTGCCCTCTGGCTACTGCGCCTGGCACCGCTACAACATGCACATCTAACTACAGGTTATCGACTTATAATCCTTTTTTTCTGTCCCTTGCTCATTGGGGCAGCCATAGAGTATTTGCAGTATCTGACCAACGGACGCTCCCCTAGTCTGGGAGATATACTCCGCAATCAGCTCGGCGTGAGTCTCGCGCTGCTTTTTCAAAAATGGTCGCAATACCAGGGTGGCCTGCAGCGCTTACTCCTCTTGCTGCTGCGGGGGCTAGTTTTGCTGCTGGCATGTGTAGCGCTGCTTCCTCTGCTCATCGCCCTATGGGATGAACACCAGGCAAGGCGTCAGTTTCCTCTTCTGGCCGACTTTGAATCGCCCCATGAGCTGAGCCGCTGGCTGTATCCCCGACAATTACGACAAGAAGGTCAAATCGTGCGTCATGGCCGAAAGGCTGCCAGGGTGCAGCTTTCGACCGCCAAATATTCAGGCATTGCTCTCTTTCATTTTCCCAAGGACTGGCGGGGATACCGTCAACTTCATTTCAGTGTGTATAATCCACTGCAGGTGCCGCTTGAACTCAACTGTCGCATTCATGACATGGCGCATCAACGTCGTTACGGTCCTTATGAAGATCGTTTCAATATGCTATTCTTATTGCGCCCGGGCTGGAATGATCTAAGCGTCTCCCTGCAGCAGGTTGCTGCTGCCCCAAGGGGGCGAGCCATGGACATGGCCAACATTACAGGATTCGGCTTATTCGTTGTGGAGCAAAAAGAGGCCATTGCCATATTTTTAGATCATGTCTACCTGAGATAACCACGATGTTTCAGTGTATTAATCCATTTTATCCTTTTCGGTAAACAGACAGGTGTGCCGATGATAATGCCACTGAATACGTTGCTTTTTTCCACGCTACCTCTTATGATAATTCGATTATGGTCTTTCTTTTTCGCTTAAACACTGTAACTGGAGGTTCCAATGGCACAGAAGAAAAGTAGCACATGTCCGACCTGCATGGGAAAGGGAGTCATTGAAGGCGTATGTGAAACCAGCCCCGAATGGGACGGTGCCGCCAATGAACAAAGTGACGGCGGTAGAATTTGTACCCCGGACGATAAATGTCCGACCTGCAAGGGCACCGGCAAGGTTGAAGGATAATTCCAGCTCCAGATCAAAGCAGCCATCAGGGAGGCAAAAAATACGCCCCAAGTGTATCAAGTCGTTCGGAGAACGATTACCAAGCCAGCGCCTAAGAGCACTTATACACAATATGGAATTGGAATAAGACGGCCTGCGCATGCCAGGCACGCGTAGCCTGATTGCGAGAACAACAAGCCCTTCTCGCTCCTCTTTCACCAAGAGTCGCACACAGCAAGCCTGTAGAGTCGGGGCGTTACACAAAAATGGCATCTTTACCCGCAGCCGATATGGCGATACGGGTAAAGATGCCGTTTTTTTATGGAACAATGCCATCCAGCGGCTTATCAGTTTCAGATCACATCAATACCGAGAAGGCAAAACTAATGCGGCACAGCCATGCATACAAGTACTTGGAGAAATATCCACGCATAGCCACAGATTATAGCAGCTTGTTGGCATCCATGTGCAACACCAGATCAAGCATACGGTTCGAGTAGCCCCACTCATTGTCATACCAGCTCATCACCTTCACAGAAGTACCCAGAACACGCGTGCAGGACCCGTCCACCACGGAAGAATGCGCATCACCCTGAAAGTCGATCGACACTAAGGGCTCGTCCGTGTAACCCAGATAGCGGTTACTGGCCGCAGCAAGCACCTTGTTCACCTCATCCACGCTGGTTTCCCTTTCTACCTCAATGACCACGTCCACCAAGGACACATTCGGTGTAGGCACCCGTACCGCCAGTCCGTCGAACTTATTCTTCAAATCAGGCAATACCAGAGATACAGCTGCTGCTGCTCCAGTCTTGGTCGGAATCATGGAAAGTGCAGCGGCACGTGCCCGGCGTAAATCCGAATGGGGGGCATCTATCAGTCGCTGATCACCGGTGTAGGAGTGGATAGTGGTCATCAGACCCCGTTTGATGCCGAAGTTATTCAGAATAACCTGGGCCACTGGCGCCAGACAGTTAGTGGTGCAGGAGGCGTTGGACACTACATGATGTTCCGTGGGGCTATACTCATCCTCATTGACCCCCATGACAATAGTTTTAACCCCGCCCTTGGCCGGAGCAGAAATGATGACTTTGGCAGCCCCGGCATCAATGTGTGCTTTTGCTTTCTCATGATCAGTGAATAGCCCTGTACATTCAAGCACATATTCAGCACCAAAATTCGACCATGGAATTTCCAGCGGGTTTCGGTGGCTGGTAATGGGAATTTCTCTCCCATCCACCACCAGACCGTTTGCTCCAGCTTTAATGTCTTGGGCAGCACGGCCCATAACGGAATCATACTTCAAGAGCTGGGCGATGGTCTTGACATCGGTCAGATCATTGATGCCAACCACTTCAACATCAGCAAAGGCGGGATCGCAACTGAGTGCACGGAAAATATTCCTGCCAATACGACCAAAGCCGTTAATACCAATTTTAACAGACATGACACAATGCTCCTTTAGGATAAAAATCGTATGAAGTGCTCACTGGCACCAATGTATACAAACTGATGTACATGTGCAGATTACACAACACAAGTAGAGTTGGTTAGAATTCAAGAAGGTTGCCAGCGCTGCCTGGCCTGGCGATACAAATCCATATACGCATCCATCACAACCTGCCAGGTGTGCTGGCGGTCAATGCGATCCACCGCCGCCACCTGCATGCGTTCAATCGCCCCTTTGCTGCGACGGTATACCACCATTGCACGTTGCATAGTCTCGGCCAAAGCACCAGCTGAGTTGCCTACATAGGAGAAACCGGTTTCTCCGTCAATCACCTTGACCAGCCCACCAACGCGATGCACGATGGGTAAATTTCCCAGCAATTGGGCAATGTAGTCGGTCAGGCCACAGGGTTCGTATCGAGAAGGGATTAGAAAAAAATCACCGGACGCGTAAATTTGATTGGCCAAGACTGGATCAAAACCTTTTAAAAAACAAATTTTGCCCCAGCCCTGTTCCGATTCGGCCAGCAGTTCCATCTGCCGCTCCAGCTCAATCGCGCCGGAACCGAACAACAGCATGTGCAAGTTTTCCCCCTGCTGCAGAAGCCTAAGCAGCGCCTCCAGAACAATATCGACCCCTTTTTGCGAGGTCAGTCGACCAACAAAGGTAAAAAGTGGCAAATCAATCGCCCCAGAGAGCACCCCGTACTGTCGCACCGAATCCCATACCTTCACATTGCCAAGTTGGGCCAGCATAAATTTTTTGCAGGAGCGCTTCCCCTCCAGCTCTTGGGTACGGATATTGAAACCGTGCGGCAGGCCCAAGGCCTGTGGAGCACTTGGTTCAAAGGATTGCGGATCAATACCATTGGTTATGCCGGCCAGTTCGATACCCCGGGCAAGCAAAGTATGACCAAGCCAGCCCGTACGGCTGTCTTCCGGGGTCTGCTGCAACTCCAATGCGTAATTCTCGCTGACTGTGTTGAGCACCGCATACCCCGAGGCGGCCAGAAAAGGATCAAAACCGTTGCCAATGACGCTGTCGTCAATGACACGACGGGGCAGGCCGGTAATGGCATGGGCAAACTCCAGGTCTTCCACCTCCTGGTGGTAACCGAGTCCGGCATTATGGATGGTAACCACTGCGCCGGTGCGACTAAAATAGGGCCGATAGCCGCTGCTCTCCTTCATTATCGCCGGCAGGATGGCGGCATGTCCATCATGGCAGTGGATGACATCGGGGCGTTCTCCCAGAAACATCATCAAATCGAGAGCGGTCTTCTGCAGGAGCACATTCATGGCAAAGTAATCAAAATGGCCCCGCCCTCTGTGCTGCCAGAGCACCTCCTGCTCGTCTTCTTCGGTGTAGGTGTATACTCCCCGTTTACTGGCATAGCGGTCGGCCTCGATCAGGTAGATCTGCACCCCGCCCAGCTGTCCTTCCCAGATGGCAACCGGCTCGCGTCGTTCCTCGCCCCGGTAATCCATATCCACCTCAAACAAATGCGGATAGCGGCGCGCACCGATACGACCAGCCATGGTGCCGATACTACTGAGCTGAAAACCCAGCTGGAGGGCATCCATGAAGCCGTAGCGGGGCAGCACCACACTAACCCTGCAACCGGCATGCCTCACCAGCGCTTCCGCCAGCTGACGGCATACGTCTTTCACGCCACCGGCCCCGGCAATTCCTTCATATTCGCGGGTAACCATCCAGATGGATTTTGGTGTTTGTGAGACTGTTACTGTCATATCTGGTCGGTCCTGAAAAGCGGAAAACATCTTAAAAAAACTGCTTTGACACTGTCGACACAAAATGTCCTCATGCCAGAGACGATATATAAGGCACAACTACATCCTGCTAATAAACCCTTAGCAGCATAAAGGAAAACGAGCATGCAACACAAGTGGAAAACCGGATTTCATCTTTTCCCCTTTTCATTTGTAGGACTTGTTCTTACAGTGTCAAGATTAATATTATACCCTTTTGACCTGTGCCATGGAATATAAAGACTACTATCAAATACTTGGTATCGAACGTGATGCCAGTGCCGATGCCATTAAACAGGCCTATCGTAAGCTGGCTCGAAAATACCATCCTGATGTAAATAAGGAAAAGGACGCTGAAGAGCGCTTCAAGGACATCGGTGAAGCCTATGAAGTGCTCAAGGATCCCGAAAAACGCTCGGCCTACGACCGTTTTGGTGCCAATTGGCAAAGCGGTGAGCAATTTCGGCCGCCACCAGACTGGAACATGGGAGGTTACGAATTTCATGGCAGCAGCGGCGACACCCAGGGTTTCAGCGATTTTTTCGAGGCACTCTTTGGTCAGGCCCGTGGCCGCAGTAGTCGGCCTAGGCAAGAGTTTCGTATGCAGGGGGAAGATCAGCAGGCCGCCATCAGCATTTCACTTGAAGACGCTTTCCATGGCGCCAAACAGACCTTGAACCTGAATCGGCCGACACTGGACGAACAGGGTCGCGTAACTATGCGGCCCCAGCAGCTCAACATGGTCATCCCAAAGGGGATCATCGCCGGGCAGCGCATCCGCCTGGAAGGCCAGGGCATGCCCGGCCATGGCGGTGGCGCACCGGGTGATCTTTATCTGGAAATCAGCTTTGCTCCACATCCTTTTTTTAAGGCGGAGAAGCGGGATATCCACCTGCAGCTGCCAGTCACTCCGTGGGAAGCAGCCTTGGGCGCAACCCTGACCGTGCCCACCTTGGATGGTAAGGTTCAACTCAAAATCCCGGCCAACTCCCAGAATGGCCGCAAATTGCGCCTGAAAGGCAAGGGCCTTTCCACCTCAAAAACACAGGGCGATCAGATTGTCACCCTGCAGGTCGTGCTGCCGGAGGCCCAAACCGAGGCGCAGCAAGGCGTGTACAAAAGCATGGCTGAAAAAATGGCCTTTAATCCACGCACTGATTTAGGGGTTTGACATGAGCGAACACTCCACCACCTATCTCCAGGGCATTGTTTTGGATGAGGAAAGCTACTGTTCCTTTGGTGAGTTGTGCCGACTCTGTGGCGCAAGTGCGGAACAGGTTGAGGAAATGATCGCAGAGGGCATCATCTCCCCGGAAGGGGCCGACCAGTCGGAATGGCGGTTTACCATGGTTTCCATCCACCGGGTACAAACGGTGGTACGGCTCCATCGTGACCTGCGGGTCAACCTGCCCGGATGCGCCCTGGTACTTGAACTGCTCGATGAGCTGGCTGCCCTCCGCGCCATGGCATCACGGCGCTGAGGCTGTTGTATCTCTACACTAATCCTTTGCCCCCCTTCAAAGCTCTCAACCAACTAGGCGCACAACTGGATCCGGGCTCGCTTGTATTGGGCTTTGCCTGCGGCCTGCTCATCTGCGTCTTTCTTTTTCTTCTGGTTCGCCAGCAGAGTCAGCGAAAATTCATCTTGCTCAACCTGCGTCTTGAACGGCTGCAAGATTGCTGCCAGCATCAGGAAGAGGAATTGGAACGCCTAAACGAGGAGTGCCGCGCCCTTAACCGTGAGTGCCGCGACCTCGATGTGGACAATGCCGCTCTGCAAAGCGCCTGTACCGGCATGCGGCAACAACTTGAAGAACGTGAAGCTGTGCTCATGGAAAATCGGCGGCAGATTGAGCAACATTTTCAGGCAGCTGCCGACCGGATCCTGCACCAGCAGGGCGACACCCTCAGTAGTCGGCACCAATCCTCACTCAATATGCTACTGAGACCTCTGCACGACCAACTCGGTGATTTCCGCCAGCGCCTGGAAAAATTGCATACTCTGGACAGTCGGGATCGTCTCACCCTGCAGCAGGAAATAGAGCAATTGCGCCGTCTCAACCAGCAGCTGAGCAGTGACGCCATCAATCTCACCGAGGCCCTGCGCGGCAAAAACAAGTTTCAGGGCCAATGGGGTGAGCTTGTGTTAACCCGGGTGCTTGAGGCTTCTGGATTGCGGCCGGGGCGGGAATTCGAACTGCAGGTGCTCCTGAAAGACGATGCTGGTAACGCCTTTCACCCCGATGCCGTTGTGCATCTGCCGGATAACCGCGACATTCTCATTGACGCCAAGGTTTCCCTTAAGGATTTTACCGATGCCATCGGTGCGGACTCCACCGAGATGGAGGAGGCCGCTATTCAGCGCCATCTGGCCTCGGTGAGGCGACAAAGCAATCTGCTCGCTGCCAAACAATACCATACCCTTGCCGGACTTGGCGCCCTCGACTTTGTTCTGTTGTTCATCCCGGTGGAAGGCGCCTTTCAGTTGGTAATGGAAGAGGATCCCGACCTCTTGGTGCAGGCCATGCGACAGAAGGTTATCCTCAGTAGCCCATCCACCCTGCTGGCCATACTGCGCACGATCCACCACGTCTGGCGGGTGGATGAGCAGCACAAAAACAGTTTGGCCATTGCCAAACAGGCGGCGAGCATTTATGATAAAATGGTTGGCTTTGTGGAGGCCTTTGATGCCATTGGTCTGCGGCTCAACCAAACTCAGCAGGCATGGCATACAGCAAAAAGTCGTTTGAGCAGCGGTCATGGCAACCTGATCGCCAAAACAGAGGCGTTCAGGGATTTAGGCGTGCAGCCCAATAAAAAGTTGCCCGCCTCCGTCAACAAGCAGTCTGTACAGTAAGGAGATTATTACTATGAAATACCTCAGTACCTTAGCATTAGTTTCTCTGGTTGCGCTCTCGTCCTGTGCTACCCACGCCCAAAGCGGAGCAGCAGCAGGAGGTGCAGCAGGGGCAGTGGCCGGTCAACTCCTTGGTAAAGACACCGAAAGCACCCTCATAGGGACAGCGGTCGGTACAGCGGCAGGATACATGATCGGCAATGAAGTGGACAAATCAGATCAAAACCAGGTGCGCCAAAAAACACGGCGCTAAACAGCCTAAAGGACCTTTTGGGAAACACTGTTCCCATGGTCCTGTCCCATGAGGAGAGCGTTCAGTCTATCTGCTCCGCTCTTTCTAATTTTGACACAAGGAGTGTGAACACCATGAAGTATCTGAACATCCTGGCCCTTATCGCCTTGCTTGCGCTTAGTTCCTGCGCCACTAGAGGTCAGAGCGGCGCTACCATCGGCGGCGTGGTCGGTGCTATAGCCGGCCAGGCCATTGGCCACAATACGGAAGGCACGCTTATCGGCGCTGGTGTCGGTACTCTTATCGGCTATCTGGTCGGTAACGAAATGGACAAGTACGACCGGCAACAGCTGGATCACATGTATGAGCGCGGTGTTTCCAACCAGACTTCCTCCTGGGTAAACCCGGACAGCGGCAACCGCTACGCAGTCACTCCACAGCCGGCTTATCAGCAACCCGGCAGCAACCGCTGGTGCCGCAAGGCCGAGGTTGATGCCTGGGTCGACGGCCGCAAGGAGACCGTTTTGACTACCGCCTGCCGCAACGCTAACGGGCAGTGGGAAATCCAGCGTTAAGCAACTGTTCAACGCAGGTCCATGCCTCAAGGGCATTTTGAAGTACACAGCACCGGCCGGAGGGAATTTATTGATCTCTCCGG
The DNA here is from genome assembly GCA_012744275.1 of Desulfobulbaceae bacterium. GTDB lineage: Bacteria > Desulfobacterota > Desulfobulbia > Desulfobulbales > Desulfobulbaceae > Desulfobulbus. Next base: position 47,294 of record JAAYIE010000042.1, read on the forward strand.
CCGTATGCGTACTATAGTGCGGGAAAGCGGCATACAAAACGGTTTGCTGCTGCTGTACAATCCGCATACCACCGCCGGTCTCACCATCAACGAAGGCGCTGATCCGGATGTGCAACAAGACATCCTGGATACTCTTGCCCGTTTAGTTCCCGATGCAAACCACTATCGCCATTTAGAATGGCAACTCTCCGGCACATGTGATGGCAAGTTTGGTTGGCTCAAGTGTCTCGATCATCGTCCACCAGGGCCAAATGCAACTTGGCACTTGGCAACGGATCTTTTTCTGCGAATTTGACGGCCCACGCTGGCGCACGCTGCGCTGGCTACTTCTGGCTGACCACTAGCCCTGGACTGAAGTATAATTTATTATGTGATCGTGGATTTGATATTCAGTGTGGCACAAAATCGATCATCAGTTTCAAACTGACTGGTGATGAAAGCGCCAGTTGCGCCTGCGCCGCATTATCGTCCGCCCCGTGTTACCATCAGATGCCGCTATTTCAACGATAATTACTATTCTTTCCTCCCCATACATTGGAGGAAAATAAACACCACATAGAGCACATGCAAAAACTGCGTACGTTACGTGACTTTCTTGAGCTGTTGCGCACAAAAAAAGAGCTGCAGGTCATTGAAACAGAGGTTGATCCGTACCTTGAAATAGCAGAAATCCATCGGCGCGTCATTACCCGTCAAGGCCCTGCCTTGCTCTTTACCAAGGTAAAAGGCTCAACCTTCCCAGTGGTCACCAACCTGTTCGGCACGCAGAACCGTCTGGAACTCGCCTTTGGAGCCAGGCCACGCAATTTTGTCAGACAACTGGTGGACTTGGTGGAAGAATCCATGCCACCAAAACTCTCCGCCCTGTGGCAGGCCCGTTCTCTAATCAGCCAGGGCCTGCGTGTGGGCCTCAAACAGGTAAAAAACGGACCTATCCTGGAATGTATCCAGGAGCCCTGCCGGCTCAGCACCCTGCCCATGCTCACCTCCTGGCATTCGGATGGCGGGCCCTTTATCACCCTACCCTTGGTATACACAGAACATCCCGATGGGCTCGGACATAATCTGGGGATGTATCGAGCCCAGCGTTATGACGACACGACCACCGGTATGCACTGGCAGATCCACAAGGGCGGCGGTAACCATTATTTTGTGGCAGAACAGCAGAATAAATCCTTGCCTCTGACTCTGTTCATAGGCGGGCCGCCTGCTCTAATACTGGCCGCCATTGCTCCCCTGCCGGAAAACCTTCCCGAGCTGATGCTTACCTCCCTGTTGCAAGGCGGCAAGCTGCACCTGGTGGCGGACCCCAAAGGCGGGCATCCGCTCATTGCTGAGGCGGATTTCGCTATCAAGGGTTTTGTTCCGCCGCATGAACGACGCCCAGAGGGCCCCTTTGGGGATCATTACGGCTACAACTCTCTGATGCATGACTACCCGGTCTTCCATACCAGCCACCTCTATCACCGTAAAGACGCCATCTATCCGGCTACCGTAGTGGGCCGTCCCAAGCAGGAAGACTACTTTATCGGCGACTTTCTCCAGGATCTTCTTTCCCCGCTTTTTCCGCTGGTGATGAAGGGAGTTGTTCAGCTGAAAACCTTTGGTGAAGCAGGATTTCACTGTCTGGCCGCAGCCAAAGTAAGTGAGCGCTACCCACGTGAAGCCTTTGCAGCTGGTTTACGCATCTTGGGCGAGGGGCAACTCTCCCTCACCAAATTCCTGCTCCTCACGGATGGCAGCCTGGATGTCTCTGATTTTCCGAAACTGTGGCAGCACATTTTGGAGCGCATCCAGTGGGACCAGGATCTGTTTATTTTTGCCAATGTCTCCCAGGACACCCTTGATTACACCGGTCCTGCGGTGAACAAAGGCTCAAAAGCCATAATGTTGGGCTTGGGACGCGAAAAACGACGGGAATTGCCCCTGGAATTCCACAGCAATCTCCCGCTCGAGTGCAGCCATCCCAAGGTCTATCTCCCCGGCACTCTTGTGGTGCAAGGAGCAGACTATGCAGGCCACCCCGAACTCGCCCGGGAACTAGCCACTTGGGAGGGCTTGGGATCTTGGCCGGTTGTCGTTCTGGTGGATAACACTGAGGCCGCCACCCTTTCCCTGCAGGAATTTTTATGGACCATGTTCACCCGCTTTGAACCTGCTGCCGACATCCATGGTTCAAGGCAGCATGTTCACCGCTTCCACGTAGGTCTGGAGATGCCGATTGTCTTCGATTGCCGCATGAAACCCTGGTACACTGAAGTTCTTGAGGTTGATCACCCCACCAGAGAGCGCGTTGATGCGCTCAAGGGTCTGATTCCTGGCCTGTAAAAGAGCGTTAGCTTGCTACTGTTCTGATTATTATAATGGAAGAACGACTGCAGAAAATACTTGCCCGGGCGGGAGTCTCCTCCCGCCGTGCCGCTGAGCAGTTGATTCTTACTGGTCGCGTGCAGGTGGATGGGCAGATTATTACGCAACTGGGCTGCAAGGTAAATGCAAGCAATGCGCGTATCCTTGTGGATGGCAAGGCAATCGGCTCGGAAAAAAAAATCTATCTCTTATTGAACAAACCGGCCGGCTACATTACCACCCTGTCCGACCCGCAAGGCCGGAAACTGGTGACCGATCTGGTGCGCGATATCCCCGAACGTGTTTTTCCCGTCGGCCGGCTTGATCTGGACACCGAAGGCGCCCTCATTTTGACCAATGACGGCGCCTTTGCCCATAGTATCCTCCACCCTAGCCACGAAATCAACCGCACCTATGAGGCTCTGGTCAGGGGCCAGCCGAGTCACAACGTTATCAGACGGCTCAGCAGCGGTATCGAACTTGACGGCGCCCTCACCTTTCCCGCTAAACTTCGCATCCTGCGCCAAGAAAGCCATAGAAGCCTCGTTGAAATCATCATTCACGAAGGCAGAAAGCGTCAGGTACGACGCATGTTTCAGGCCGTTGGCCACCGTGTTCTCCACCTGCGTCGCACTGCTTACGGCAATCTCCGTCTCAACAATTTGCCACTTGGTCACTATCGTGAGCTCAGCCAAGTAGATATTGAGCAGATATTTTCATAAAAGTTCTTTACTTTCAAAAAATTTCCTGCTTAAAATCACATAGATGCTCATTTTTCTGCAGCAGGCGTACCATGTTTAGCCAAAGATCAGGCCAATATAGCGCTGCAAAAGGACAGGCTTTGTCCGTCGAGTTTGTTCGAAGCAGGGAGGGAAAAAATGAACAAATCGGAGTTGACACAACAGATTGCTGAATCAATGCATCTGTCTGTACGCGAAGCGGCCTCAATCGTGAACACGATTATAGACACCATGACTGAAACCCTGGCCAGGGGTGAGTCCATTGAAATTCGCGGTTTTGGCAGCTTTGTTGTGAAAAGTTACGATACCTATACGGGCAGAAATCCGAAAACCGGAGAACAAATCACTGTACAACCAAAAAAGCTGCCTTTTTTCAAAGTCGGCAAAGACTTGCGCGAACAGGTTAACAGGCAAAAAAAGGATTAGATGCTGCCGGCCTCCTGCTCTAGCACCTCACCCACCAAATCGTACACATGCGCCTCAGTGACGCGCAAGGACACGATATCCCCCGCATTGGCTTGGCCTGCACTGATATACACGCATCCATCGATATCCGGGGCCTGGAAACGTGTTCTCCCCTCTAGGAGCAAATCGCTTTCCCGACTATAGCCTTCCACTAAAACCGGCTGGACTGAGCCGATATATTTACGCATGATCTTCGTGCTTACCTCTGCCTGCGCTGCCATCACCTGCTCAACCCGCTCCTCTTTCTCCGTCTCACTGATCTTTTCTGCCAGTTTGGCAGCGGCACATTCCGCTTCGTCCTGATAGGCAAACACGCCAACATGATCAAGTTGCCAGGCCTGTAGTGCTTCAACAAGCTCTTGCACATTGCCTGCAGTCTCGCCGGGGAAACCAACCATAAAGGTGCTGCGCAGAGCACAATGGGGCAGAGCCCCACGGATACGCCCAAGCAACTCGTCAAGTTGACGGCGTTGATAACGGCGACCCATGGCGCGCAGCACCGGGTCACTGACGTGCTGCATGGGGATATCCATGTATGGAAGAATGCGTGGCTGTTCTTGCATGAGTTGCATCAAGGTGTTGCTGATTCCGGTTGGGTACAGATACAAGAGTCGGAGCCAAGGGATTGAGGTGTGCGCAAGCAAGGCTTTCAGTAGTGTCACCAGCCCATCCTGCATGCCCGCATCCTGTCCGTAGGCGCATAAATCCTGGGCGATCAAAGAAAGCTCCTGCACGCCACTTGCTTCCAGACGCTGCGCCTCTTGCACGAGATCCGCAACGCGGCGGCTGCGCAAACGCCCCCGAATAGAAGGAATCATACAGTAGTTGCAACAGTTGTTGCACCCTTCTGTAATTTTTAGATACGAGCGGAAAAAAGGAGTAGCCAGGCGGCGGGGTACGCTACTGTCCATCAAATAAGTGGCACTGCCAGCTTTGACCGCAATCAAGGTTTCCTTTCCGTTAAGGATGGAGGCAATATTGGGAAAATCATCCAACCCGATAAAGAGATCTACCTCGGGCAGGGTGGTGACCAAGTCCTTGCCATAGCGCTGCACCAGACAGCCGGTGACCACCAACTGTTTACCAGGATCTTCTTCTTTGTACGCAGCTAATTCCAGGATGACATCAACAGCCTCCTCTGCAGCACTCTGGATAAAGCCGCAGGTATTAACTAGAAGCACATGTGCCTCTTGGGGATTTTCCACAACCTGATAGCCGTCTGCTTCAAGGGCAGCCAGCATCACCTCGGTATCCACCAGATTTTTCGGACAGCCCAAGCTCACCAGGTAAAGGCTTTTGTTCATGGCTGCTGTTCTCCAAAAAAAGTGCACAGACGCTGCAAGCGCTCCTGTGAACGACGACGAAACTCCTGCGAAGTAAAGGCCGGACGCCAGGTATTATGGAAGAGTTCATCCGACACCGTAAAAAGAGCAGCGAGTTCTACCTGGCGAAAGGCTGCCACCGCCCGCAGCGCAGCATATTCCATATCAACGGCCCAGACTCCAGTTTCGGCATAGCCACTTATTTTCTCGCGGGTTTCTCGAAAGGGCGCATCCGTGCTCCACAAAGGACCTTTTTGGGCTTCATGCCCCTGCCGGACAAGCCAAGACTGCAGCGTCTTTTCGAGAAAACAGCCCCTGTTTTCTTCCTGATAGGGATAGTGCTTGCTTGTGCCCTCCTCACTGACCGCAGAAGTCGGCATAAAGAAAGCGCCAGTTTGTAGTAGCGGCTGCAGGGAGCCGCACCAGCTATACAAAATGATATACTTGGTGCCTAGGGCAATAAGAGATTCCAGACACAATGCCGCCATAGGCGCGCCCACTGCCGGTCCGGCCACAAAAAAATCCGGGCCAGTAAAGAGCTGCGAATTAAACAAGAAGCGCCTTTTCAAGCCATAGTAGCGGGCCAAGTCAGGAAAACAGTGTACATCAGAGGGATTTACCGCCAGCATCCCGCGCGGTGCAATGGGATTGTGCTTTTGGGCCGATATCGCTTGAACAAGTGAGTCCATGTTGGCATGAAAAAAGGGTCGTGGCCAACAGCCACAACCCTTTGGTATACATCTGTTACCCTGTCTGATTACAGACCAAGGGCCGCCTTAAAGGGATTTGCATAGAGCAGGATAAAGGCGATAACCAAACCGTAAATGGCGATGGACTCGCAGAGTGCCATACCAATGATCATGGTAGTGGTGATGGTACCCTTGGCTTCCGGGTTACGTGCAACGCCTTCACAGGCACCGCGCAAACCATTACCCATACCGATACCAGCACCAAAGCCTGCCAGACCGATGCTCAGGGCAGCGCCAATACAGATAAGGGCAAGACTCAATGTGTTCATTCCTTCGTTCCTCCGTTAGATGGTTGTATAAGATGGCCTTCTTCTCCGCTGAACGGACGTTCAACCTGATAATCTGAGATATTAGTGGGCATGCTCCATGGCGCCAGCACAGTACAAGACAGACAGCAGAACAAAGACCACTGCCTGGATAACCGACACCAGCACACCGAGCATGAGTATAGGCAGGGGTGCAAAATAGGCTCCAGCCAGCATAAAGAGTACAGTGAGCAGGACTTCTTTGGCGAAGATGTTGCCGAAAAGACGCATGGAGAGTGAAATCAGGCGGGCAAAGTTACTGATCATCTCCAGCAGAAACATAAAGGGCGCCAGCCACTTGCTTGGCCCCATGAAATGCTTGTAATAATTCAGGCCGTGAAACTTGAAACCCAGGAAATGATGGGTAAGCCACACGATAAGGGTCATGCCCAAGGTAATGTTGAGGTTGGCAGTCGGCGAGGTAAAGCCCGGAATGAGGCCGATCATGTTGGAGACGAGAATATAAAGAAAAAAGGTGGCCATCATGGGAAAGAGCATCTTTGCGCCCTTTTCGCCCAAGTTTTCCACGCACATATCCATGAGGCCGCCGACCACCACTTCCCAGAAATTCTGACCGCTGCCAGGCACCAGCTCCATCTTGCCTAAGGTCATGCGAGGTACCACAATAAGAAAGGCCATGACAAACCAAGTGTACGTCATGTACGGGGTGCAGAGCTGCTCTATAAAGGTATGGCCAACGATCGTGTGGGGAACCGGCAAGCCCAGTCCTTGTAAAATCAAAGAAATAAACAGAATTGGATGTTCCATGATCTCTCCTTTGTCAGGGAAGGCCGGTCAGCCTTTTTTTTCTTACTGCTACGCTAACTAGTACCACACTCAGCATGATTGTAGCCAGCCCTAAAACGAGCCCGACTGGTTGCACAGTCATTTGGCCAGCAACAGCAAAAAGCAGGAGTGCGAGCACAGCGAAGCGGCCCAGTGATTTTATCATAAAGCGGGCCTTTTCCATGCCACTGATCGCGCCCGCTGCCCCGCTGTCTGCAGCCAAACGGTCCATCAGTTGTCTTATATCCCGCTGCAGCAGATAAAAACTGCCACAAGCCAACGCCGCGCCCAACAGCACAGAAATGACAAATTGACCGCCTACAAAAAACCAGCCCAGTCCAGCCATGCCCAGTGCCAAGAGAACCGCCACGGTCAAAATTCGGCGGACCAGTTGTTCGCTCTCACTCATCCCGCACCATTTTGGTGAGAGCCCAGAGGCTTCTAAAGCCGGCGATAATGCCCAAAGCAAAAAAAATAAAAGTAAACCATGGCGCTGTTTTTCCGGCAAACAACTTGTTATCCAGCGCCCAGCCTATGCCAAAACCGATGAGCACCGAGAACACAAAGGTCATACCTGCATTGCTGAATACTGCCAGCTGCCTTATGATTTCCCTGCGTTGCTCAGCCACAAAGCACCCTAATGATTCATCCGCATTTAATCTTGATAGAGTTAGCATGCGTACAGATCAAACGCAATATTTTTCTGAATTAATTCATCAATTGATTAAATGACACTTCAGTGGCTTCCAGAATCGCGTCGAGGTGCGTGCGCTCATGCGCCGCAGATAGAAAAAAGGCTTCAAATTGCGATGGCGCGAGCCACACCCCCTGCGCCAGCATGTTGCGGTAATGGCCAGCATAACGCTGGGTATCAGCACTCATCGCAGAGTCGTAGTCCCGCACCTTTTGGTCAGTGAAAAAGCAGGTCATCATGGTGCCAACACGGTTCAGACAGGTTGGCACACCCGCCTTTTGTGCCAGATTCAGCAATTCTTTGGCAAACCACTCGCTTTTCTCTTCCAGATTTGTATAAAAACCGGGCCGATTCAAGATTTTCAGCATGGCGATACCAGCTGCCATCGCTAAAGGGTTACCGGAAAGGGTGCCGGCCTGATATACGGGTCCTTCGGGTGCGACCTTGCCCATCAGTTCATTGCTGCCACCGTAGGCCCCTACGGGCAGCCCGCCACCGATAATTTTTCCCAGGCAGGTGAGGTCCGGTCGAATACCAAAACGCTCCTGCGCCCCACCCAGTGCCAGCCTGAAACCGGTAATCACCTCGTCAAAGATTAACACAATACCGTGGGCGCTAGTCTCGGCGCGCAATGTTTCCAAAAAATCGGGATCGGGCGGCACCACGCCCATGTTGCCCGCGACCGGCTCCACGATCACACAGGCAATGGCGTTGCCGCGCTCCCGGATGGTCTCTTTGAAACGCTCAATATCGTTATATGGAATAGAAATGGTGTTCTTAACGATATCCTCAGGCACACCTGGACTGCCGGGAATGCCCAGGGTAATCAGACCAGAACCAGCCTTGACCAGAAAGGAATCGGCATGGCCATGGTAGCAGCCGTCGAACTTGACCACCACATCCCGACCAGTATGGGCGCGGGCGAGACGAATGGCGCTCATGGTGGCCTCGGTACCGGAGTTGACGAAGCGTACTTTTTCAAGCGAGGGTACGGCAGTGCAAACCAGTTGCGCCAGTTCCACCTCAAGTGGCGATGGCGCGCCAAAGCTGGTGCCCAGCGCTGCAGTTGTGTTTATGGCTTCCACTACCTCGGGGTGGGCATGGCCAAGGATCATCGGCCCCCAGGAGCTGACCAGATCAATAAAGGTGTTGCCGTCCACATCGGTAATCAAGCAACCCTGCGCCTTCTCCACAAAAAGGGGATCTCGGCCCACTGCCCGACAGGCCCGCACCGGCGAGTTGACCCCACCTGGAATCAGTTGACGTGCCTGGGCAAAGAGTTGGGTTGAGCGGACGGTATTCATAGCATCCTCCAAAAAGAACAGATCCAAATAGAACAGTTTCGGCATCTATACCTGCTACCCTTGCAGGTGTCAAATTTTCTCGGCCCGGAGAAGAGCAATTGCCCTGATCAGACAATACAGGTAGAATACGGGTTTGCGTGCATTACGCCAGGAACAGACACGATGTATACGGATTCCCCGATACGATTGCTGTTCCCGACTTGCTTTACCTTTAATTAACAGGAATAGATTCCCATGGCTACTGATCCGAACAAGGTCATCTACTCGATGATCAAAGTCAGCAAGAAATATAACCAGAAATATGTGCTGAAGGACATCTCCCTCTCCTACTTCTACGGTGCAAAAATTGGAGTACTCGGCCTGAACGGCTCGGGTAAAAGTACTCTTTTACGTATCCTTGCGGGGATTGATCAAGAGCATGAGGGCAGGACCATTTTATCAGAGGGCTTTACCATTGACTACCTGCCCCAGGAGCCGGAGCTCGATGGTGAAAAAACCGTGCGCCAGGTGGTGGAAGAAGGAGCGCAGGAGACTGTCGATCTGCTGGCAGAATTCAATGCCATCAACGAACAGTTTGCTGAACCCATGGACGACAAGGCCATGGATGCCCTGTTGGAGCGACAAGCCAAGGTGCAGGACAAACTCGATACACTGGACGCCTGGAATTTGGATTCCCGCTTGGAGATGGCCATGGACGCCCTGCGCTGCCCTCCTGCGGACAGTACCTGCGACCACTTATCCGGAGGTGAGAAGCGCCGGGTGGCCCTGTGCCGGATTCTCCTGAAAAATCCTGACATCCTGCTTCTGGACGAACCAACCAACCACCTTGATGCCGAATCAGTCTCCTGGCTGGAGCATCACCTGCAGCAATATGCAGGCACAGTCATTGCCGTCACCCATGACCGGTATTTTCTCGACAATGTGGCCGGCTGGATTCTGGAGCTGGATCGCGGCCACGGCATACCCTGGAAGGGTAACTACTCCTCCTGGCTGGAGCAGAAACAAAAACGGCTGGCCCAGGAAGAAAAAAAGGAAAGCGAGCGGCAGCGAACCCTGCAGCGCGAGCTGGAATGGATCCGTATGAGCCCCAAGGGCAGGCGAACAAAATCCAAGGCCCGTATCAGCGCCTATGAAAGTCTGCTGGGTCAGCAGGGAGAAAAGGCGGCAAGTGATCTGGAAATTTACATTCCACCCGGCCCCCGCCTCGGCAAGCTGGTCATCGAGGCGGAGCAGCTCAGCAAGGCCTATGACGGCCGGATCTTGATGGACAAAATCAGCTTCTCCCTGCCACCGGGTGGTATTGTAGGTATCATTGGCCCCAACGGTGCAGGGAAAAGCACCCTGTTTCGTATGATTACCGGGCAGGAGCAGGCCGATAGCGGCACTATCCGCATCGGTGAAACCGTGAAACTTGCCTACGTGGATCAATCACGGGATGTACTCAACCCAGATGACAGCATTTGGCAGGCTATCTCGGAAGGACAAGAGAGCATCTGGCTTGGCACCCGCGAGGTCAATTCGCGGGCCTACGTGGGCCGCTTTAACTTCACTGGCAGTGATCAGCAGCAGAAGGTAGGCACCCTTTCCGGCGGGCAACGCAACCGGGTACACCTGGCTCGCATACTCAAGGAGGGGGCCAATGTACTGCTTTTAGACGAACCCACCAATGACTTAGACGTCAATACCATGCGGGCGCTGGAAGAAGCCCTAGAAAACTTTGCGGGCTGTGCCGTGGTGATCAGCCATGACCGCTGGTTCCTCGACCGGATTGCCACCCATATCATGGCCTTTGAGGGCAACTCCGAGGTGGTGTGGTTTGAGGGCAACTACTCCGACTATGAAGAGGACTACAAACGTCGCAAGGGGGCGGATGCGGATCAACCGCACCGCATCCGCTACCGGCAATTGACCAGGGATTAATCAGGCAGACGCATTCCCATTCCATACCATACTAGTGTAAGATGCTCCTTTATGTTGGCCTCACAAAATACTTACAGGGCGTGGAGGTGCTATTAAGCTAGCCACGCGATATGCGCCTGACGCCTGTGTCGCGCTCTCCTTTCCGCCTTTGCATCTTTTAATCTGGAACTGGAATCGTACCTGCCCAGACACAAAAAACCCGGCCACCACGAATACTGGGGCCGGGTTTCGTTTATTTTAAATTCATGTTCTGAAGATCAGGCAACAAGCTCAAAAACAGCCTTCTTAGCGCCGCACACCGGACACTTGTCCGGAGCCTGCCCCAGCTCAATATACCCACAGACCGGACAAAGATAGAAGTCGCTCACATCAAGATCAACGCCTTTCTTCACAGCCTCAAGTGCTTGCTGGTAAATTTTAGCATGTACCTCTTCTGCATCAACTGCAAACTTGAACATGGTCTTTGCCTTGTGGCCATCAGCAGTGGCCAAATCCAGCATGGGCGGATACATTTCCGTAAACTCATAGGTCTCGCCGTCAATAGCAGCCTGCAGATTGTCGGCAGTGGAAGCGATCATATCCAGTGCCTTGAGATGCCCCTCGGCATGAATACGCTCAGCCTCGGCGGTGGTACGGAACAGTTTGGCGATATTCTTGAAGCCATCCTTCTCCGCCTTCTTGGCAAAGGCGCGGTATTTCTGGTTGGCTTGGCTCTCTCCAGCAAAAGCTTCCTTCAGGTTGTCTACTGTCGTGGTCATTCTATACTCCTTTAAAAGATTACTGTTTGCTCACCGCACAATGGCGGCAAGTATGTTGTTGCCTTTACAAAACGTTTAATACTATAGGTCGGTTTTTCGGACTGGCAAGCTTTATGCGAAAAAAACTACATAATAATAATTACCAGATGCTCACAGGTGTAAGGCTCACCCTGCAACTTAATGTTTCCTTCCAGAAAACACCAGCTTACCGCCCAAGTGGCCGGCAATACCAACCGCAGCAAGAACGATCAAAGAAAAAAATAAAAACACACCCCGGCCGGAGGCATTTGACTGCCACAAGGAGGGCTGGCCAAAACCCCACAGGACAAGCGTGGCCAGCAGTACAGTGGCAACGAGTGAGGCGGCAATCTTGATCTTAAACACGCTGGTTAACGCACCCCGGTAGCGGGTCTTCCACATGGTATAGCCGGTAAAAAGTACAATCGGCATAGAGAGTAGGACAAAGGTGTAGCTGTAAAGTGCGGCCTTCCCCAGGGTTGGAGAGCCGAACAGCACTAGCATCACAATAAAGAATACCGCCATGGGAATGATACCGTTGGGCATGTGCACGGTAATCGGGTGCAGGTGGTGCTTGTCAATCAGGGCCTGAATACCTTGCAGTGGTACGGGCGCAGGCTTGGCCCCCTGAGCGGCAGCAACTGAGGAGAGCGGTTCTACTTCCGCCTGTGGTGCTGCTGCGGCAGCTGCTTCCTCTTTCACTTCCACAAACTGGCTTGCATCCGCTCCGCAGAGAGGGCACTCATCAGGCGGCTGGTCGCCTTCATGGATATAGCCGCAGATAGTACATTCCCATTTTTTCATACTTTTTCTCCTATTGTATTGATAGCTGCAGTGGGTTTGACAAAAAATATCCTGTTCTCTTCCAGCTCAATGAACGTTCTTTTTATCAGTTCTTTTTTGTTAAAAGATTTGCATATGATTATATCGTATCGCCTCTTTTATTGCAAAAAAATATCAACTAGGCAGGAAAATAAAACGGAGACAAGGTACCAAAACATCGTGCACAGTTTCAGTCAGTACAGTTCTGTCTTGTGGTCCTGCTAAGCTCCGTTTCCTTGGAAGGTCACATACATAAAAAATCCCCTTCACCTCATTGAGGTGAAGGGGATTTCTAACCTTAGCACAAGTGGCTTTGGCTTATTGCAGATCCAGCGTAAAGAAGCTCTTCAGGAGGCCAGAGGTAAAGGCAACGCAGGCATACGTGAAGGTATGTCCTGCGAGCACTTGCCGAGCCGGCACAGGAGAGCCGCTTTAATGTGGAATTAGGATTACATCATACCACCCATACCACCCATACCACCCATACCACCTGGAGGCATGCCGCCCATTGCGCCATCCTTGTCCTCATCGGGAAGATCGGCGATCATGCACTCGGTCGTCAGGAGCAGCCCGGAAACGGAGGCTGCGTTCTGCAGAGCAGAACGGGCTACCTTAGCTGGGTCAATAACGCCGGCCTCAATAAGGTCTTCATAGGCTTCCTTGGCGGCGTTAAAGCCATTCGGCCCTTCCAGACCCTTCACATGCTCAACAACTACAGAACCTTCGCAGCCTGCATTGGAGGCAATCTGGCGAATCGGCTCTTCCAGGGCACGGCGGATAATATTTTTACCCAGTTCCTGCTCGCCTTCGAGGTGCAACTCGTCCAACACCTTAAGGCAGCGCAAGTAGGCCACACCACCACCAGGTACCACGCCTTCCTCCACAGCGGCGCGGGTGGCGTTCAGCGCGTCTTCTACGCGGGCCTTCTTCTCCTTCATCTCCACCTCGGTGGCGGCACCAACATTGATCACTGCCACACCGCCAATCAACTTTGCCAACCGCTCCTGCAGCTTTTCACGGTCGTAGTCAGAGGTAGTATCCTCAATTTGAGCGCGGATCTGCTTCACCCGAGCGGCAAGTTTATCCTTGTCGCCAGCGCCATCAATGATGGTAGTGTTGTCCTTGTCCACCACAATACGCTTGGCAGTGCCGAGGTCATTAACGGTGATATTCTCGAGCTTGATGCCCAAGTCTTCGGTGATAACCTGGCCGCCGGTGAGGACAGCGATATCCTCCAGCATGGCCTTGCGGCGATCACCAAAACCTGGGGCCTTGACTGCGGCGATCTGCAGGGTGCCGCGCAGCTTGTTCACCACCAAAGTGGCCAGGGCCTCACCATCCACATCTTCTGCAATAATCAGGAGCGGCTTACCCATTTTGGCAACGGACTCAAGAATGGGAAGCAAATCCTTCATGCTGGAAATTTTCTTCTCGTTGATGAGGATGAGCGGATTCTCCATGCCCACTTCCATGCGCTCGGGATCGGTGACAAAGTAGGGGGAAAGATAGCCGCGGTCAAACTGCATGCCCTCAACCACGTCCAGGGAGGTCTCCATGGACTTGGCTTCTTCCACGGTGATAACGCCTTCTTTGCCAACCTTATCCATGGCCTCGGCAATGATATTACCGATGGTCTCATCGTTGTTAGCAGAAATGGTGCCAACCTGAGCAATTTCCTTCTGCTCCTTGGTGGGGCTGGCGATTTCGCCGAGCTGCGCAACCACTGCTGCGACACTGGCGTCAATACCACGCTTGATATCCATGGGGTTGGAGCCGGCAGCCACTAGTTTGGTGCCTTCGCGGAAAATAGCCTGAGCAAGTACCGTGGCGGTGGTGGTACCATCACCGGCAACATCCGAAGTTTTGGAAGCAACCTCGCGCACCATCTGTGCTCCCATGTTTTCGAATTTATCCTTGAGTTCGATCTCTTTGGCCACGGTAACGCCGTCCTTGGTAATTACCGGCGCACCGAAGGATTTCTCAATCAGTACGTTGCGGCCTTTGGGGCCAAGGGTAACCTTAACTGCGTTAGCGAGGGTGTTGACACCGGTCAGCATTTTCTCCCGCGCCTTGCCGCTATACTTCAGTTCTTTTGCAGCCATAATATATTTCTCCTTTAACTCGGGTAATTCTTTCTAGTTCTCTTAAGCCTGCACTACGCCCAAGATGTCATCCTCACGCATGATGAGGTAATCCTCGCCGTCCAGCTTAACATCTGTTCCACCGTACTTGGAAAAAAGTACCCGGTCTCCCACGGCAACATTGGGTGCAATCCGCTGCCCTGCCTCGTTCAGCTTACCAGGACCAACCGCAACCACTTCTCCCTCGGCTGGCTTTTCCTTGGCGGAATCGGGGATGATAATGCCACCCGCAGTCTTTTCCTCGCCTTCCAGCCTTTTGACCAGTACACGGTCATTCAATGGACGAATCATCATGAATTTCTCCTTCAACGTGTTTGATGCGAATCCGAAAAAGTTTCGTAAAAATAGGCAAAAATCCGCGCAATCCGTGTTTCGCATCGCAGATTTTTGCCCGATTGCCGTTCAGACAGGGCTAAATAGTAGGCTCACTTCTGCAAAAATCAAGGGGAGGGGTCATAAAAAAAACATGCTCCGAAGCAGAAAATTAACCCTGCCCAAAATATGCAAAAAGCAGACACCAAATAAAACTAAGCAACTACAACGAATTACACGATAACCCTCCAGCCAAAAGGATCATCTTGGCGCCCGAACTGAATAGCCTGCAGTTCGTCATACAAACGGCACGACATAGGCCCAGCTTCTCCTTTGTTTATTTGCACAGTCCGGCCCTTGTAGGTCAGTTCACCAATGGGCGAAATCACCGCAGCGGTGCCGGTGCCAAAGCACTCTTGCAGACGACCATTTTCTGCGGCAGCCATGACTTCATCAATGCTCACCAACCGTTCGCTAACCTTGCCGCCCCAACTGCGGGCCAGTTGCAGCACAGAATCCCGGGTTATGCCCGGCAAAATAGAACCCTGCAGTGGCGGGGTAATCAACTCGTCATCTATGACCAGAAAAAAATTAGAGGTGCCAACCTCTTCAATATTGCGCCGCTCCACACCATCCAGCCAGAGTACTTCTGAAAACCCCTTGTCCTTGGCCTCCTTTTGCGCAAGCACGCTGGCGGCGTAGTTGGCAGCAGTCTTGGCTTCACCGACCCCACCGGGCACAGCCCGGACGTATTTATCTTCCACATAGATTTTAGTGGGCCTAAAACCTTCCGGGTAGTACGCGCCTACCGGACACGCAATAATGAAAAACAAATAATCCGTGGCAGCGCGCAGGCCAACATTGGGCTCAACCGCAATCATGACTGGGCGAATATACAGGGTTGCTCCCGCGGCCCGGGGCACCCATTCCCGATCAAGGGAAACCAGCGTTCTCAAGCCTTCCAAGGCCAGCTCCTCCTGCAGGGCAGGCATACAGATACGCTCGGCAGAGCGGGTCATACGTGCGAAGTTGTCTTTAGGCCGGAAGAAGTAAATGCTTTCATCCGTACCACGATAAGCCTTCATGCCTTCGAAAATGGCCTGACCATAGTGAAAAACCAAGGTCGCGGGGGTCAGGGAAAAGGGACCATAAGGCTCTATTCGGGCATCATACCAGCCTTTGTCAATGTTCCAGCGCATGGTGAACATGTGGTTGGTAAAATACTGGCCAAAGCCCAGATTGTTTTCATCTGGCCTTTGCTTGCACTGCCCTGCCGCGCACTCGTGTACGGTGATTTCGAGGTTGTGATGTGACATGCTACTTGTCCTTTCTCTCGTAGTTATTACAGGCAATGGCCCGGCATGACAGGAAAGGGCCACTGTTCATTGATGGGCTAAGAAGCGCAGTATTACCCCCCAAAGGTGGAATCTGTCCATAAATTTATCTAGAAGCAAGTCCTTCCACGTCCACAAAAACTGGGTAACAAAAAACAGGCCGGCCAAGAGGAAGACTGGCCGGCCCGAGACACCTGAAGAACAGGTGCTGCTGTATTGTGCTTAGTTGCTGGTCTTGGCAGGCTCCTTACCAGTCGTCGCCTGCTGTTGCTGTTCTTTTTTCGCGCGCTCAATCGGCTGGAATGGCCCGTACTGATGCTGTTCCTGTGTAAAGGAATCCGTATAGGGTGGGTACGGACAATCCACAGGCTTCTTTTCCAGTTTAGGGTAGTCCTTTTCCAGACCGCTCATCTGCGGCCTTTCTTTGGAGGAGAGAAAACCCGCAATATCGTAGGCCTCATCAACCGTCAGCACAGGTACATCCCAAGGCGTACCCAAGGGCATATTGGCATGGATGAAGGGCGCATTGGTCAGGATGCGGTTCATACCGGCGCCATTGTTATAGCTGTTGTCTCCCCAGAGGGCGGGAATAACAAAATCTCCCTTGTCGCCTGCGGCTACCGACTGATAGCCATCTCCTTCAGCGCCATGGCAGGACAGGCAGAGCCGTTCATAAACCACAGCACCCTTTTCCACATCCGCCTTGCGTTCCGGCGGAGTGAACTTAGGCGTGCCCAATCCCTTGGTTTCCTTGCTCATATCTTTGGACAGCCAGTCCATATAGGCAATCATTGCCTTCATTTCCTTGCTGTCTTCGGCAATGGCCTTGCCGTTGAGGCTGCGCTCAAAACACCCGTTAATGCGTTTTTCCAGACCCTGCTCCTCATCCTCACGGCCGCGGTACTGCGGGTAGGCCTGGGAAACACCCATCCAGGGCACGCCGAAACGCTTGGTGCCTTCATCCTGATGGCAGTTGGTGCAGGTCAGGCCGTTGCCGGAGAAACGCATGGCCTCATCCTTGGCACCCGGCCCCAATTGTGAATAGGTACCCGTCAAAAGCGCATGCCCCAGGCGGATGAGATCCCCTTCTTCACCCTCAGGCACATCGGCAAGCGACGGTGGCTGCCAGTCACCCTCAACACTGGCAGGCTTGGCATCTGCCGGCGTAGTCAGCTTTTCATCGGCAAGGGCTGTCATAAAACGCAGCAATGACTGAATCTGGGCGTCGCTCAGTTCACGATCGAGTTGGAGCAGACCCATCTGATCAATGGCATCACCCAAGTTGGCAACTTCACCATCATGGAAATACGGACCAGTCAAAGTGGCATTACGCAGCATCGGCACCTTGAATACGTATTTATCCGCTTCGTTATTGGTTACCGCATAGCGGCCCATATCCTTGGTGTTGGCGTACTCATGGAAAATACCTATCTTTTGGAAGGTCATACCACCCAAGGTGGGGCCACTGTGGCACTGGATACAGCCCACTTCCATGAAGGTGCGCATACCGTCGCGTTCCTTGGCGGAAAGCGCAGCCTTTTCACCGGCAATAAAGCGGTCAATACGGGCACGTGAAATGAGAGTGCGCTCAAAGGCTGCCACTGCCTTGGCAAAGTTGTCAAAGGTGATCGCCTGCTCCGAATCGGGGAAGGTAGCCTTGAACAGGGCTGGGTAGTCGCCGGTTTCCTTGAGGCGCTGCTCCACTGCCGCAGCATCGGGCATACCCATTTCAATGGGGTTTAGGGGTGGCCCCTGGGCCTGTTCTTCCAGGGTCGCAGCACGGCCGTCCCAGAACTGAGCGATCTGGAAACCAGCATTCAGAGTAGGCGGATCGTTAATATCGCCGGATTCCCCTTCTGCACCCAATCCAGTCTTACGGTTATCCGCTCCTGCCCCGTTGTTGTCAATGGGGTGGCAGGTGTTGCAGGACTGGGTTTTGTTGATGGAAATGGCCTTTTCAAAGTACAGCTTTTCACCGAGTGCGACCATGGCGGGGGTATCGTTCTCAGCCCCTGGCATGGTATCGGGCAGGGTGCCGATCAAGGCCCTTGCCTGCATTAACAAGACACCATCAGGATCGCCCGGTATTGCCTGCAGGGTTGTCTTAGCAGCTTCATCTGCTGGGATATGGTTTTTAGCCTGCGCCAACTTCGTTACCATACCAACAGAGCCGGCCAGCATAAGCGCACTGAGCCCAGCGACCCAGCACAGGGCCCTTCCTTTCTTTATACCCATGAAAAACCTCCTTTCAAAGAATTTCTTTGGGACCACATTCCAATCTGCTTCCACGTCCATTAATGAACGCGTCAGCTAAAAACTTACCTTTGGGCTGAACACAAGGCAAGTATTTTTACTCTTCATAATTTTAGCAGCATGATCTTCCAGTTTAAATCAGTGCTGTCTCATAAAAGATCAATGAAAGGAGGCTCGGAGAGCTCTTTGGTGGTACAATGATTTTGCAAAAAGATCATACAAACCAAGGAGATCCGAGCCATGGCCCATAGTAACACTGTC
>JAAYIE010000043.1 GCA_012744275.1 Desulfobulbaceae bacterium
GTCCGCTCGTTCGGAACCTGTTTGCCCCATCACTCTGGCAAAACGGAGAAATCGATCTGACGGCATTGATACTGTCGTCAAGTTTTTTTGGTGAAGGAAATCAGCATATGAAATAAGCAATACTATTTGCCAACCTGCTCGTAGAGCAGTAACATTACACCACTATTTTTTAACCTCCCGCCGTGTCCTTTTGTGGGCGCGGCAACATGCTTTTTGTGCGGAGCGCACAGGCAGTTTCAGAAAACACTATTTGCTTTCAGCTCCGATACAACTTCTCTCCCCGGTCCTTCAACAACACAATGACAAGTTCTTTGCTTCCTTTTCCGACGCAGCAGTATGGCGAGGACGTACGCATAGTGCAGGCTCAAAACAAAACCATTCTCCTGGTTGGCACTGCCCACCTTTCCCAGCTGTCACTTCAACTGGTGGAACAGGTGATTACCTGTGAACAACCTGATACCGTATGCATTGAACTGGACTACCGCCGCTATCAAGCGCTCTCCAGAAAACAAAGCTGGGAGAACCTTGATTTAAAGCAGCTTATCCGCAACAAACAGCTCAGCACCCTGCTGGCCACCCTTGTCCTTGCCTCGTATCAAAAAAGACTTGGTGGCCAAACAGGAATGACTCCTGGGGCTGAGCTATTGAAAGCGGCGCAAACCGCAGAAGCCCTGGATATTCCGGTTGTGCTTTGCGATCGTGATATCCGTATTACCCTGCGGCGTGCCTGGCGCAACACCCCTTGGCACAAAAAAGGCTACCTGCTGGCGGTCCTTATCGCCTCATTATTTGAAAAAACAGAACTCGACGAAGAAAAGCTGGCAGCCATGCGCAAGCAGGATGTTCTCGCTGAACTGATGGAAGAACTGGGCAGCTCCTTACCTAATACCAAGAAGGCGCTCATCGACGAACGCGATCTCTATATGGCAGAGCAAATTCGGCAGGCCGACGGAGAACGCATTGTAGCGGTGGTAGGTGCTGGACACCTTGAAGGCATCAGCAGGTTGATACGCTCAGACAACAGTATGGCTATTGAAGAGATTACCACGGTACCACCTGTGTCCGACCTCTGGAAGGCTCTTGCCTGGCTGATTCCACTGGTTATAGTTCTCTCCCTAGTTGCCATAGGGTTCCGCCACGGGGCTGAGCAATTCAACACCAATGCACTGTACTGGGTGCTGATCAACGGTATCCCCTCGGCCTTGGGTTCGGTGCTTGCCGGAGCGCATCCTGTCACTGTTGCCACCGCCTTTTTTGGCGCACCCTTTACCAGCCTAACTCCCCTGATCGGGGTCGGCTATGTCTGCGCCTTTGTACAAGTGCTTATGTGCCCGCCGATTGTACGGGAATTTGAACAGATACAACATGATATCAGCTCTTTTTCAGGTTGGTGGCGCAACAGGCTTTTACGTATTTTTCTCATCTTCCTCTTCAGTTCGCTCGGGTCTTCTTTGGGTACTTTCTTGGGCGGCTACCGTATCATCAGCACGCTGGTAAGTTAGATCCTAACCAACACCACAATCATGACACACGATACCAAGATCCCACTCGACCTTTCCGGCGCTCAAAAAAGAACACTGCGTGCACGCGGCCATCACCTCAATCCGGTTATCCAGATCGGTAAGGAAGGAATAAGCGAAAACCTGATTAATTCCACGACAGCAGCATTGAAAAGTCATGAGTTGGTCAAGGTCAAAATAGGCCAAAATGTGCCGGTTGAACGGGGTGAGGCGGCAATGGAACTAGCTCGGCTGACGGCATCTGCTCTGGTACAGCAGATCGGCAAGGTTTTCCTGCTCTACCGCCCCAATCCTGACCTACCCGCAGACAAACGGATCGCACTATCATGACAGACCGCATCTGTCCGTACAGATCATCGTATGGTTAATCACGCGCGCGAGCACACCGCACCAAATGCCGACATCCGAACAGGCACCTTGTATCTTGTTGCCACACCCATCGGCAACCTGGCGGACTTGAGTTTTCGCGCACTGGAGGTGCTGCGTAAGGTGGATTTAATTGCCTGCGAGGATACACGTCACAGCCGCAAACTTTGCAGCTACTATGGTATTGCCACACCGCTCATCAGCTACTATCGGGAAAAGGAGCAGCAGCGGGCCGACCAGATACTCGGCATGCTGCAGGCGGGCAAGGATATTGCCCTGATTACCGACGCAGGCACCCCCGCCCTTTCCGACCCTGGGTCGGTCCTTGTGCGACTGGTACGCGCTGCCGGTATCCCGCTGACCGCAATTCCAGGAGCAAGTGCGCTGACCACCGCGCTTGCCCTAGCTGGCTTGGGCGAGAGCACCTTTTATTTCGGTGCATTCCTGCCGGCCACAACCAAGGCGCGGCAACAGGCATTGCGTAGTCTCCTCAACTACAGCTGCCCCCTTATTTTTTATGAAGCCCCACACCGTATTCACGTCTGCCTGCAGGATATGCTGCAGATTTTCGGCGACCGACCGGCCCTGCTTTTCCGGGAATTGACCAAACTGCATGAGGAACATCTGTCTGGCAGCCTGAGTCAGCTGTGCATGCGGGTTGAGCACGGGGTCAAGGGTGAACTGGTGCTGGTGGTAGCCGGTTGCGATCAGGTTTCGGCCGGGGAACGGCCACAGGATATTACCGCCATACTACGCTGGCATAAAGATGAGCTCGGTAGTACTCTAAAGGAGGCTGTCAGCGAAACAGCTGCAGAACTGGGTTTGCCTCGCACCCGCATATACCGGGCTGCTCTGGCCCTCTGGCAAGATAAGGAGTAACCTATGCAGACAGAATATGGCATAAACAGGGCTGAAGCACTGGAACTGATGCAGTCACACATTACCAATGCCAACCTGCGCAAGCACTGCCTTGCCAGCGAAGCAGTGCTCAGGGCGTTGGCTCGTACCCTCGGCCAGGATCAAGAACTGTGGGGTCTGTGCGGCCTCCTCCACGACCTTGATGCCGAGACGCATCCGGATTTACATGTGCATACCCACCACACTGTGGAAGTCTTGCAGGCGCGGGGAGTACATGCCGACATCATTGAGGCCATCCGCCTGCACAACGAAAATGCCCATGCAGACAAACGCACAACTCCCTTGCAGCATGGGCTTGCCGCTGGAGAAACGGTAACAGGTCTGATTATCGCCAGCGCGCTGGTACGGCCTGACAAACGGCTCGCATCCGTTAAAATTAAATCGGTGCGTAAGCGATTTCGTGAAAGCGCCTTTGCCCGCGGTGCTAACAGGGATATTATTGCCGAATGCGTGCACTGTAGCCTAGAGGTAGACGACTTCCTTGCCCTGGCACTCACCGCCATGCAGGGTATTGCCAATGAGCTTGAACTCTGAGCATGCCTGCGGAATATTCAAAAAAATCTTGATTACACCTAGTTATGTCCGCACAAAACAAGTCAGTCTTTATTGATCCGTCAGACAAAAAAACATTGGACAAGCTGTTGGCGATTGCCATCGAAGCTGCTCGCAGCGGCGGGCAGATACTGCGGCAGCGCTATGGGAAGCCCCATGATATCAGCAAAAAAGGCGCGGTCAACCTGGTAACAGAAGCTGATCTGGCCTCAGAACGGGTCGTCACGACAATTCTTCGTCAAAAAACACCTAATTTTGCCATCATGGCAGAGGAGCAGGATGACTCCCACGGACTGAATCAGACAGGCACCATGTGGGTAGTTGATCCGCTGGATGGCACCACCAACTTTGCCCATGGCTATCCATTTTTTGCAGTTTCCATCGCCTTGCTGCAGCAGGGCCATCCCCTGGTGGGTGTGGTGTACGTCCCCATGCTGAATGAACTTTTTACGGCCATGGTTGGCGGTGGGACCAGACTCAACGGCGAGTCCGTTGTTACCACAAAAACCGACACACTCATTGAGGCGCTGGTGGCCACGGGGTTCCCCTATGAGCGAAAAGCCAAACTGCCGGGCATAATGCGAAATCTGGAGCAGGTTTTAAGCCATGCGCGGGATGTTCGTCGGGGCGGTGCCGCTGCCATTGACCTCGCCTACGTTGCCTGTGGTCGCCTGGATGCCTACTACGAAATCCAGCTCAATCCCTGGGATACTGCTGCCGGGTGGCTCCTGGTAACCGAAGCGGGCGGAAAAGTTACCAAAATGAATGGTGAGACCTATTCGCCCTTTATCCCCGAAATACTCGCCAGTAATGGCCTTATCCATGAAGCCCTGCGCCCGCTCCTGCAATGAGTACTGAACCGGACCGGCAGCCGCGCCCCCTGCTCCTACACGGGGCCATGCTCTGTTCGGCCTTTCTGGTTTCTACCTCGTTTTCCGTGGCCAAAACCATCACTCCCCATCTCGACCCACTTCTCCTAACCTGCTGCCGTTTTATCTTTGCCACTGCGCTTTTCCTGGCCATGGCACGTTTGCAGGGCAAAATCATCATTCCCAAACCGCGAGATTTTTTCCGCTACAGCCTGATCAGCGTCACACTGGTCGGCTTTTTCTGGCTCATGTTTATTGCCCTGCGTAGCACCAGTCCACTTAACACCGCGGTAATTTTCACCGTTGTTCCAGGGATATCAGGTATATACAGCCGGCTGTTTTTAGGAGAACGGCTCGAGGGGCGGCGCCTTGTCGCTCTTCTCTTGGCCATGCTCGGGGCGCTCTGGGTCTTATGTGAAGGAGAACCACAACGTTTACTGGCCCTGCAACTCTCCCGTGGAGATTGGGTATTTTTTATTGGCTGCCTGTTTATGGCCGCCTATACTCCGCTGGTCAAGCTGCTGCACCGGGGAGAGCCCATGCTGTTGATGACCCAGTGGATCCTCATTACAGGCACGTGCTGGCTGCTTATCCTGTGCGCACCACAACTGCATCTGCTGACACAGTTGCAGAACCCACCTGCAGTCGTGATCTATGGCATCATATATTTGGCCATATTCACCACCATCATCACCTTTTACCTCACCCAGTGGGCTACCCTGTTTCTAGGTCCTACCAGGGTGGCAGCCTATTCCTTTACCTATCCTGCCCTCATCCTTTTGCTTGAGTGGGGTCTTCACGGCACGTTACCCAGTTGGCCCACCATTGGCGGCATCGTCCTATTTTTTCTACCCGCCATGTATGTCCTGCAACGCGGCTCGTAGCTTGTGCACCTTGAGGCGAGTCGCTCCAGCTTGCAGATAACAAACGGTGGGGATCAAAGAGGCTGTCATCGGCAAGCGCCCATCAAGAGAAAATCTGTTGCGGCAGAACGCCTATGAAAACTCTTGAGGATGGAGAAGCTTTGGCAGGATACAAACCTGGCTCAAATTTGATCTGGCAGGCACCAGAAAAAGCTGGTCACTGTCAGATCAAGTTGTGGCTACTACAAATAAAGGCACAAAAAAGGCTGCATCACCCGAACATTCAAAGATCTTATGCGGTCTCAATCTTGAAGGCATCCACTGCCTCGCGCAGTTGACGTGCGGTATTATTCAGAACGGACATGAGGTTATCTGTCTTCTGCGTGCTGTGAGCAGTATTGGTACTGACTTCACCCACTGCCATCATACTCTCGACAACATGTTCAGAACGCTGCACCTGATCAGCAGCAGAGCGGGTAATCGACTCGATCAGATCCGCCAGTTGATTGGAAACCGACTCGATTTCCTGCAGCTTGGCATAGGCTCCGTCTGCCAGTTGTGAACCCTGTACCACCTTGCTGATACTTTCATCCATACGGTTACCCACATCTTTGATTTCCGCTTGGATGCTTTTAATCAGGGTATCAATCTGTTTAGTGGAGTTGCTGGAGCTTTCAGCCAGACGCTGAACTTCCTCGGCAACAACTGCAAAGCCGAACCCGGCCTCACCGGCCATAGCAGCCTGAATCGAAGCGTTCAACGCTAAAATGGAGGTTCTATCGGCGATATTATTGATGATTTCAACAACATTACCAATTTCCATAGAATTCTCGCTCAGGCGCTTGATCGAACGGGCAGTTTCGTTGATCTGCTCACGGATTTCATCCATGGCGCGGTTGGTCTGCTCTACCGCCTCAGCACCTTCACGTGCGTTCATCCGGGAAGCCAGGGATACTTCCGCGGACCGGGAAGCGTTCTGAGATACCTCACGAATAGACTCAGCAATGCTGTTAATCGATTCAATGGTGTCATTAACCTGATTATTCTGCTCAATACTGCGAACCGCAAGCTCGGATGTCAATTTGGATACATCAGCTGCGGTTTCTTCAACAGCGCTGGCTGCCCCCTTTACCTGACGAACAATACCGCCAAACTGCTCAGCCATGGTATTAAAGGAGTCAGCAAGAGCACCGGTTTTATCTTCTGTCACCTTGGCACGCACGGTCAGGTTACCTTCGGTCAGCTCACTAATTTCCATCATCAGCTTCATGAATGATTCCTGCTCTTTGTCCCGCTCATCCTGTGACAAAATGAGCATTGTCATGCTGTCAAGCATGGTGTTCAGGGAGACCGCCATTTCACCTAACTCATCCTGGCTGGTCACTTCGGCTCTGGCGCCGAAGTGACCAATACCGATCTCACTGAGCAGATCCATGATTTTGTCAACCTGACCCGTCAGACCACGCGAAATGACCCAGGCAAGCAACAGGCCAAGCAGCAAGGCCAGGATACTTACACCGAGCACAGCATACTGTACGGCTTGGGTGGTATTGGCGAGGCGATCGGCAAATTGGCTCTGGTTGGCAAGGGCTCTGCCATGCATGGTGTTCAAAATCGGGGAAACCTGGGAGGCAACCTGCTTGTAGGCCGCAATCTGCAAGTTGATATCCTCGTCGGCTTTAAGGAGACCATCGAAAAGGTTAGCAAATGCATCAATGTACTGCGTGAGATCAATTTGCTGTTTGCCCTGGATCAGAGGGCCGATACCCTCTTTGAATTTGTTGATTGCCTTGGCTGCTCCCGCGGTAACCTGGGGGGATGGATTGGCCAAATATTGAGTGTATAGGCTTTCTAAATGGCGGAAAAGCAGGGCAGCCTCGATTGGCGTGCCTGGGGCTTCAACGAAATCTTCAATCTCTTTTAAGGCCTGAGCCAACCTGGCCAACAGGCCGATCTCATGATCAAATTTCTGGTCCAGACTGTTTGCGGCATAAAGAAAACTCGCAGAGAAAGAATTTATTATCTCCAGTACCTCTTGGATCAATTCCCTGTCCTGCTGGTTCTGCATCAAAGTGGACATGGTAATGATTTTTTCCTGGGCAAGGGCCTCGGCCTCGAAAAATTTCGGGAAATATTCTTTCTTTGCCTCCTGCAAGCCCTGGGTAGCGTAGTTCAAACGAAATGCCGCATCCTGCAGGAACATGTTGTCAACATCGGTCTGCACTGACAGGCTGAGCTGAGCAATCCTGTTGTGAACATTGAGCATCTCGTTGACAGTACTGATGTTATATTGTTGCCCAACCAGAGCAACGGCTGAAATAATCACCGTTAAAAGCAGAATGGTAACAAAACCGAGTATGATCTTACCTCGGATCCTAAGGCTTCCGGTAATCCGGGCAAGAAGAGATTTACGGCTACCTGCTTTCACCTGCTCTTCCATTTTGCCTCCCTACATCGTGCTTTAAAATTCAAAATATCTATTCGCATCGGTCGTTACATCGATTTTTCAACTAATTACAACATAACCTGCCTGATTTGCCGCTTTTCTTGATGCTAGCATCCAGTACCATTCACGTCTCCTCTATGACTAAACCGTACATGCGCATGCATTCCCAATTTCTGTCCCTATCTCCAGCAGTCTCACAGCACAAGCTCCTAGCCATCACTGCCATGCAAAAACATCCCATCGTCGCCTCCCACCCGTTTTGTGGACTCACTCTTTCCTTGAACAATGCCATCCAAATCCAAAAGCATGACACGATAGTTCCTGAGGCGGAAATAACCTCGTGATAAGTCCTGAGCGGCAAGAGCGGGCGGCACTTCATTTTCTGCCACTATCTGCCCATTATCGTGGACACTGGGCTTGAACGTGGATACCGTACTGGTGCACTTAAGGGCCAGCTTGAGGGGTTCGCCACTTACTGCATCTATCTGACCGGTACGGACCAGGAGTAATTGGCGTAACGGTGTCCGCGGGTTTTTCTCCTTCCCGCCACAGAGCAGGTCCACATCAATGACCGGCACCACGCTGTCCTGCCACTCAATACAACCTTTCAGATAGCCTGGGCTAAACGGCACAGGATAGATTGTTCTCCTGCCCAGTACTCCCACGACCTGGATCTGGGCGAACAGGCAGTACCACGGTTCGTCCCCATTCGTGTCGATTGCAAGGGGAAGCAGAAAAAAGCGTTGCTGCAATGCTGTTGTTTTATTCTGCATGCGCTCCTCCCTTTACTCCCTGCTCCTGCCGCACAAGCAACTGTTTTTGCTTGCGCAGATAGGCAATCTTATCCATTGCCTGCACCAATGTACCCAGATCGATTTGCATAAAAACCTCTCTCCCATTGACGAGCAGAGCTGGGATCATCTGGCGGCTCAAGGCAGAGAAGGCTGGCGGCAGTGGCCGCATTGTTTCTATCCTGGCTGAACCATAATAACCGCTGCCTTGCATGGGCAGGGCAAGAAGGCGTTCGCCGTGGTGCAACAGCAGGAAGTGATCGTGTACGACAGCCTGATGTGCGCCCCAAGAGAAGAGCAGGCTCAACGGACACAGCTCGGCAGTCTTGCCATCCGATGTCTGCAGCCAGATTCTGTCAGCTCTGTTGAAGGGCACAGGGGCCTCGGCCAGGGGCAGAACCAGCTGCACTTGGTCAACAGTAAAAAGATACCAATATCCGCACAGTTGCGAGAGGAAGATCTCTTTCACAGGTTCATCTCCCTCTGTCGTTCATTCAGGCCGGTTCTTCGATGGCCTGTCAGGCGTAGGACTGCATCGACAAATTCCTCATCCCTGGTGGGTTTATTCAGGAAAGCCGACGCCCCCAGTTCCATGGCCTTGTTCCGATGCTTATCTGAGCTGCGCGAGGTCAGCATGATCACTGGAATATCTTTGTATTCTGCCAGGTTGCCCTTGAGGGCAAGGAACTCAAAACCATTCATTCTGGGCATTTCTATATCCAGCAGAATACAGTCGGGCTGAGTTGTATCCAGCCGTTCTAAGGCATCTTGGCCATCCTTAGCCTCAACCGCTATCCAACCATGGTTGGTAACCAGGCGACTCATGACCCTGCGGATGGAAATGGAATCATCCACGATCATGATGGTCAAAGATTTTGGCCTGACAGGTTCTTCCAGCCGCGTTTCGGGTTGATACTGCTGCAGGTATGCACCGATGAGTTCAGCCATGTTTAAAAGCGGGATGACACTGCCATCACCCATGACTGCCGCTCCCGCTACACCGATAACTGTGCGCAAGTGGCTGCCTAATCCTTTGAATACCACCTCTTTCTGACCGGCAATACGCGGAAGCAGGACACCGACCTCTCCTCCCTCCACTTTGGTCATAAAAAGCAGTGGCTGCGGGTCAGCCTTTTCTTCTTCACTCTCCTCGCGCCCCAGAAGAAGAGGCAGGCTGTACAGGGGTAGAGCGTCTCCGCCGTGATTGAAGGTTTGCCGGTCCTCGGCAATATCCGTGCGCCCTATGCGGTGGATGTCTTGAATGTCACTCAGCGCGACACCATAGGTGACTCCGTGCAAATCAACCAGCAGCGCACGCACCACGCCCAGAGTCAAGGGCACCCGAATGGTGAAACTGGTGCCTTCACCCTGCTGGCTGGCCACTGTGATGGAGCCCTGGAGGTCCTGAACGCTCTGTCTGACCACATCCATGCCCACACCACGGCCGGATATCTGTGTGATTTCTCTTTGTGTACTGAAACCGGGGGTAAAAATCAGTTCTGTAAGCTGTTGCTCATCCAGCAGCTCTACCCCGGCGCCCAAATCCTGCCTGGCCCGGTTACGAATTGACTCAAAATTCAAGCCCCGGCCGTCATCGCTGTAATGCACCACAACGTGGTTGCCTTCGCGACGGCCCGCAATGCGGATGGTGGCAATGGCTGGTTTGTTGGTGGCGGCCCGTGCTTCCGGGCTTTCTATACCGTGGTGCACTGAGTTACGCACCAGATGCATAAATGGATCTGCCAATTTTTCCCAGATCACCCGGTCTAGCTCAACCGTGTCACCTTCCATGACCAGGCGCACGCGTTTTTTCAGTTTGGCAGCCACATCGCGCATGGTGCGGCTCAGCCTAGGTGTCAAAAGGGACATGGGGCTCAATCTGGCCCTCATCATCTGTGCTTGCATTTCCCGGACCACCCGGTACTGACGGTTGATATCACCGCCAATACCGCTGTAAACGCTCTCCAGATTGGTGTGGATTGCGGCCACGTCAATGGTCGATTCATTGAGTGTACGAATGATCAGGTTGAGCTGGGTATAGCGATCCAGCTCCATGGAATCAAATTCGGCAAAGCCAGTACTCAGCTGAATCCCATGGCGCGCCTGGTCGATGCGTTCTAAATGGTAAGAAAGCTGATCAAGTGCCTTGACTTCAAATTTGGTTTCAAGCTCAAGGGCAATATCCTTGAGCTTGCGCACCGTCAGATCAAGCTCTTCCAGGGCTGCATTAAAAAGCCCCATGTTCTGGTCAAAACCACTCACACCGACCAAAAGATCGTTGGCCAGATTGATAAGGCTGTCCAGCTGATTCTGGTGGATACGAATGGTCTTGGTCGCATCTGCTGCGATGGGTTGGACCGTGGCAGGATCGGATGTCCGTTCGGCAACAGCGCCTTTCTGTTCTGCTGCAGCCACTGATTGCGAAAGTTCCTTGTCGACTGAGGTGTCAATCGCAATGGCATCGACAGGCGCACCAGCAGATCCATCTGCAGCAGGGGCAGCCACTAGGGCGGTATCTGTCTGATCCACTGACGTCAGCTCTTCACCTTGCTCTATCAGGGCAGGCCCTTCGGCTGCCGCCCCTGCCTCCGTTTGGCTGGCAGCGAGCTTGGCTGATGCAAGGCTTGCGTAAATCCCTTCAACCTGTTCCCTGTCTACCATGTCCGGATTGTGCACCAACTGATCCAGCACATCTATAGCATCGGCCAAGACGTTAATGAGTGCTGGGCTGACAAATACGGCTTCCTCATATAACCATTGCAAAAACTCGGCTATGGTGTGGGCATAGGTGCTGACCCCATCATTACCAAGTGCCAATGCCCCCTTGCGCAGTTGCAGCACCAACGTACTCATCCTTGCTGCTTCATGGGCCGCCTCATCGGCCAGCGATACTTTATGGGAAACGCTGCCTGCCAGAAACTCCATGGACTGGTGTATGTTTTCCAGCTGCAGCTCTGCCTCCTCAGTAAAATTTTGGCAAATAACTGTCAGTTCCCGATCGGCCGGTTCAGGCTCCGCAGCCAGTTCGGCCAACAGGCCATCGATTACTGCAACTTCCCCGTTAAAATCAGGAGAAAGGAGGGGGTCACTTTCTGCCATCAGTAAGTCAGCCGCATCCAAGATTGCATCTTCGTGAAGCATCTGTTCTGCAACCTCAACTGCCTCAGGCTCAGAATCTGCAGCTGGGCCTGCCTCCTGGATCAGGATCTGCAGGCGGGCATAAATCTCCTGTTTGCGAGCTTCGTCAACAGAGTTGGGAGCCTCGATAACCGTACTCAGCAGATCCAGGGATGCTGCAAGCACGGCAATGGTTTCCACCTTGATGACCTGCGCCTTTTCAAACAGCCAGTCGAGGAAATCCTCCACCTGGTGGGCATAGCTGGAGATATCATTCATGCCGACTACCGCAGCAGCACCTTTGATGGTATGCACTGCCCGGCGGATAGTGCCCACCTCCTGCCTGTGATGTTCATCTATGGAAGCTGGTTGTTCCACCCTGCTTTCCAGATTCTGCAGGGAGCGACTCAGTTCCTGCAGATGCTCGTCAGCCTCCTCCATGAATCCTTCACGGAGCATTTGCTGTTCTTCTTCACTGAACAGCGACACCGACATGGATGCAGATTCCGGGATCGACTCGTTCTCTTCCTGCACAAGCTCAGGCCGCCTTACAGGTAATGCGTCAATGTGCTCCTGTAAGAAGGCGAGAGCTTCTTCCACCAGAGCAGCATCATAGGCATCGGGATTGCGCACAATAGTTTCCATCTGGTCGAGCAACTCTTCATCAAGCTCAAAGCCTGCGGTCGCTGCGAGAGCAAAATCAGGCTCCTTCTTCTGGCATGGCACAACGGGAATACCACTAATTTGTGCACATATCTGTTCGGACGCTGCCGTAAGGTCAGCATTATCCAGTGACTCCGCTGCCTGAATCGCATGGCAGTACTGCTCTACCACATCGGTAGTGCGGTTCATGGCGTTGAACATGGCATCATCCAGGGTCATCCCGCCCGTTTGTACATGTTCAAGTGCCTCTTCCAGGCTTCCAGCCAGTTGTGCGAGTCCGGTGATGCCCAGCATGCCTGCCGCGCCGCGGATGCTATGCACCAACCGGTGAATTTCATCCAAGACTGGCCTGTTATCGGGATGAACCCGCAACTCACCAATACCGTTTTGGATAATGGGAATATAACTCTGCACCTCATCCACGAAGTCCAGATAGATATCGTTGTGCGGCTGCGCCATCCGTTCAATCTCCGCAACAGGCGGCCATACCAAACCTGTCCGCTGTTCCGCTCAAGTTAACGCCATTGCCTAATCTTTGGGGTATGCGCCAAAGCAGGGCCGTCCAAAATAAAGATGCGGCGTGCATCCTGCACCTGTACCCCTTTTATAAATTCAAGCAGTTCAGGGCAGGCGGTCTGCTCCTCCGCAGAGCAGGCATCAAGACGGCCACGCTGTCCATCTACGTTGAGGATGCCGGTAATCCGGTTTACAGAGAGACAACATTTGAAGCCATCCAGACTGAAGAGAATGTACGATTTTTTAAGAGCGCCACGTCTCTCCTGTCGCAACCGAAAAAGCAGTTGAAAATCAACCACAGAGAGAATCTCGCCACGAATCTGCACAATACCCCTTATCCAAGATGGCAGGTGCGGCAGAGGGGTAATGGTCGGCATATCACCGACCTCTTGCATGGAATTGACCGGCAACGCCATTTCGTGCCAACCCACGACAAAGGAAATATGCAGGGCTCGTACCTGCTGATTTTTGACATAACGCTCTCGGAGGCGTTCGATATCCAGTTGTAGCGCCGATGCAGTTTCACGTTCAATGGAGTCCAACAGGGCCAGCAGGCTGATTCCCTGGGAACCGGTAGCAGGTTGTGAGTTGATGGATGTCATTCCGCCATCCCTCCTCCTTACAGATCTGATGCCGTGCTCAATGCAGGGCCATTAGCAAAACTGCATTGTCATACAGTTCCTGGCTATCAAACGGCTTGATCATGTACTGGTCAGCACCCTGGCGCCGCCCCCAGAATTCATCACTTTTCTGATCTTTTGCAGTCAGCAGAATGACGGGTAAATTTTTTTTGAGTTCTTTGATTTTCTTGCAGGCCTGAAAACCATTCAAGTTCGGCATGATGACATCCATTATCACCAGTTTCAGGTTTTCCGTTCCCACCAGAGCAACGGCCTCCTCACCATCGGCAGCAGTAATTACCTCAAAGCCGTTCTCTTCAAAGGGAACGCGTATTAAATTTCTTTGAGTAGGGCTGTCATCAACTACAAGAATCTTTCCTTTTTCCATACCAACTCTCCTTGCATCGGCTCGAACAAGGGGCCTGAATCCCCATCCTTAAATGTGTTTTTCAATTTCTTGAATCATCTTTTCCGGATCAAAGGGTTTGGTGAGATAAGCGGAGGAGCCAGCTACCCTGCCCTTCATCTTGTCAATGAATCCATCCCTGCTGGTCAGCATAATCACGGGAATATCCTTGAATTCTTCATTTCCTTTAATGATTGATAAAATCTTGTAGCCGTCCATCTTCGGTAGAATAACATCCAGCATAATCAAATCCGGTCGCTCCTCGCTAATCTTGCTCAAAGCCTCCAGGCCGTCACCCGCCTCAATCACCTTATAGCCTTTTCTGGTCAGGGTAATGGCAATAACCTTACGGGTGGTGGCACTGTCTTCCACGACCAGAACGGTTTTCTGGCTGGCGTGTGATGCTGCCTTCTCCACCCCAACCGCCGCCACAGCCCCGGCTGTGTTGCCATCATCACCCTTTTCCTGGGAATGGTGGGCTAGATGATCAAGCAACATGGTAAGTTGGCTGGAAAAGAGCGCCCGCTCCGGCGCCATCTTGGTTGCCTTGTCCAGGTAAACCAAAGCCTCCTTCAGATTGCTGCGGTTCATCTGGATAAGCGCCAGGCAATAGACAGCGGTCAGGCTCCGTGGAAATTTTTTAATAATACGCAGATAGCGCTCCTGGGCCTGGGCAGCCACCTCTGCATCCATCTCACCGAGATGCCGCAGGGACTCGGCAGATATAGTCAAATACCCCCTGCAATGCAGGCATGAAACTGCATTTTTAGCGAGTGGTGTCCAGCAAAAATAGCATTTTTTGGCGGCACCACCGTGCAAAGTCGGCAAGGCCAAGGTAAACTTGCGCAGTTCTTCCTGCAGGAGTTGATCTCCTGCATCAATACCTGCTGCCATGTTCAGGGCCTTACGGATAATGTCCACATTCCCCTGAATACGCGCAAACCAGATCCAGCCTAAAACACTATCCCTTTTCTTTTTCAAAAAGGCGGTCAATTCCTTGTGCGCCTGCTTGTACTGTTGGCGCTCCGCCATCTCAATGGCTGACTGCAGCAGATCTTCACCGGATTCTTCCCGGGCACTTTTACGCTCATCCTTGAGTTTGGAAACCTCAAGCAGGATATTGATGAGCGGACTGGTGATGCTGGGCGTAATCGTCCTAAGGGGCAAAACTTCTATAAGTACATCGTCCCAGGCAAGGATTTCCATGGCAGCATCCATGCCAGTAAGCTCTACCAACTGGGCGTGCACCAGTTCACCCTGGTTGATATCAAGCAGACCAACCTGTTCTTCCTTGGAAACCTGCAGGGTTTGTGATTTTTTTTCCATAGAAAATATTTGCAATATATTATCAATGGAGAAACCATCTATCCTTTGTGCGGCTGTTTTCATAGTCTGT
Organism: Desulfobulbaceae bacterium; assembly: GCA_012744275.1. Lineage (GTDB taxonomy): Bacteria > Desulfobacterota > Desulfobulbia > Desulfobulbales > Desulfobulbaceae > Desulfobulbus. Next base: position 15,044 of record JAAYIE010000043.1, read on the forward strand.
TATTCAATAAAGACATGTCAGGAGGTGAGAAAATATGGCGCAATCTCTGCTTCCAGTGATGAGTGATGAAGGCATGCGAAACACCGGTCACCATCTGCAAGTAAACCCGCAACACACGCCCAGCACGTGCTGTTCACGCCTGTCGCGTTCATGCCCGACAATCCTTTTTTATTTTCTTGTTCTTATCTTCTGGAAAAAAATTGCAAAAATCAAAGAAAAAGGAGAGAGGACAGATTTATCTTCTCAAACTGAAGGGCATTTTATGTCAAGCCGTTGTACCCTGTGTCCGTTCCGCCTCCTGCAGGAGCTTTTCAACCAGACCTAAACCTTCCTGCCAAAACGCCGGATCATCAAGGTGTACGTCGAATGGTGCCAGCAAGCTATACGGGTCGGCGCTGCCGCCGGCGGCCAGCAGTTGCAGATATGCAGTGGCAAAGCCTGACCCCTGGCGTTCATAGCGGGCATACAGGGCCAGTACCAGCAACTCGCCAAAGGCGTAGGCATACACATAGCCGGGCGTGGCCAGGAAATGCGGAATATAGGCCCACCAGAGCCGATAGTTTTCACTAAGCTGCACCGAATCCGCAAACATGGCCTTCTGAGACTCCAGCCAAAAAGAGGAGAGCTGTTCGGCCGAGAGTTCACCACAGTTGCGCCTCCCTTCGTGCATGGCCTTTTCAAAACGATTCATGGCCACCTGCCGAAAGACAGTGGCAAAAATAGATTCCAGTTTTTGGCAGAGGAGTGCACGCCGCTGTTCCAGCGAATCGATGCGCGCAAGCATGGCCTTGAAGACCAACATTTCGGCGAAAACAGAAGCGGTTTCAGCCAGAACCAGCGGTGTTTCGCTGTTGTAGAGGCCTTGTTCGGCAGCCAGCACCTGGTGCACCCCGTGCCCGAGTTCATGCGCCACGGTAAAAACATCCTGCCTGCGACCGGTGTAGTTTACCAGAATATAGGGACGGGCCGAAGGCACAGTGGGATGGGCAAAAGCCCCGCCCCGCTTGCCTGGCAAAAGCGGAGCATGGATGCGATCTTCCTCAAAAAATGCTTGTGCAATGGCAGCCATGTCCGGTGAAAAATCGGCGAAGGCCTGCAGTACCAGCTCCCGACAATCCGTCCAGGAAATCAGGCTTTCCTCCTGCATACCACCCTGGGACAGGGGGGCATAGCGGTCATAATCGTAGAGCGTTTCCAAATCTAACAGAGAACGCTTCATATGGTAATATCGGTGCACAATGCTGTAGTTGGAGCAGACCGTTCCCACCAAAATCTCCACGGTCTCCGGCCGCAGCTCGTTATGCAGATTCATGGCGCTAATCCACGAGGGATAGCGGCGCAGCCGGTCCAGGATCATTTTTTCCTGGGCCAGGGTGTTGAAAATATGGGTGAGAATATGCAGATGGCAGCGCAGCCCTTCAGTCAGGTCTTTGGCAGCCTGCGCGCGGACAGAGCGCTCCGACCGGTATAAATCGCTGAGCACCTCTTCCTCGCTTCTGCCCTGCTCACCAAAACGCATCTGTCCCATCACCTTTTCAAAGAGCAGGTTCCAGGAACTGCGACCAATTGGGCCGAGTTCCTGCAACAGTTCCTCTTCTTTAAGGCTGAGCTGATGCGGAGCCTGACTGCGCAGAGTGTGCAAATAATGCTGATATGGGGCTACTTCCGGTGCTTGGAGCAGGCGGGCGGCTGCGGCTGCATCAAGCTGGTTCCATTCCACCCGGAAAAAGACCGTGTAACGGCCCAGCTCAGCGGCCAGTTCCTCCGCCTGTTGCAGCAGGGCCGAGGCCACAGCATTACCCGTTTGGGTGATGAAATTTAAAAAGGCATAGGATTCCAAACGGCCCAGCCTTTCGTCGAGCATTTCTAGGCGCTGTATCAGCTCCCTTAATTCGCCTGCAGCCAGAGCAGCCACCCGCCCCTGATAAGCAGTAGCAAGTTCCTGCGCCTCTGTCCGGCACCAGGCCATATCCTGTTCCCGCGCTGAGGCATTGCCGGGTTCATAGAGACCATTGAGCTGCCACAGTACGGTCGCGGTGGCCAGCTGTTTATTTAAGGATGCACTCATAGAAAAACTCCTCAGACATTGGTTGTTCGGGTTATGGTCATGCGTAAGTATTGCCCATGCATCATCATGCACCAGCCGCTGCTGCCACAAGAAAGCTGTCGTTTGCTGCAAAAAACACTGTCAGCGCCTGCAGCATAAAGTAGCCATCCAGCCAGGCCGCGGTTTCACGCACAGAGTGCATGGCCAGCTGTGGTACGCCCACATCCACGGTGGCCACGCCGAGAGCCGTTGCTACCAGTGGCCCGATGGTGGAGCCACAGGCCATGTCATTGCGCATGACAAACTTTTGATAAGGTACCTCTGCCTGTTTGCACAGAAGCATGAACTGGGCTGCGGTTACAGCATTAGAGGCATAGCGTTGATTAGCGTTCATTTTAATCACCGGGCCGCCCTGCATACAGGGAGCATGCTGCGGCTCGTGCTTGGCACTGAAGTTAGGGTGCAGGGCATGGGCATTATCCACAGACACAAACAAAGAACGCGACAAGATCTGCCGACGCTGCTCAGGTAAAAAAAGCCGTGCGAGCACATCCTGTGCAAAGCTGCCCTGAGCCCCGCTGGCAGAGGCACTGCCCACCTCCTCGTGGTCGTTCAGTACCAGGAACGAATCTTTACCGTCTTTTACCTGCACCAGTGCCTGCAGCAGAGCATGGCAGGAAAGCAGGTTATCCAGACGGGCAGAGCAAATAAATTCTTCCTGCAGGCCCAACCTGGCCGGTGGTTGGACATCGTAGAGAAAAAGATCAAAATCCAGTAACTCGGCATCGCTGGGAAAGCCTGCATACTGTTTGCCCAACTGCTCCAGGAGGAGTGAGGCAAAATCTGGCATATCACCCAGGGACAAAAGCGGCACCATATCGCTCTGCCTATTGATGCTGTGCTGCTTGTTGACCTCGGGATCCAAGTGGATAGCCAAACTCGGAATAACCAGCAGCGGACGACAAAAATCAAGCAGGCTGGCATACAGCTGTCCGTCTCCTTTTTGTTGCCAGAGTACCCGCCCTGCCAGGGAGCAGTCTCGATCAAACCAGGGTGCCAGCAAGGCGCCGCCGTATATTTCTACCCCAAGCTGCACATAGCCGTTGTGGCTGTGCACAGCATTGGGCTTGACCTTAAGACCAGGGCTATCCGTGTGGGCTCCGGCCATGCGCAGGGCCTGGCATGCTTTTGCTCCTTGCGTCAGGGTAAAGGCGATCAAACTCGAATCGTTGCGGGTAACAAAATACGAGCCAGGACCAAGCTCATCCCAGTCTTCTGTTTCCTTAAGGCGGATAAACCCATGCTCGGACAACAGGTCTGCACTGTAGCTCGTGGCATGGAAAGGCGTGGGTGATGCTGCCAGAAAATGGATAAGGTCTTGCGGGTACTGTTCTTGTGTTGGCATGATATGCATCTCTTCGCTGAAGACTGATAAAAGAGTTAAATAATGCAGGCTTAGTTACGGATTTTTACCCTGCTACTGTACGCAAAACCTGGCCAGCAATCCATCTTTTCGTTATGCTGCTGCGTGTTCATTAAGCGTTGCCCGTTCCCTTACACCCCAACCCAAAGGAGAGCCTATGAAATCCAGGTGAGCATGACGGTACCAACCGCTGCGCCGGTACGGCGTATGGCACATTTCTCCGCTTTCCCGCAGGACACCCGCCCACTCATTTGGCTAGGCCCCTGAAGTATCGCCTCGGGAAACCGGGGACGACTATTCTTCTTCAAGGAGGCTGCGAATGGCTATTCAACCAGTTTCTCGCTTTCTGGCATCCCGCCGGGGCATCATCCTCATTGGCGCTGTGATTGGCATTTTAGCGCCGCTTCTGCAAAAATTCGGCAACCCGGCTAACATGGGCATCTGCGTGGCCTGCTTCGAACGGGACATTGCCGGTGCGCTCGGCCTGCACCGGGCTGCAGTGGTGCAGTACATCCGTCCGGAAATTCCAGGTTTTATTTTGGGGTCGCTTGCGGCAGCACTTTTTTTCAAAGATTTCCGCGCCCGCACCGGTTCTGCGCCCCTGGTGCGCTTTGTCCTTGGATTTTGCGCCATGATCGGCGCACTGGTTTTTTTGGGCTGCCCCTGGCGTACTTTGCTGCGCCTGGCTGGTGGTGATCTCAACGCCATTTTGGGCCTGATTGGCCTGACCATCGGCATTGCCATTGGCGATCAGTTTTTAAAACACGGCTACACCCTGGGCCGCAGTCGGCCCACTTATACCAGCTCAGGCCTGATCATGCCTTTCTTTGCCATGGGCCTATTATTGCTGCTCTTTTTTGCCCCGCAATTCAGCGCCAACGGCCCGATTTTCTTCAGTGAAAAAGGACCTGGCTCCATGCACGCGCCCATTGCCCTGTCTTTGGCGGTTGGCCTTATCGTGGGCATTATCGCCCAGCGCACCCGTTTCTGTACCATGGGTTCCATCAGAGATGTACTTTTGGTAGGAGATCTCCACCTGATGAGCGGCATTATCGCGCTCACGGTTGCTGCCTTTGCCACCAACCTTATTCTGGGTCAGGTGCATGTTGGCTTCAGCGCGCAACCGGTGGCCCACAGCAATCATCTCTGGAATCTGCTGGGCATGGTCCTGGCAGGGCTTGCCTTTGTTTTGGCAGGTGGATGCCCGGGCAGACAGCTTATCTTATCCGGTGAAGGCGATGGCGATGCCGCCATATTTGTGCTAGGAATGATTACCGGTGCAGCCTTTGCCCACAATTTCGCCCTGGCCGCTGGCCCGGATACCATGGTGGATGGCGTGCTCAAGGTTGGAGGCCCGAGTATCTGGGGCATGTGGGCGGTTGGTATCGGTATAGTGATCTGCCTGCTGATCGGCTGGGCCATGCGTGAAAAAATAGAGGAGGCAGCATAATGAAGATAGATGCCTGCGGGCTTTCCTGCCCGGAACCGGTAATTCAGACCTTAAACGCCATCAATCGCGGGGCCCAGCAAGTAAGCGTGGTGGTGGACAACAGCACGGCCATGGAAAATGTCAAGCGCTTGGCCGCCTCCAAGGGTTATACCACCACAGTTGCGCCCCAGGGCGAGCTGTTTGTGCTGGAATTGAGTAAAATGTGATCTGAATATTGATCTGCATCAGAGCATGGCTAATCAGGCCATGCTCTGATTTCCCAACCTCTTCCCCTGCAAGCGTTTTTGTTGCCTCATAATTGATTGTTAGTAATAAAAAAAGGAACCCGATGAAGTACCGTCCTGAAATTGATGGCTTGAGAGCTATAGCCGTAATTCCAGTCATCTTCTTCCACGCTGGTTTCGAACAATTTCGTGGCGGATTTGTTGGCGTCGATGCGTTTTTTGTAATAAGCGGTTATCTTATTACAACTATAATTCTCTCAGAAAAAGAGCGGGGAACATACTCTTTACTGAACTTCTATGATCGCAGAGCACGGCGCATTCTTCCTGCTCTATTTCTTGTGATGTTCATTTCATTGCCTTTCGCTTGGTTTTGGTTGTTTCCTTCTGATATGAAGGATTTTTCTCAGAGTTTAGTGGCAGTATCTACTTTTTCATCAAATATTCTGTTTTGGCAAGAAACAGGACCTGAATCCGTGAGCATTCATCAACGAAAGTTGTTTGCCTCTGCAATTAACATATTGAAATATCATTATAAAAATTGCAACATACGCCTGTCCGTGCAACTCACCAGGCA
>JAAYIE010000044.1 GCA_012744275.1 Desulfobulbaceae bacterium
CGCAGCAGCAGAGCAAGGAGTAAACACGCTTTCCAATTTGCCGAAGTGGTGGAACTGGTAGACACGCTATCTTGAGGGGGTAGTGGCCCACGGTCGTGCGAGTTCGAGTCTCGCCTTCGGCACCAAACTATAGTTCAGCACAGTTCGCTGAAGTCCGATTAGCCCCGTGAGTCCAAGGATTTACGGGGTTTTTCTTTGTCCTGTTGTCCTGAAACGTCCGTTTTTAGTCCGTTGCCATCCGTAGATAAACCAGACCTGAAACCAGGTATATGCCAAATAGAATCGAAGAATCGGTTCCGGGAAATGCCCGGTTTATGAGGTCCCCACCACGGTGTTGTCGACAACTGTTCAGATGCAAAACACCAAACCCAAGAAAAACGTGTAACGCGTACCAAGTAAGAGCAAGAGATGGCATAGGCCCTTTGTCTCCATGCGACTGCCAAAGGCAAACAAAGCACACTCAACAGCTCTTTGCACCTCTTCGGTTACAAACTTCCTAACTAATTCCTAACACAATCGAAAAATCTGTCTAACTGGGAACTACTACGGTTGCGATATTGATGTGCTTTCATTAGCTCAAATTAACTCAGCAAACCATTTTCGGAGGCAAACATGAAATTATCGTCCATCCTCAAAGCTAGCGCCCTGTGCGTCGCCATCGCAGGCCTCAGCATGCCCGCTATGGCGGAGACTGTTCGACTGACCGGCTCCGGCGCCAGCTTTCCCGCGCCGCTCTACACCACCTGGTTCAAAGATTTCGGCCGCGTAAATAAGAACATACAAATCAACTACCAATCTAAAGGTTCGGGAGCCGGTGTACGTGACTTTCAAAACGGCACCGTGGATTTTGCTGCCAGTGACTCCGGCATGAGCGAGGAGCAAATCGCTTCCGTCAAGCAGGGTGTACAACTCTTACCCATGACTGCCGGCGAAGTCGTTTTGGCTTATAACCTCAAGGAGGTACCAGAGTTAAAGCTGCCACGTGAAGTATATATCGATATCTTCTTGGGCAAGATCAAAAAGTGGAATGACCCCAAAATTGCTGCTGCAAATACCGGCGCAACCTTGCCTGATCAGGAAATCACTGTAGTAACCCGTGCCGATAGCTCTGGTACAAGCTTTGTCTTCACCCAGCATTTGAGTGCCATTTCTCCCGAGTTCAAGGAAAAAGTCGGCTCTGGCAACTCAGTCAACTGGCCCGGTGAGACCAAAATGGTTAAATCGCCCAAGAATGACGGCGTAACCGCCACCATTACTCAGACTCCGGGCTCTATCGGCTATATTGAGTATGGCTTCGCACAGATGTCAAAACTGCCCATGGCGCTTTTGGAAAACAAATCAGGTAAATTTGTTGCTCCTGGCGGTGAAGGCGGCCCAGCTGCTTTGGCCGGAGCAGAGTTTCCCGAAAACATGCTTTTATGGGTTTCTGATCCCGAAGCTGACAATGCGTATCCCATTGTTACCTACACCTGGATGATTTTCTCCAAAAAGTACGATGATCCCAAAAAAGCTGCAGCCTTGCAGCAGATGATCGCCTATGGTTTGGGCGAAGGCCAAAAAATCGCCACCAAGGCTGGTTATATCGAACTGCCGCCTGAAGTTATCACCAAGGTTCAAGAAGCAGCCAAACTTATTCAGTAAGCCCGCCATCTCCCGCGCCTCACCCGAGGCGCGGGTTTTCCGTACTGCATATTTCGCATTTACCTCCTTAGCAATGGACGAGATTTATGGCTGAACACACTAGTTTACAGCGATCGCAGTCCATCTCCAAGCCGCCCTCCGCTGGGGATATTTTTACCAACAATGCCTTCCGCGCTCTGACTCTTGCGTTTACCTGGGGTATAGTGCTCTTATTGGCCTACATCCTCTTCAGAATAGGCGGTAAGGCTATTCCGGCTGTCAAGGAATATGGATTTAGCCTGCTCACCGGCACCACCTGGGATGTCAACAACAGGACCTTCGGCATCTTACCTGAAATTTGGGGCACCCTGTACAGTTCAATGCTGGCCTTGCTCCTGGGCGGTTTTTTCGGTGTAACTATTGCCATTTTTCTCACCCAGAATTTTCTGCCCCGCACGTTGGAAACCATCCTGAGGAGCATAATTGAGCTTTTGGCTGCGATTCCGAGCGTTGTTTATGGTTTGTGGGGCATCTTCGTACTCATACCGCTTATCCGTCCGCTTGCCGATTTTCTTAATGCGCACTTCAGCTGGATTCCCTTTTTCTCCACCAGCCTAAGCGGTCCGGGTATGTTCCCAGCCGCACTGGTGCTGTCCATCATGATCCTGCCCACTGTGGCCGCCATTTCCCAAGACGCCTTCCGGGCCATTCCCCGCAAAACCGTGGAAGCCGCCTTCGGCATGGGTACCACCCGCTGGGAGGCCATCCTCAGGGTTATGTTGCCTACTGCAGCAGGCGGCATTTTTGGCGCCCTGGTACTGGGATTGGGCCGTGCTCTGGGCGAAACCATGGCCCTAGCCATGCTGGTGGGTAATTCCAATCAGATCAGCTTGTCCGTCTTCGCACCGGCCAACACCCTGGCAGCCCTTTTGGCCCTGAACTTTCCCGAGGCCGGTGATACGGAAATTGCAGTGCTTATGTTTGCCGCCTGCGTACTCCTACTCATCACCCTGCTGGTGAATATGCTGGGCGCGCTCATCATTAACCGGACAGGCATGAAGAGGTAAAAGTTCATGGGCCAGCACACACGCAACGACAACGAAATGCATTTGCCCAATCTAGAGCGGCAGCCCTTTGAGCCCCGTGCTCTGAAATCCATTGTGCTCAGCGCGATTACCATCTGCATGGCCATTGTAGCCTGCATCCCGCTGTTTTCCGTGCTGATCATGCTAATCTACCGGGGTGGCAAACGCATCAGCCTGGAACTTTTCTATGGTCTGCCTCCCACGGCTTTTGATATCGGCGGCGGCTTCGGCAATGCCATTGTCGGCACGCTCTTCATGGTGGGCATTGCCTCACTTCTCAGCGTGCCTTTCGGTATTCTCGCTGCCATATACCTGGCTGAACTCTCGCCTGACAGCAAGATTTCCACCGTAGCCCGTTTTTGTGCCAAGGTGCTCAGCGGCCTGCCTTCCATTCTGGCCGGTGTTTTTGCCTATGCGGCAGTTGTGCTGGTTATGGGCTCCTACTCTGCTTGGGCCGGTGGTATTGCCCTTTCTATCCTGATGGTGCCAACCGTAATGCTCACCGCTGAGGAAGCCATTAAAATGGTGCCACGGCCAATGAAAGAAGCGGCTGCCGGCATGGGCTGCACCCCAGCTCAATCCATGTTAAAAATTATTCTGCCAGTGGCAGTCCCTGGTATTATCACCGGGGTAGTGCTGGCGGTTGCCCGCGCTGCCGGCGAAACCGCGCCGCTGCTTTTTACCGCGCTCTTCTCCGACTACTGGTTGCGCCCGAATGAGCCCACCGCATCCCTGGCAGTACTTATCTACAACTATTCGGGCATGCCTTTCCCCAACCAGATCGAGCTTGCCTGGGCCGCATCTTTAATCCTCGTTTTACTGGTCTTCGTCCTCAACATTATCAGTCGCGCTATTGGACGGCGAAAAAATGTGTAATCCCATCGCCAGATTAAAGATGTCCTCAAGAAGACGAAGGAAACACGACGCAGGCGTATGTTTATGCCCACGTGGATTCCGATGCCAGCACAGCAAATAATTTGCGAACGGATTGGAATAATTCAACATGCTTCAGGAGTATGTACCCATGGATACAACGGTAACGCCAGTAGCCAACGACGCGGCTTTGGATAGCACAGAAATCGCCCTGGACTGCCAGGCAGATCAAATCTTTTACAGCGATTTTCTTGCCGTACGGGACAGTCACGTACCCATTGCCCGCAACCAGATTACAGGCTTCATCGGCCCTTCGGGCTGTGGCAAGAGCACAGTGCTTAAGAGCATCAACCGGATGAATGACCTTATCCCCGGTTTCCGTTTCGAGGGCAAAGTGCACTTTCACGGTGTTGACATCTACGACAAAAAGGTCGATCCGGTTGCGGTACGGCGCAATATCGGCATGGTCTTTCAGCAACCCAACCCCTTTTCCATGTCCATCTATGAAAATGTAGCCTTTGGTCTACGGCTCAACCGCTACAAGGGCAACATGGATGAAAAAGTGGAGAAGGCCCTGGTTGGCGCGGCACTGTGGAACGAAGTTAAGGATAAACTGAAAAATAATGGTCTGTCGCTTTCCGGCGGTCAGCAGCAGCGCTTGTGCATTGCACGGGCTATTGCCACCGAACCTCGCATCCTTTTAATGGACGAACCCTGCTCCGCGCTCGATCCCATTGCCACAAGGCAGATAGAAGAACTAATGGTGCAGTTGAAGGAACACTTTACCGTTGCCATAGTAACCCACAACATGCAGCAGGCCATGCGCGTGGCCGATCAGACCGCCTTTTTTGCCGTGGATATTTCCAGGGGTGGCCGCACCGGTTATCTGGTGGAAATGGGGGCAACCAAGGAGCTTTTTGAAGACCCGCAAGAACAGCTGACCAAGGAGTACCTGCACGGCGAATTCTCCTGATGCCATAGCCCTGCCTAGGCCAGTGGACCCATTATTTCTGATACCGGAGTTCGTGCCATGATACCCAGGATTCGTACCATTTGCCTGTACGCCCTCGTACTGCCCATGCTGTACTGCACTTCTTTATGGGCAGCTCCAACCATAAAAGCTGACTTGAATGGCGCTGGTGCAACCTTTCCCGCCCCCCTGTATCAGCACTGGATTAAACAGTTTGCCGCCACCTCTCCCGGATTTACCATTTCGTACGCTGAAGTGGGCAGCGGCGAAGGCATCAAGCGTTTCCTCGCAGAAACAGTCGATTTTGGCGCCAGTGACACGGCCATGAACGACACCGAAGCGGCACAGGCCAGACATGGTGTGCAATTCATTCCAGCAACCGCCGGCATAGTGGTACTGGCCTATAATCTGCCGAATGTGGACAAGCCACTGCGCCTCAGCCGGAAAGTATATGTTGATATTTTTCTCGGCAATATCCGGAAATGGGATGATGCACGTATTGCGGCCCTGAACCCGGAGATAAAGCTTCCCGACCTGAATATCACCACTGTTGTCCGAGCAGATTCCTCCGGTACAACCTGGACCTTTACCAACCATTTGCAAGCCATCAGCCCACGCTGGAAAGACGCTGGCTTCATGGCGGCCAAAAAGATAGACTGGCCCGGCAACTCGATGTCAGTCAACTACAACGAAGGCGTAGCCAACCGTATTCTGCACTCATGGGGCGCTATCGGCTATGTTGAATATGGTGTGGCCAGTCGCGCCGGTCTGCCCATGGCTATTCTGGAAAACAAGGACGGCCATTATGTGCCGCCATCGGTGGAAAGTGGCATGGCAGCTTTGGCCAACAACGCCCCTCAATTGCCAACCAATCTCCGCCTGTTTATTCCGGATCCTGCCGGTGCGGGCGCCTATCCCATCAGCTCCTATTCCTGGTTGCTTTTGCATCAGCGGTATCCGAACCCGCAGCAAGGCGAGCGTATCAAAAAATTTGTTGACTGGTGCCTGAAAGAAGGCCAAAAATACGCGGTGCAGCTCGGCTATACCCCCTTGCCGCAAGCAGTGAGCGCGAAGGCGGTGCAAGCCCTTGATCAAGTACGCTGATGCAGGCATCCTATTCCGATCCCGCAGCAAAATCTCCTATCTGTGTCGGCTTCTGGAAATGCCCACAGCCCCTACCGCTACACATGGCTGCATACGACTGCATCGCATTGCCCTTGCATCTCTGAATATTCCTTTGATCTGGTACTCAAATGCGTACACGTACAGACGAAAAGGCTTGCAATGTACCGTACGCAGGTCGTATCTGCATGGGCCGCCAGCCTGCCCTGACTTCATCTTTGCCGGAGCGGCATGTCCAGTAAATACGAGATAAACCTCGAACAGGTTCATCATTATCTGCTCTCTGTTCAGCGCAACTTTGAAGCCATCAACGAGGCGCTGGACATGCACCGGGAACCCATGCGTGATGAAATCCTCAATAACATGCTTGAGGGTTATGAGTACGTTAATTACCTGCTCAAAAAGGATGTCAATTTACTCCGTCCGGAAGGTTTGCACCATTTCCTTGAGCTGAACAACATCGTACTCTGCGGCACCGATCTGAACAAACGCAAAGATTTCAAAGAGCACATTCTCAGCAACACCGATCGCTTCTATGAGCAAAGCGAATTTTCCATCAGTCACATGCGCGCCTGGGCAGAAAAGCACAAGAAAGACTCACCCTGGAAACGGGCAGCGGGCTCATATATTCTGCAGATAAGCTGGCCACAACTCTTCCATGAGGGCAACCACCGCACCGGTGCGCTCCTGATGAGCAGTATTCTGGTGCGGGACGAATGCCCGCCCTTTGTTTTAAGTGTAGATAATGCCAAAGCTTACTTCAATCCTTCAAGCCTGGCAAAAAGCACCAACAAGAACGAGGTGCTGGGCAAGTTTTACAAGCTGCCAAAAATAAAAAAGAATTTCGCACGATTTCTGGAGAAGCAGGCAGTTCCCTCCTACCTGCGCCTGCGCTGATTGATTGTTACAACACCTCTTTATCTTAGGCACACTTGAAGAGTTCTGCAGCATGGGAGGATTTCACCTGCCGCGGGTGTCTGAAGCTGAATGTTGTTCCTTCCTGCTGGGATGAGGTGAAAGCGACGTTGCCATGAAGAATTTTTTCTCCTAAAATTTTCATGGAAAAAGTCCCAATCCCTCTTCCCTCCTGTTGTTTGGTGCTGAAATTACGCTGAAAAATGCGCCGCGCTACATCTTCCTGGATAACTTGCGCATTCCAAACCTTGAATACAACCTCCTCAGGCTGTTCTTCCACCCATATCTTGACTGTGTCCTGCTCGTTGCTGGCCTCAAGGGCGTTGATGGCCATATTGACCAATATCCTCAGCAGAATAGTATGATCAGTTCTGAGGATTAAGTTGGGAAAAGGCACAATTTCTACTGTCTTATTTACTCCTGCCTGATGGTTTTCACAAAACACCCGTAGTTCATCGCCCAGCTGTGATAAATTGTAGTAGTTAGGACTTGACCTGACAGTTACCAGTTTTTTCTGGTGTCTGTCAGGTCAGATTTGGTTCAGGTTTTTATCCTGCCAAAGTTTTTTCCCATCCTCAAGCGTTTCCATAGGCGTCCG
>JAAYIE010000045.1 GCA_012744275.1 Desulfobulbaceae bacterium
GTTAACAGGCATTCCCTAAAGTGACCAAAACCAACCTGAAAAGCACCAATTAATACGCTGGAACAGTAATGTCTGGCCCACCATGCTCAAAGTATTGACTGCCATTGGTTTAGGCGCATCTCTGGGCGCCATCCTGCGCTGGTTCCTTGGTCGCATCTTCAACGCGGTTTTTCCGGCCATTCCTTTGGGAACTCTGCTGGCTAACTACCTGGGTGCCTACCTGATTGGACTGGTCATAGCCGTTTTCGCCTTGATGCCTACCATATCGCCTGAATGGCGGCTTTTCCTTATCACCGGTTTTCTGGGTGGACTCACCACATTTTCCACTTTTTCTGCCGAAGTGCTGGCCCTGCTGCAAACAGGACGGATTTGGCTTGCAGCAACAGCCATTGCCCTCCATGTGGGCGGCTCCCTGGTTCTTACCTTTCTGGGTCTGTTGACCGTGACCCTGCTGCGCCGCTTTTAGGCTCAGCTCAAGGGCAAAGCGCTGGTAATGCAGCTGCTTGCACTTTGCCGACAGATTGTCTACAACTGCCACTTGGGTACTATCAACCTGTTTCTTTCGTGAATACACGATGAACGAATTGGAATACATCCGTAGCCTTGCCCAGCAGCAACACCAGTGGCAAACACCTGTGCACCAGGGCAGCCTGCTTATGGGGCCGGGAGATGATTGTGCGGTCATCAGAAAGTGTGGCAGCCGCGTTCAATTGCTCAGCATGGATACCTTGGTGGAAGCTGTACACTTTGACCGCTGTTTTCATCCACCCGAGCTGTTGGGCCGCAAGGTGATCAGCGTTAATGTGAGCGATATCGCCGCCATGGGTGGCATCCCCACTCTGGTGCTGCTTTCGGCTGGTTTGCCACCCGGTTTTGACGCCAACTGGGTGCTGGCCTTTAATCAGGGGCTGCTTGAGGCTTGCCAGCACTACAACTGCAGTCTCATCGGCGGTGATACCGTTGCCAGTCCCGGGGGTTTTAGTTTTACTATCACTATACTTGGCGAAATGGAGGAAAGTGCTGTTCTGTACCGCGACAGAGCCCGTGAAGGCGATACAGTCTTTGTCAGCGGCTTCCTTGGCCTGTCAGCCGGAGGACTGGCGCTGCTTAAGGCAGGTTTTTCCGCGCGCGAACCACAATTTGCAGAACTGATCTCCCAACATTTGAATCCAACGGCTCGGGTGCAGTTGGGCGCAGCTCTGGCTAACAGTGGTTTGGTGCACGCCATGATGGACAGCTCCGACGGTTTGGCCACTGACTTGGCCCACATCTGCAGCGCATCGCAATTAGGGGCGCAGATTCTTGCTGAACAATTACCCATTTCTGACAACTTGCGTGAGGCAGCCCGATTATGTAGGGCAGATCCGCTTGATTGGGCCCTGCGCGGTGGTGAAGATTTTGAGTTGATTTTCACCGCGCCGCCTCAGGCAGCCGCTGCACTGCGTGAACTTGGTAATGATTGCTCTGTGCAGATACACGCCATAGGTGTTATGGACAGGGGCGAAGGTCTGCGTTTGCTTGAGCAGGATGGCGTTGCCTGTTGCGAAACCTTCCTGACGCATCAGGGGTATGATCACTTTCGCCGTGTAGAAGAAAACTGACATGGTAGTAGGAGCACTGTTCAAACACTGGTCGTTGCGTGTTCTGGCTCCGGATACGGTGCTCAGGCGCACCTACGACGCCTTCAAGGAACTGCTCAGATTCGATATCCAATGCCATGAGCTCATGGCTGAGTTCGAGGAGTTGTACTATCAGGGTAAAAGGGAAGATTTTGCCGCCATCCGTGTACGTTACAACAAGTTAAGTGCAGGCGTACAGGCAATGCTGATCGCCCTGGAACGTATGCAGCCCGGCCGTACCGGCACTTTGCGCGAATACTACATCAAGTACGATTTCTATGCGCGCATGCTGCTGGAACCACCCGAGCGCTTCCTAACCCCTCCCTATGTAGTTGATCATGAAGAACTACACGAGGTGAACCTGATTGGCAACAAGAGCCACAGTCTGTTGCGAATCAGGCAGGCGCAACAGGCAGAGGTACCTGCAGGTTTTACCATCACGATTTCTGCTGCAGCCATGCTGATGGCACACAATCAGCTCAGGCCTGCGGTGGATTTGTTGCTCGCCCGCATGGATATCAGCTCCCGCGCAAGTGTGGAAACATCTTCCAGTGCACTCATGACCCTGGTGCGCAGCATGGAAATACCGGCAGCACTTGGTGAGGCGGTTATCGAGGAATATGACCGCTTGGCTGCTAATTTTCCCGAGGATGCCCCGCCCTTGGTTGCGGTGCGATCATCCGCCATGCAGGAAGATGGTCGTCACAGCTTTGCCGGGCAGTACCACTCCGCCCTGGCGGTGGAACGGGATGGTATTCTCGACGCCTACCTGGAAGTGCTTGCTTCAAAATATACACCCGAGGCCCTCCTGTACCGCATCCACACAGGCCTGGCCGATGAGGAGACTGACATGGCGGTGCTGGTGCTGGCCATGGTCGATGCCGCGGCAAGTGGGGTTGCCTATAGCCGCGTTACCACCACAGACAAGGCAGACGGTGCGGACGAGCAGTTGCTGGTGCAAAGTGTATATGGATTGGGGATGCCGCTGGTGCAGGGTGAAGTGCTCCCGGATCGCTTTGTTTTTGCTCCTCCGGAAAAAGAAGAACCCATTAGCGTACAAAGCGGTAGCCAGGAGCAGAGGCTGATTATGCATCGGCAGGGTCTGCAAATGGAAGCTGTTCCAGATACAGACCTTAATAAAACCGCGATCAGCATCAAAGAGGCTGCCCAGGTGGCAGCCCAGACGAGGCTTTTGGAAGAGGCCTTCGGTGAGGCACAAGATGTGGAATGGGTGCTGGATAAGCAGCGTTTTCTCCATATCGTGCAATCCCGGCCTCTGCAGCGCTGGGAAAAGGTGACGCAAGATGTGTCGGCTGTCTCTGCCGCTCAAAACCCGGCGGCTGTGCTTCAGATTGAGCCCCTTCTCGCTGGTGCAACTCCTGCCTCAAGCGGTGCCTGTCAGGGCGTGGTTTGCCATGTGGAAGAACTGGATAATCTGGATGCGGGGGCCGGGCGTATTTTGGTAAGTCAACAAATACCACCCTCGCTGGTGCGCTATCTGGACAGGTTGAGTGGAGTTGTCTGTGAGCGCGGTGCCACCACCGGTCATTTTGCCACAGTCTGCCGCGAATTTGGCGTGGTGCTGCTGGTGGATGCGGCTAGCGCCATGGGCATCCTGCCCTCTGGTATGCAGGTGACTGTGGATGGTTATGCTGGTGCGGTGTACCCTGGAATTGTTACTGAACTGCTGTATACCAGAGGACAGCACGATGCGCGGGATTCTGCTTATCATAAAAAAATTCGTGCACTGTTAAACTATATAACTCCACTGAACCTGACCGATCCGGATTCCACCGATTTCAGGCCACAGTCCTGTAAATCCCTGCATGACCTCATCCGCTACAGCCACGAGACTGCAGTGCGTACTATGTTTGGCTTGGGTGAAATTGCCTCGGGTGCCTCAGCGCGTAGTCGAAAACTAAAAAGCAGTCTGCCGGTAGACGTATACCTGCTCGATGTGGGCGGCGCCTTTGCCGCACATGCCCCAGGAGAAGGCGCCCTGACCCTTGAAGAACTCGATTGCCGTCCCTTTGTCTCCTTCTGGCAGGGGCTTTCTCATCCGAAAATTGACTGGGATTCGCATGTGCATTTTGACTGGAAGGGGTTTGCTGATGTGTCGCTTGCCGATGGCTTAACCACTGGTGGCAGCAAGGATTTCGCCTCCTACGCGGTAATGAGTGCCGACTATGTGAATCTCAACATGCGTTTTGGCTTTCATTTCACCCTGGTAGATTGCTTGTGTGGAGCAGACAAGCGCGCCAATTATTGCCAGCTGCGTTTCGCCGGCGGTGGCGGTGACTATGCAGGCCGTTCGGTACGCATCGACCTTTTGGAGCGCATCCTGACGAAGTTAGGCTTTGTGGTGCGCATCAAGAGTGATTTGCTCGATGCCCGGGTTGATGGTTTCAATGTGAGTGATTTGAGTGTTTTGTTGGTAGAGCTGGGCCGTTTGCTCGGTATGACCAAGCAGTTGGACATGGTAGTGCAAGAGGGCGATGTGCAAGCCCATGTTGATCAGTTCTTTGCCGGGGCAGGGCGTTTTGTCTCCCCGCACAGCCACGCAGGTTGACATCATGTACGAACTTCACTGGATAACCAGCCACCTGGCCACCGGCCACGCTCCCATGTCGTATGCCCACCTTGACGACATACGCGCCCAGGGTATCAGTGCCATCATCAACCTCTGCGACGAGTTCTGCGATCTGCACGAAATTGAGGAGACATCGGGTTTTGATGTTTTCTATCTGCCCATACCCGATGAATGCGCGCCCGACAAGGCTACCATGGAGCAGGGGCTTGACTGGCTGGATGAGGCCATTTATCTGAACAAAAAGGTGCTGGTGCACTGTCGCATGGGCCATGGCCGCACCGGTACCTTTATTGCCGCCTACCTAATGAGACGCGGTTTTGATTTCAAGGGCGCGCAAAAGGCCATGAAGGGGCGTAACGCTAATCCGGCCACCTTTGCCCAGCGCCGCTTTCTGAAGAAATACGGCAAGGAAGAAGGGGTATTGAAGGTTTCTGCGCCAAGAATTGACAGCCGCCGCGGTGACAGCACTGATACCGCAGTTATTGCCGAGTTCAGCCAGGTGCTGGAGCATTATGATCAGCTGGTCCTGGGCAGGCCGCTCGGGGCCGAAACCATGCCGGAATTCTCCTGCTGCAGTCAGCCATTTTATCTGTATTTGGTGGAAAGCATGCATCTCAGCCAGGAGTTGAACCGTTTGCTCCGCCTGCAAAAGCGTCAGGAGGTTATCAACAGGGCACTTGCACTCAGTGCGACCATGAAGACCCTGGGAATGCAGCCCCCAACACAGGCAACCAGCACATCTCCAGTGGTTGATCCTGCTGCCACTGGAGATGTGGCTACAGTAGAGCTTGTTTGCCCGCTGTGGGAAAACGGTTATTGCTTGGCGGCGGAAATGCGGCCTCTTCGCTGTCGCTACTGGGGCAAAGAATTGAGCGATGCTCTGCAGTACGCCCTGATAGAAGACGCCATCGTGCTTTCCCGCAAGGTTTTTATCATGCTGACCGGTAAGGCACAGCTTAGCGATGGACTGCGGTTTTCCTTGGCTGATACAGTTACCGGCAAGTATGTGCAGCTCTCTTTTCAAACCCTGACTGCGAAAAGACGGGCAGACAATGCGAAGGCTGCGGGCACGGAAGAGCAGGGCGAAGAATGACAGGAGAAAACAGGCCGACAGCAATGGAGGGCGCACGCAGGCTCCTTATTGTAGATGATGATGAAGACATGCTCAAGCTACTTGCCAAAATGCTGGGCAAGCACTGCCAATGCGAAACCATGCTTGCCAACTCCGCTGACGAGGCCCTGGCTCTGCTCGAACATACGCCTCCGGCCGTGGTGCTGAGCGATATTCGCATGCCGGGGATGGATGGGCTTCGTTTCTTCGAGCAGATCAACCACCATGTTCCGGCCATTACCACCATCCTCATGAGTGGTTACGGCACCATTGAAATGGCGGTGCAGGTACTGAAAAAAGGTGCCTATGATTTTATAGAAAAACCCTTTGATCGCGACCGCATTACCCAAACTGTCAGTCGTGCCCTGGAACGAACCAGGCTTATGCGGGAAAACGAGCGTCTGCAGCAGATGCTGCACGGCCAGAAAGTTGCGGTGCACGGGTTTATCGGTTCTTCTGCTGCCCTGCGCAGAACACTGGCACGATTGGGGCGGGTGGCGGCCAGTGATGTGACCGTACTTATCCGGGGTGAATCCGGAACCGGAAAGGAATTGGCAGCCCACGCCCTGCATGCCATGTCTGCGCGGGCGCATAACCCCATGATCACGGTCAACTGTCCGGCCCTGCCCGAAGCCATTTTGGAAAGCGAGCTATTCGGTTACCGGCGCGGTGCATTTACCGGTGCAAACCAGGATAAGCGCGGACTTTTCCAGGAAGCGGACGGCTCGACCATACTGCTCGACGAGATTGCTGATATTCCTGTAAGTGTGCAAACCAAGCTTTTACGGGTATTGCAGGAAAAAGAGATCAGGCCGCTTGGACAAAACAAAACCGTGCAGGTGGACGTACGGGTGCTGGCCTCTACCAATCAGGATCTGGAGGCAAAGATGCAGGTCGGGCAGTTCCGGGAAGATCTGTATCACCGGCTCAATGTAATGTCTATTACCATGCCCACCCTCGAACAGATGGCCTCTGACATCATTCCGCTTGCCCAGGCCTTCCTTGAAAAATTTCGTGAAGAGAGCGACAGGGATCAACTCGAATTTTCGACTGTTGCGCTATCTTATCTAATGCGGCGCAAATGGCCGGGCAATGTGCGGGAATTGCGCAATGCTGTGCAGCGGGCGGTTTTGCTCTGTGAAGGCAATGAAATTGGCTGTAACGATTTTTTTGATGACGAAGGCGGCGAGTGCCTGGAGCCATTAACTGCTGCCCCAACCGTCTGGAACGACTCCATGGGCTACAAGGAAGCCAAGGAGCAGGCCTTGGCTCATTTCCACGACAATTATTTGTCGGCCATCCTCCGCGAACATCAAGGTAATATCACCCATGCAGCGAGGGCTAGCGGTCTTGACCGACAGGCCCTACAGCGTCTTCTGCGCCGCTACGGCGTTCAGAGTAGCACTTTCCGTTCATAAACGTTCAGCCGCATGATTTGTGTTGCGGTGACGCAGTAAATTTGTTGCACCACTATCACAACTGTGGCGAAATATGGCTGCGAATTAATATGACCTTTTGGTGAATATCGGAAAAACAGCGGGTTGGATGTCTTTGTTTGAGAAAGTCTCGAACCGTTTTTCTGGTATTGTTTTTGCACGGTATTGTTTAGCTTTATTAAAGAGATTTGTAAAAATGCAATACGCTGGCGGCTTACTGCCTGCTGGCAGTCGGGGCATGGGAACATGAACGACGGTATGCAGGGCAGGTATATGACAACTATGCCGGACGCAATCAAGGGAGGACTATAGTTTCCATGGCAGAGATACTAGCTTTGGACGATGTGCAGGATGCTTCGATTCTAGTGGGTAAAATCCTCAAAAAAAAAGGGCACACAGTACACACCTTCACCGATGAGGACGAGGCTATTGCGCATGCGCGCACACAACCGGTGGACCTGGCCATTTTGGACATCAAGCTCAAACGAATGAGTGGTATCGAGGTGCTTGCATTACTCAAGGAAATAAACCCTGCCATGCGGGCCATCATGCTTACCGGCTATCCCACCATGGAAACGGCCCGCGAAGCCATGGGTTTAGGAGCGGATGAGTACTGCGTCAAGCCCATTGATCGTGCTGAATTGGAAGAAAAGGTAGAAAAGGTGTTGGCTCTGGCCAAGGCTGGTTGAGGGGGGCGCATGGGCACAGGCGCAAAAACAAAGCAAAATCGGGATATGAGCTGCCAAGTGGCGCGCTCAGACCGTTTTCTGGATATTCTCCAGCAAACCATTGCCATGACCTCCAGCGTGCTGGATCACCAGGAGGTGATGGAGACCGTGGTGCACGAATTACCCGGTCTGCTCAATGCCGATGCCTGCACCATCCGCCTGCTGGACGAATCGACCCGAAGTTTTGTTCTGGGGGCGGCGCACGGGGTGTCCTTGGAATATCTTACCCGGGAAAGCATCGATACCGAGCAGACCATGCAGATGGTGCAGGCCGGTTATCCGGTATACACAGACCATATCGACGAAGATCAACTTCTGCCCTTTCATGATGCCGCCAAGCGTGAAGGCATCAAAGCGGTGCTGTCTTTGCCCATCCTTTTTCAGGACCAGGTTATCGGTATCATGCGGTTGTTGACCAAAAGTGCAGCCAGGCTGTTTACCCCCGAGGAAATATCCAGGGCCATGGCCTTGGCAATGCAGGTGGGCATTGCCATTGCCCACGGCCGCATGTTTAAGGAGCAGCAGACTCAGCTCAATTTTCTGCGGGAGTTGCAGGTTTTTTCCCGTCTGGTCAACTCTTCGCTGGACCTCGATGAAACCCTCGCTGCCATGGCCAGGCGAGCCGTTGAGAGCTTGCAGGTAAAGGGGTGCACCCTGCGCCTGGTAGATCCAACCACCAACCGTTTATATCTGGCCGCATCCCATGGGCTTTCCGAAAGCTATCTGCACCGGGGTGAGGTTGCCAGTGAACGCGGGATTCAACTGGTGCTTGCAGGCGAGCCTGTGGCCATCTATGATGCAGTCCATGATGAACGGGTTGATTACGCCGAACAGATGCAGGCAGAGGGTATTGTCTCCCTGTTGGCTGTGCCCCTGCGGGTGCAGGGCGAGATTATCGGCGTTATGCGGGTACTCTCCAGTACACCGAGAATTTTTACCGATGCCGAAATCCGCTTTGCCTCGACCTTGGCGGAAGTGGGCGGCACTGCCATTCATAACGCCAGAAATTACCAGAAAATCAGCAATCTGCTTATTCGAATCGAAGGGCATGAGACGTTTCTCGCTAACATCATAGATAGTTTGCAGCACCAGCTCATAGTCTTTAATCAGGATCGTCGGGTCGTTTTGGCCAACAGACAGTTTCTTGCGGCAATCAACCGAGTGGAAGATGAGGTGATTGGTTTGCATTATTCGGAATTGTGCCGTGATGAAGACGCCTGTCCGGTCAATCTGGTTTTTGACGGCCTGACCCCTCAAATAATGACCGAGGAGCAGCCCGGTACCAGCGGGAGCAGTTGGTTTGAGCGCAGCGCGTCCCCCATTGTTGGAGATAACGGCGAGATTGAGTATGTAATTGAAATAATTAGAAATATAACGATTGAGCGCAGGCTGTCTGAAGTGGAGGTGGAACAGGGCAGGTTGAGCGGAATCGTAGAATTGGCGGGCACGGTCGCCCACGAGATCAATAGCCCGCTCTTTGCGGCTCTGGGCACTGCAGAACTCTTGGCCGAAGATGAAGAAAGCAGTGGTATTGCGGAAGAATTGCAGGTGGTTATTCGTAACTTGCGACGTATCAGTGAGCTGACCAAGAAGATGACCACTATGACCGGTTTTGAACGCAAGCAATATGTGGGTGAAAGCACGGTGCTTTCCCTGGAAGATGATACACAGTAAATTTTAACTGCTTCCGGCTGCGGGAAGCGGTACCAAGGAGGTTTTTTTATCTGCAGCACATCCTGACGTTTCATCAGAAACGTAGCGTGCATTGTATGTGCCCGCTTTGTTAATGTGTTTTTTAAACTGCCGGTGCAGTACAGCGCAGGCAATTTTTCACCAACAACCGAAGAGGTATCGCATGAACAGCAAGGGTATGGGTAAATCCTGGATTTTTGCCGCTGCATTCCTGCTGGCCAGCGCTGGACTGGCCGTTGCTGCAGAAAATGCTCCGGCTCAACAGGCGGAAAGCGCAGCGCCAGCAGCTGCCGCAGTTGCAACCGAGGCTGTACAGGCAGAAGCTGTAGCCGCAGCGTCTGGTCCGGTCTCCATTGAATTTGACGGCAATGCCACCATCAACAATGGCGGCACCATCAAGGTGAAGGGTAAAGCTCCGGCCGGTCAACCGGTCTTTTTGGAAGTCTGGGCAGAAGGCCATGATGTGCGCGCCAACCGTTTTGACAAAGATCCGGATCCCAAAACCGGTGTGCGGCCCTACATTTTTTATCTGACCGAGCACATGCCGGCCTATTTTAAAATCTTTGCTCCCACCACCATGCAAGACAAGATCGATGCCGAGAAAAAGAAGGGCGGCAAGTGGAGCATGTCCAATATTATCAAGGAACTCGGTGCAGATGCTGCGTATAATGCTCCTGCCGAAGCCCCGATCAAGGCGTATAAGAGTTCATTTATCGCCAGCATTATCGGCAGCCGTGGCGAACTGCTCTCCGATGCTCCGGACAGGCGTCGCTCCATGCAGTTGACCAAGGCTCGCTTCCGTGACCTTGACAAGGTGGTTGCAGCCCAGGTGAATGTTGCTGCTGACGGCAACTTTACTGCCGAAATTCCAATGCGTAAAGGTATTGCACCAGGCGAATATCAGATCGTTGCCCATGTGGATAAAGCGACCAAAAGCGCTCCAATTACGTTCACCAACCAGACCAATTTCCCCACTGTGTATCTGACCAACGCAGGTACCAGTATGAACTTGATCTATCCCTTCTTCCTGACCCTGGCGGTTACCATTTTTGGCGTGCTCATGGGCGCAGGCGGTGGGTTTATCCTCAACCCGCTCCTGGTAACCTTGTTTCCCATGCTGCCGCACACCATCGTGGCGGGAACCGTGACTCCCACGGTACTTTTCTCCCAGGGTAGTGGTATCTATAACTATTCCAAGATAAAATTCATCAGCTGGAAGCTTGGCATCGGTATTGGTTTGGCCATGCTGGCCGGTGGTTTTATTGGCCCCAAACTAACGGAAATGATTACTCTGGCCCAGTTTAAATCCGCCTTTGGCTATATTCTACTGGTCTTGGCTGCTCTGATGTTCTGGCAGACCACCCCTGGTTACCTGGCAAAGAATAAAAAAGAGCAGGCCATCTTGAAGGAATTCAAGAAGCGTGCTGAGGAAGCAGCGGCTAATAAGTAAGCAACTACTACCAGTAAGGAGATAATATAATGAAAGTAGAATTCTGGGGACAGGAATTTAAGGTCAACATGTTTGTGGGCTGCCTTGGCGGCTTTCTCATCGCCATCATGTCGTCCATGTTCGGTTTTGGCGGCGGTCCCTTCATGGTGCCCCTGATGACGGTATTTCTGCGTCTACCCATGTACTTAGTGGTAGGCAGTTCGCTTCTGGCCATCTTCTTCAACACCTCCATGAGCACCATGCGGCACTACCAGTTCGGTAACTTCGACTGGATACTCTTCTGCGCCATGTTCCCGGCGGCACTGCTTGCCGGTTTCATTGGTCCGAAAATTGCGCAGAGGCTCAGCCCGATCGTGGTTAAGCGTGTAGCCTGCGTTGGTTTGATTATCTTGGCGTTGAGCCTGTTAGGCGTGTTTTGAGATGTGTAATTTTTATTCCAACGCAAAGGATTCAGAGGATTATCTGTGCTGGTAGCGGTTATTACTTGCAGGATGTGGCTGCATGTACGCCTGCATCGCATGATCCTTGCCTTCTAGATAGTATCGTTGATCTGGAGCGGGGAGAACGCCGCGATTAAAGCATAGTGCAACAAAAAAACACCGGATTATTTCCGGTGTTTTTTTGTTCATACGTCTCATAACCCGGCTTCATACTTGATGGTATTGAGGAAGGTAAGGCGCACGTTGTAAAAATTCTTATTCCAATTCCACTTTTAAATGCACTCTTTGTCGGGGTGAATTCAACTTGCAAGCGCACCACGCAGTGCCTGGCAAAAAACTTCAGCAGGAGTCTGGTAGTGTAAACATTTGCGTGGTCGATTATTCAGTCGTTCTACTGCTTTCAAGAGCATCGCTTCCGTGATCTGATGAAAGCTGGTCACTCTTGGAAAATACTGTCGCAGCAGGCCATTGCCGTTCTCGTTGGACCACGCTGCCACGGCGAATAAGGACGGCAAAAATACGTGCTTATGCCGGTTGAGGCCTCCAGCCCTGTGAACCGGGCCATTTCAGAGCCATTATCAAGCGTCAAGCTCTGTCTCAGTTCTGCCGGAAGAGCGCGCAAACGTGGAATTAACGCATCATTGAAGGAGGCGGCCGTCTTATCCTCAACCTTACCCAGCAACAGAAAACGGCTTTTGCGTTCGTTACAAGTGAGCAGCGCCGCTTTGCCTTGAGAAGCACAGACGAGATCTGCCTCCCAATCTCCAAACCGCGCTCTGTCGGCCACAATCTGCGGAGGATGGGCAATGTCAATACGCCCCGGAAAACGGCATCTGCCCCGGCCGTACCGGATCTGCCGCCTGCGTCGTCTGTGGCCGCGGCGCAAATGACGAAAGCTGGTGCCGCCAAACTGTGCAGCGACATAAATCCAGCGGTAGATCGTTTCCGTGCTGATGCGCATGTTTGTATCCTTTGGGTACTCCAGGCGCATACGTCCTGATATCTGTTCAGGCGACCAATCTCTGCGCAGCTTTTCATCAACATAAGTGATCAGCTCAGGCCGGTTCAAGCAGCGGTAATGGCGTGGTATCTTTCGTCTTTTACGGGCACGGCGATCAACAGTCTGAGCACGGTAGCCGCTTTTTGAGCTGTTGCGGTGCAGTTCCCTTAAAATGGTTGTATGGTTTCTCCCAATCTGCGTAGCGATTTCTCGGCAAGTCCTGCCCATATGCACAAATAATTCGATAGCAACGCGTTCTTCCAGTGTAAGATGGGTATGGGACATGGCGGACTCCTTCTGGCTGGTTGGTGGTTGGCGCTTCCAACTCTGCCAGAATCCCGCTGTGTCCTATGAACTGTTTTCACCCCAACTGCTGGTGCAGTTTGAAGGAGAATTTACCTCCCTTGTTTTTTCTCAGCTTTTGCTATGGGAAAATCTATGAGACAATACTGTTGCTTACCACAAGATCTACATTATTAACATTATTCTCTTGATTTTCTTATGTGGGCCCATGAAATCCCACATTATTTTCTCGTTTTTATTAATAACAAGCAGTTAATTTTTTTTGAATAAATATCGAATACACTAGATATATCCTGATATACGATCATGGATATATAAAATTATACTATATACTAATTATAAATTAGTTTTAATTATTTCAATTATCCGTTGACCTTGAATAAAGGCATCTTCATTATCTGTAGAACCATACCTGTATCCTTTTTTTGACATTATTTTAACATTAACTTTGCTTGAAAAATTATTTTCATTTTTTATAAAAATATCATACGAATAATCTGTATCCTCATTCCTTTCATTTGTATCTAATCCGCATCTTACGAGACCTAGGGATTTATCTGCATTGTTTATATCCGCATACAATGATCTACATGCTTGAATTGCTGCGTTAAATACCTTTTCATAATTAATGTTAGGCAAATGCAAATCAACGCTTGCCTTTCCATTATCTGTCTTTACTGGGGCAATTGGAATTTTTTGATTTATTGCATTATTATTCATACTACATGATGGCAGTGAAACAATAAAACAAAATATTAATATTTTTAATAAATTTTGTTGTTCCATGGCAATTCCTTATTGAAAAATATTTTAATAAAAAATATATGAGCCTTTTGCAAAATGACGAGGCATGGGGCTTGTTGCAGTGAAGTTCGCGTGGGCGATTTTACGATATAACACGTTGAAGTGCATTCTCCACCGCCTGAAGGCGGTGGAGAATGCACTCTACGAGGCAAGCAGACGATAGCACGGATTGTACTGCTTGTTTGGCAGTTTCATGCGCTGCTGTTTTACAAAGGCTGCCAGCAGCTCATCCATGGGCTCAAGGATGGCAGCCTCTCCCCGGAGCTCAAAGGGGCCTTTTTCGGCAATGGCACAGATGCCCGCTGCCTTGACGTTACCACTGACAATGCCTGAAAAGGCCCTGCGCAGGTCACTGGCCAGCAGGTTCACCGGCCGCCCTTTTCTGAGATCAAGGGTGCGCATGTTTTCGTGGGTGGCCTCAAAGGGTTGCTGAAAATCCAGCGGAATGTGTAATTGCCAGTTAAAAAAATTGGCATCTTCAGTGGCCCGCCTGAAATCCCGTACCTCGGCAATACCGTGTACCACTTGCCGTGCCACATTTTCAGGATCATCTATGATAATTTGGTACAAGCGCCTTGCCTCTTCGCCCAGGGTTGCAGTGATAAAACGGTCCACCAGTTCAAAATAGGACTTGGAGCTTGCCGGGCCGGTAAAGATCAGCGGATAGGGGATGTGCGCATTGGCCGGATCGACCAGTATGCCCAGGATGTACAAAATTTCTTCAGTGGTGCCCACTCCGCCGGGGAAAACAATAATGGCATGACCCAAACGGACAAAGCTCTCCAGACGTTTTTCAATATCCGGCATGATGACCAGATCCTGTACAATTGGGTTGGGTGATTCCGAGGCGATAATGCCAGGTTCACTGATCCCCAGGTACTGGCCGGTGTGGTTGCGCTGTTTGGAATGGCCTACGGCAGCTCCTTTCATTGGCCCCTTCATGGCGCCGGAACCGCAGCCGGTACAGATGTCGAAATCTCGCAGGCCCAGCTGGTGGCCAACCTCCTTGCTGTAATCGTATTCTTCCCGAGAAATGGAATGCCCGCCCCAGCACACCACCATTCGCGGCGGGATATCTGGCTTTAGCACACGAGCATTGCGGAGGATGTGGAAAACCGCGTTAGTGATGCCATCTGAGCTGCACAGGTTAAATGAGGCGTTGCGCTGCAAGGTGCTGTCGATATACACCATGTCGCGCAGCACAGAAAAAAGGTGCTCACTAATGCCCCTGATCATTTCGCCATCGACAAAGGCAGCGGCCGGTGCATTAAAAAGTTCCAACTTGATGCCGCGCTCTTCCTGGATAACGCGGATATCATAATTGGGAAAACGCTGCAGCAGTTCCTGACCGTCATCAAGATAATCTCCGTAGTTGAGTACTGCCAGTGAACTGCTGCGGAATGCAGGGTATAGGTTGCCACGGCTGACTTCCAGCATGGCGCTCACCTCGTGGCGGGAGAGCAGGTTGAGATGGCCGTTTGGACAGATGCGAGCATTGACGACTTGGTTCGGCATAAAAAACCTTATTGAGTAGAAAATTCCAGGTATTTGCTAAGTATACACACAAAAGTTAACATGATAGCATACTCGTGTTGGCGAAAGCCACCCAGGATTACAGCCATGCACAGTTGTGTCGCCCTGAGCAAACTGGGTTTGTCGACCACAGACTTTCATGCCTGCTGTTGGTCGCCGGAGAACATGTTGTACCGGTTCTCCTTATTTTCCTGTGCCTTTCGCCAGTATATTCTGGCCTTATGGCATTTTTTTACTGTGATTTCACTATACACCAGTTCCAGAGCAAAGATGCACTCAAGGAGGCAAGGAAAATGCGATGCAGATGTCCGTACATGTACTTCGAGCAGCATTTTCCGAAATCGAGCCAGAAGGTATTTTAGTATGAGACTGGGATCACATAGCGCCGCGCCATGAAGACCAGAATCCTGGCGACACTATTTGCTGCTGTTTTTATTGCCATGCTGGGGATCGGCATTGTTATCCCGGTGCTGCCACAACTGGCGGTGCAACTGGGGGCAAGTGGCTTTACCCTTGGGGTAATCACTGCCGCCTTCTCCCTGAGCCGCGGCTTGCTGCAACCCCTGGTTGGAGATTTGTCTGACCGGCGCGGACGAAAACAGTTTATTGTTGCTGGGCTTGTAATATACGGCCTGGTAGGCCTCCTGGTTCCCCTGGCTCAATCTGTGGTACATCTGGTATATATTCGCATTCTGCAGGGAATGGGCGCTGCCATGATCGTGCCGGTGGCCATGGCTTATACCAGTGCCTTGACCCCACCCGGGCAAGAAGGCCGATACATGGGCATGATGAACGCCTCCCTCTTTTGTGGTATCGGCTTTGGTCCGGTTATTGGTGGTGTGATTGCCGACAATCTGGGGCTTGCTCCGGTGTTCTACGTTATGGCCATGTTGGCCACAGGGGCGCTGGCGCTGATATTGGTTCTGTTGCCGCCCTCACAGGCAGTAACGGGCTCTGGTACAATAGGCATTACCAGGAACATGGGCCTCATGTTCAAACGCTTGCGAAGCCGCGGCATCCTTCTGGCGCGTTTTGCCAGCGTCCTTATGATCGTACCGGCCATGGCTTTTCTCCCGTTGATTATGACTCCATGGTCGGGCACCACAACCACCCATGTGGGCGTGGTCATAGCTGGTAGGACCCTGGTCAATGCAGTGCTGCAAATTCCGTTTGGCCGACTTGCTGATCGCATTAATAAAAGCTTTCTGCTTGGTATTGGCACGGTGGGAACCACCCTGGCCCTGTACTGGATTCCGTTTATGCAGAGTTTTGAGGCGATGCTTCTGATTTATTTGTTCTTGGGCTGCAGTGAAGCTGTGCTCTGGCCGGTGCTGGGTGCCTTTGCCTCAGAAGAGGGCAGAAACTATTTCGGCCATGGTGCCATGATGGGTGTATTCAACCTGTCTATGAGCGCCGGAGTATTTGCCGGTGCGATGTTCGCAGGGGCCAGCTCAGATTACTGGGACCTGACCATGGCTTTCCACCTTATTGCCGCAGCTAACCTGCTGCTGACCTCAGTTGCCATCGTTTATATTTACAGGGGTGATCGTCAGGACTGCGCTTTGTGCAGCAATCAGTGATTACAGGAGACATGGTACGATAGCTAATAGTATACAGCGCAGATTTCGTGCTGAGTCTGCCAGCTTTCTGTCGTGATTGCTTGACGTTCGGCATTGTGCTGATTAATAATACAAAGTTTACGCGAGAGTGGCGAAATTGGCAAACGCACCAGACTTAGGATCTGGCGGTTAACACCTTGGGGGTTCAAGTCCCCCCTCTCGCACCATTGGCAGGTATCAGCGCCACCAGACCAGCACACAATCCCTGCACAAAGCAGGCATCATCCCGTAAACCGCGCCGTTATACAACGGTCTGCACACAGCACTGAAAGGAATATTTTCCATGGACATCGCCGTTGAACAGCTTTCTGATCTCACACGCAAGTTGACCATCACTCTTCCCCAGGAAACAGTCAAACCCGCCTTGGACAAGGCTTATGCCAAGGCGAACAGAGAAGTGACCCTTAAGGGATTCAGGCGTGGCAAGGTGCCGCGTTCTGTGCTGGAGAAAAATTTCAGGGAACAGATCGAGGCAGAGGTAGGCGAACAACTGGTGCAGGACAGTTACTTTAATGCGGTGGAGCAGGAAAAAATTGAGCCAGTGGTGCATCCGGAAATTACCGAACACCGCTTCAACGAAGAAGGCGGTTTTTCCTATGTTGCCATGGTGGATATCAAACCGGAATTTGAACTGGGTCAGTACAAAGGGCTTGAAATAGAGCTGCCGCCGCTCGTGGTGGGCGATGAGGAAATAGAGCTGGAACTGGGTAGGATTCAACGCAGGCAGGCCGCCGTGCAGAGTGCACCCGATGGGCACGCCATTGTCATGGATGACCTGGTAACCGTTGACTTCCAAGGTTTCCATGATGGCAAGGCCATGCCTGAAGTACACAACGAAAATTACCTGATTGACATGGGCACCAACCGGCTTGGCGAGGATTTTGAGAAAAAGCTGCTAGGCCTGCACCAGGGCGATAAAACCCTGTACGAAATCGATTTTCCCACCGATTATCCCAACCCGGTGCTGGCAGGGAAAAAGGTGGAATTCAAGGTGGATGTGAAGGAAGTCAAGATCCGGATCAAGCCCGAAATTGATGACGAGTTGGCCAAGGATGTAGATGCCAAGTATACTGGCCTTGAAGATCTGAAGAGCGCAATTCGTGAGGAAATGCTCAAATCGCGGGAAATGGCGCGTCAGGGCGACTTGGATGACAAGCTTGTGGTGCGGCTCATTGAGCTGACCCCGTTTGAAGTGCCCAAGCGCCTGGTCAACTACGAGATTCAGGAAATGCTGAAACAGACCGAGGAAAACCTGAAGCGGAGCGGACTCAGCTTTGAATCGGCTGGTATTGATCTGAAAGAGCTGGTTGATCGAAACCGGAGTGTTGCGGAAAATCGGGTAAAAGGCGATTTCCTTTTGAAGAAAATCGCTGAGGTTGAAGAAATCAAGCTGGCGGATGAAGACATTGAGCGTGGTTATCAGCGCGTTGCCGATCAGTATCGCATGACTGTGGAAGAGGTAAAAGGATATTTCACCCGCCGGGAAGAATTGCTCCCCTTCATGAACGAACTGCACAACGAAAAAGTGCTCAATTTCCTCAGGGAACAGGCCGTCATCGTTGACAAGGCTCCGGAAGTTGCTCCAGAAGAAACTGAAGAAAAGCCTGCTGAATCAGGTGAGTAGAGCAAGGACAATCCGGCGTTCTGCTGTTAAGAGCGTTAAGTAAGCAAGCGTTAAGTGAGGTTGGTATGAATCTGGTTCCTATGGTGGTTGAGCAGAGCCCACGGGGTGAGCGTGCCTTTGATATCTATTCGCGGCTACTCAAGGAGCGTATTGTGTTTCTGGGCACACAGGTAAACGATGACATTGCAAGTCTCATTGTTGCCCAGTTCCTTTTTCTGGAGGCTGACGATCCGGACAAGGACATCACCTTCTACATCAACTCGCCAGGCGGGTCGGTAACAGCTGGCCTTGCCATCTACGATACCATGCAATACATCCGCTGCGATGTGGCAACCCTGTGCATGGGGCAGGCGGCCTCCATGGGAGCCTTGTTGCTGGCAAGCGGCGCCCAGGGAAAACGCTATGCCCTGCCCAATGCCCGCATTATGATCCACCAACCCATGGGTGGGTTCCAGGGCCAGGCAACGGATATTGACATCCATGCCCGCGAGATTCTGCGCATGCGTGAAGACTTGAATAAAATACTCGCCAAGCACACGGGCAAGACCCTGAAGAAGGTGCAGGCTGATACCGAGCGCGACAACTTCATGGGCCCTGTGCAGGCCTGTGAATATGGTATCATCGACAAGGTGCTGAGCAGCCGCGAACAGACCGAAGGAGTGAAAAAAGCGTGAAGGACAGCAGCACCGAAGACTACGGACAGGATCAAGTCTGTTCGTTTTGTGGCAAAAAATCAAACGAAGTCGCCAATATGATCTCAGGCCCGGATACCTATGTGGGCGCTAAGGTCTATATCTGCAACGAGTGCATCGCTGCCTGTAACACCCTCATCGATGAGGACCTGGAGGAGCAGGAAGAAGAGACGGGCGGTGACAGTGAAGAGGTGATGTTTCATACCCCAAGGCAGATCAAGGAATACTTGGACAGCTATGTCATAGGCCAGGATCGTGCTAAACGGGTGCTGGCGGTAGCGGTGTACAATCACTATAAGCGTATTAACGCCTCAAACGGTGCGCTTGATGGAGTTGAACTGCAGAAATCAAACGTGGTGCTCATCGGCCCCACGGGCAGCGGCAAGACGCTGCTTGCGCAGACCTTGGCTCGTTTGCTCAATGTTCCCTTTGCCATGGCAGACGCCACCATGCTCACCGAGGCAGGCTACGTGGGCGAAGATGTGGACAGCATCCTCACCAGCTTGCTTTTAAGCGTGGATTATGATGTGGAAAAGGCCGAACGCGGCATTATCTACATTGATGAAATTGACAAAATCGCTCGCAAATCCGATTCGGCCTCTATTACCCGCGATGTATCCGGCGAAGGCGTACAGCAGGCCCTCTTGAAGATCATCGAAGGTACGGTTGCCGCGGTTTCCCGGCAGGGTGGTCGCAAGCATCCCAAGGAAGAGATGGTTCGGCTCGACACGACCAATATACTATTCATCGTTGGTGGTGCTTTTGTCGGCCTGGAAGATATCATCCGACAGCGTAGTGGCGTAAAGGCCATGGGTTTTGGCGCCAACGTGGTCAGCCAGAAGAGCCGTTCCTATGGCGAACTGCTGGCAGATATTCAACCTGAAGATTTGCTTAAATTTGGACTTATCCCTGAATTGGTCGGCCGTCTGCCAGTAATTGCCCCCCTGCAGGAACTGGATGAAGACGATCTGGTACGGATCCTCAAAGAGCCAAAAAATGCACTGAGCAAACAGTACCAGCATCTGTTCGCCTTGGAAAATGTCCGGCTGCACTTCACCGAAAGCGCCTACCGTGCCATCGCGCGCAA
The DNA here is from genome assembly GCA_012744275.1 of Desulfobulbaceae bacterium. Lineage (GTDB taxonomy): Bacteria > Desulfobacterota > Desulfobulbia > Desulfobulbales > Desulfobulbaceae > Desulfobulbus. The sequence continues at coordinate 19,729 of JAAYIE010000045.1, forward strand.
GGCCATCGAACGCAAATCCGGTGCCCGCGGTTTGCGTTCGGTTATGGAAGAATGTATGCTGGATGTCATGTTTGAATTGCCTTCCACAGAAGGTGTCAGTGAGTGTGTTATCAACGAACAGGTGATAGCTGCCGACGAAAAACCGGTTCTTTTGTATGAACAGTCAGAAAAAGAAGCAAACGGGTAGGGCGCATTATGACTGAAAATGCCTCTGCTATCTATCCACTCCTGCCATTGAGGGACATTGTTTTATTCCCCAACATGGTCGCCCCTCTGGTGGTGGGTCGCGAGAAATCCGTTCAGGCACTTGAACGCGCCATGCGGGAGGATTCCTTTGTCTTCCTGGTGACCCAGCGTGAAGCAACGGTTGAAGACCCGGAGCAGAAAGATTTGTTCACCATGGGTACCTTGGGCAAGGTCATGCAGTTGCTGCGCCTGCCGGAGGGTACAGTTAAGGCGCTGGTTAAAGGGAAGCGGCGAGCCCGCTTAATCGGCGTGTTCGATTCGCTAAGTGGGGATGCCTCCTGCACCTATGCCCGGCTGATGGAGGCAGAGGACACGGAGACGGACAGCGCCCATATTCCCGCCTTTGTGCGTGAACTGCGCAAGGTTTTTGACGGTTACTGCCAGGCCAACCGTAAAATTCCACGGGAAGTGCTGCAATCCATCATGGAGCAGGAAGACTCTGTCCGCCTGGTGGACACCATCTGCGCCCATCTACCGATCATCAGCCGTGAAAAGCAGGAACTCCTGGAAAGCCTGTCTGTGCCCAAGCGCATGCGTACAGTCCTTGAGCTGTTGCACCGTGAAATGGAGTTGATGGCATTGGAACGCGACATCAATGCCAAGGTCAAAAAGAAGATGAACGAGGTGCAACGCAACTTCTATCTTGCCGAGAAAGTGCGTGCTATTCAGGAGGAGATGGGGCAGGGCGAAGGTGGTGATGAAATGGCCGAATTGGAGGCTGCTATTGCCAAAAAAAATCTGCCCGAGGTAGTGCGGAAAAAAGCTGAAAAGGAGTTTCGTAAATTACGGCAGATGCCACCTATGTCTGCTGAAACCACGGTGGTGCGCAATTACCTGGATGCCATCCTTAATTTACCCTGGCGTAAAAAATCACGCGGTCGCATTAATATTGTCCGGGCTGAGGATATCCTTAATGAAGACCATTTTGGTTTGGACAAACCCAAGGAGCGCATCCTCGAGTATCTGGCGGTTCAGGCCCAGGTCAAGAAAATCAAGGGCCCGATTTTGTGCCTGGTTGGTCCCCCAGGGGTTGGCAAAACCTCGGTGTGCAAATCCATCGCCCGCTCTATTGGTCGGGAATTTGTCCGGATCTCTTTGGGTGGCGTGCACGACGAGGCGGAAATTCGAGGACACCGGCGCACCTATATTGGTGCCATGCCGGGCAAGATTATCCTGGCCATGCAGAGGGCAGGGGTAGTCAACCCGGTGTTCTGTCTGGATGAAGTCGACAAGATGAGCAGTGACTTCCGTGGCGATCCGGCCTCGGCCCTGCTTGAAGTGCTGGATCCGGAGCAGAACAACACCTATAATGATCATTATCTCGATCTGGATTATGATCTTTCACAGGTCATGTTCATTACCACGGCCAATCATCTGCATGGCATCCCGGCGCCTTTGAAGGACCGCATGGAAATTATCGAGCTACGCGGTTACACCGAGGAAGAAAAGCTTCATATTGCCACAGGGTTCCTTCTGCCGAAACAGCTGGAGGCCAATGGTTTCAAGCCCGACGATATCATCCTGCCCGAGGAAACACTCTTGGGTATAATTCGTTCCTACACCCGCGAGGCGGGGGTGCGCAGCCTGGAACGAACTATCGGCACGGTATGCCGCAAGGTGGCCCGTAACCGGCTCAAATCGGGCCAACCCAAAAAGAAGTACACCATTGCCGCAACTGATCTGGAAGAATATTTGGGTGTGGCAAAACACCGCTTTGGCATGGCTGAGGCTCAAGACAGGGTTGGCTTGGCCACCGGTATGGCCTGGACCGAGATGGGCGGCGAACTGCTGCAAATAGAGGCCACCGCTATGCCCGGTACGGGTAAGCTGGTCATTACCGGTAAGCTGGGCGAGGTCATGCAGGAATCGGCCCAAGCTGCGCTCTCCTACGTTCGTTCCCATTCCGTGCAACTCGGTCTGGATGTTGATTGTTATCAAAAGATCGACATTCACGTGCACGTGCCGGAAGGTGCTATACCCAAGGATGGGCCGTCAGCGGGCATAACCATCGCCACTGCAATCGTCTCGGCTCTTTTGCGGATACCGGTGCGCTGCACAATCGCCATGACCGGTGAAATTACCCTGCGTGGTCGGATCCTGCCCATTGGTGGTTTGACGGAAAAACTGCTGGCTGCCCGCCGCGGTAACATTACCCAGGTCCTCATTCCCCAGGAAAATGCGCGTAATCTGCGTGATGTCCCGGCTAAAATCAAGGATAGTCTGCAGATCGAGCTGGTGGACAATGTCGACGAGGTGCTGCAATGGGCCCTGGCCCTTGGCGAAGGGGAAAAGCTCTTTGCCGATGTACCTATGGATTCATTGTACGCGGGCTTTCCGCTCACAGGCCGCGATACCGGCGCACCACTGTGATTTGTTTCCGTGGACATAATCATTGTCCATGCGGTACCATGCGGTAAAGTGTGCAGTTTTTGCTTGACGCAAGGCGCCGGTCCTGATAAAAAGGACACTTCAATCTGCAACGAAGGGCGAATAGCTCAGCTGGGAGAGCATCGGCCTTACAAGCCGAGGGTCACAGGTTCGATCCCTGTTTCGCCCACCACTATACTGGGGTCGTAGTTCAGTTGGTTAGAACGCCGGCCTGTCACGCCGGAGGTCGCGAGTTCGAGTCTCGTCGGCCCCGCCAGTAAAATCAAGGGGTTAGGTTAAAAGCCTAGCCCCTTGTTTTTTGTAGGTGAGCCCGTCGGGCTCACCTGCCATTCGCCACCAGTCTGAGAATTCTGCCCGGGTTCCCTTTCTTTTTGGTGGTCCCTCTCCCTTCCAGGATAGAAATTGATCTACGCAAAGGCTGCAGCTGATGCACGTATCTGGCTGTGGTTGTTAACTTCTTATGCCGTAGAATAGCCTGCACATCTACCAGTGGAACCCCAGCTGCCACCAACAGGCTGGCCGTGAGATAGCGAATGCCGTGCAGGCCGAAGGGCCTCACCCCTGCAGCCTCGCAGAGCCGTGGCATCCACTTGTTCCGCTCCACATAGGGTTCACCCGTCGACGGGTTGGGGAATACCCAGGGACATTGGTGAGCCCGTTGGTGAGCCCGGAGGGCATCAGTCAGATCCTGCGTGAGCGGGATCTCGTCGAATTCCAACGACCCATCCTTGCGTTTCCTGGTTGCCAACCGGACGCGCCTGTCCTCAAGGTTAACGTCTTCCCAGCGTAGCTGTAAAACTTCATTCCGCCTGGCAGCCAAATGCAGATAGGCGCAGATAGGCCAGCACCATGATTATGTCCTGATCCGTCCCGCTATCTGACCCAATTCCGCCTTTTTAAGAGACTCAGAGACAGGCATCATGAATTAAGTGAAATCAAGCAAGTCGACCGTGGTAACAGATACGGCCGTTTTGATCTGCCTGCCAGAACTCTTGGTTGAGGATATTCATGCAGGTCAAACGGCCATCTGCAACACAGCTGCTGCCTGTATCCAGATAGAGCAAGGAGCCGATGAGTTTGGGCAGCCGCTCGCGCGTAATCTGGTGGCCAACCACCAGAGTCTTGCTCAAGCTGGTGCAGGCTTTGCCAGGATATCCCCAATGCAGGGTGGAAAGATTTTGCGCCTTGGGCGTGGAGTGTGCGTCATAACCGCCATGCGTCAGAAGGTGCTGGCGGGTGACTAGGAGGTCTGCACAGGTTGCTCGCATGAAGCTGAAGTCTTCAGGTGGGACGATTGTACTCAGTTCGGTGCAGTGTTGGACGAGGGCATTTTCAGTGGAGATTCTGTCAGCTTCCAGCCAGTTTACCTTTACCAAGGTTTTCCTTAGGGCGGCCAGGCTTTTTTGCGCTGCCGCCCCTGCAGTGCGGCAGTAGGACTCTAACGTGGCCAGGCCGCCATTATTGAGCCACATATTGCAATTATCGGCAAGTGAGGCGCTGTCATCGGGGACTGTCTTATCGTACATGTCCGGTATGGCTGGCGAACGCGACAGTGCCATGAGCAGCATGGCCTCGTGATTGCCGCGCAGATGAACGCTGTTGAGTTCAGCCGCGCAGGAGCGTAGTTTGGCAATGACCTCCCTGGAATCTGGACCCCGGTCGATATAATCACCCAAAGTGACCAGCAGGTCGTCCCGGCCTGGTTGCACCTCCCTCAGCAGGGCAATGAACGCCTGGTAGCCACCATGGATATCGGCAATTACCAGAATGCGCTGATAGGGTGCAGCATCGTATCTGATAACGGGTTGCGTGCGCATCCGGATAATCCCCGGCAGCGTGGCGCTGCGCTGTCGGCGAAGGGTGTCAGCATGCTTTTGCTCAATCCTCTTTAGGACTGCCCGGCCTTTGTCCCCGCTCGGCCAGCATGCGGTCCCGCTCGGCTTTCAGTTCCTTGTATTCCTGCTCCGCCCTTTGAACAGCTTCATTTTGCTGCTTTTGCAACTGCTCAATCTTGCTGCGAAGCTTATCTTCACGGATTTGCAACCCAGGTGCGCCAAAAAGGCTGTTGGCCAGATAGGTGAAGGAGAAAAGCATCAGGGCAACATCATCGGTTTTAATGCGGTCTATGGTTTCCTGATCAAGATCGTAGGTTTTAAGGAAGGAACTTTCAAAGACAAAGGAGCGGAAAGTGTCCAGGTCTGTTGAGGCCATGAAGAACATGCGTTTGGCCGCCTCACTCAAAGATGCCTGGAGGCCAAAGGATTTGCGCCGCATCACCAGACGCAACCACTCCTTATTCATTTCGTCACGCAGATCCACCCCCTGGTCGGCGCGCCATTCGCCAATAGTCCAGTGTTTATCTTCCTCATGCCCTTTGCAGTGGGCCTCTTTTACGAGGAAGAAAAATTTTTCCTCTGCGTCTTCCTCTTCATTACGGCCTTCGTGAAAATCAGCCATGCCTACGGGATAGTAACGGCAGGCACTGGGACGGTCTGTATACACGGTACAGCCTTCGGGCGTGACAAAGGGGCAGGCCTGTTTGTCTCCTGTCAGCTTGAGTTGCACCCCCGGCATATCGGTTTTTTCCAGATAGGTGGGTTCGGTATAGGTGGTGATGAATTCATCGGCGGAAAGCTGCAACCGTTTGCGTAGCATAAGGATATCGTAGGGCGTCAGGATAATTTTGATGGTATGACAGCAAGCGGTAAAGCAGCTCACGCCCGGGTGACATTGAAACTTGAGAGAAGAGTTCAAGTCCAGTTTTTGTGGCAATATATTGGAAGGGTTAGTGTTTCCTTTCCCGGGAAAAACAGTATGCTGTTCGGGTTGCTCTGATTGAGCCATGGCAGGCCTCGCTTAAATTATGTATTTTAGAATAAGAGGAAAGATAAAAATGAGGGGCTTCATTTTACCATGTGTTTTTTAGCTGTCAAATTCTATCCAGCGTCTTATGGTAGACGTAGTGCCTGTGTGGCTGCTGAACCACAAGGTAGCAGTCGTACGCTGTCAAGTCCCGCGTAACTGGCCGGGTTATTTATCCATATTTTTTTGAGCACATTGGCAATGAAAGACAGTAGCATATTGACACGGTTGTTTCATCACCCCATTGACATGAGCAAGGTCAGCACCCTGATCTACCATCTGCCTGACGGGCCTGCACTTTCGGTTGAAATGGGTGGGAGTGATTTCTTTTTTGATCTTGAAATGGAGATGGGTGATGTCTGCGACACGACGGATATTGATGGCGTGCTGCATTTTTTCCCCAAGGGTCACGCATGAGAAAACCGACATTTGATTAAGACCGCAAGATGACACACTCTCCATATAAACAGCCGCTCGTTGATACTTCCAAAGACGGGCATGTGCACACCTTCCTCTGTCGCCACGCCATTGGCGCCATGGAGGAGTATGTACAGGCTGCGCTGCGCAAGGGCTTACGCAGCCTGACTTTCCTTGAACACATGGAGGCAGAAATCCAGTATCCGCATCGCAGCTGGCTTGAGGAGCTTGATTTCGACTTTTATTTTGAAGAGGGACAGCGCCTGCGCGAGGTGTATCAGGGGCAGATCGAGGTGCGTCTGGGCGTGGAGATGGGCTACAATCCGGATGCAGTTGATACGCTGCGCAAAAAGCTTGGGCAGTATCCCTGGGACAGTGTGGGCCTGTCCTGCCATTTTTTCCTTCATGATGGCCAACACTACAACCTGCTCAGCAATCGCAGGGAAAACCTGCAAAAATTTGCTGATTTTGGGGTTGATACCGTGTTGCACAGCTACTTGGCTATGCTTATAGAAGGGGTGCAGCGCATCGATTGCACGGTGCTCTGCCACTTGGATGCCGGGCTCAGACATATGCCAGGCATTCTCTTTAATGACGAGCACAAGAGGCAGATCCATGCCCTGCTTGAAGCAGTGCATGGACGAGGCATGGCGCTTGAAGTGAATACCTCTGGCTTTGATTACCGGGGCAATCCTTTTCCCGCCGACTGGATTATCACCAAGGCTCTGGAAATGGGCATTCCTCTTTCCCCCGGTTCAGACGCGCACCGACCCGAGGAGGTCGGTCGCCATTTTGATCGGCTCCCTGCCTATCTAGAGGTCCTGCGGCCGTAAACCCCGCTTTTATTCCAATTCCAGATCAAGGATGATGCCAAGGAGGCGGGGCAAATGCTATACAGGGGTACCCCACGGTACGCCCTGCTAACATTTGCCACTGCTGAAACAAAGAGTGTTGTGCTGTGATGTGGAATTGGAATTACGCTTCCTTTCCTCCGTACCAACTCACCCCCATGCGGCTGATCACATTGAGGCCACCGCAAAGTACCTGGGTATTTTTCTTGCCAATGGCATCCAGAAAAACCTGTACTTCATAGGAGCGGGTACCGGCGTTGCATACCAGGATGCAGTTTTTATCTGTGGGCAGTTGTTCATGGATGTTGCGCATCTGTTCGTAGGGAAGTGACATCCAGTGTGCAGCTCCGAAACGTTCTATATAGGGTTCGGCTTCCTTGGGATGACGCAGATCGACCACTACCCAGTTTGGCTCGCAGGCCATGTTATCCACCCAGCGGAGGAAATGGTTCAGGTGCACCCGTCGCAAACGGTTATCGCACATGTTTTCCGCCACGTAGGCGGCTGCATTGATGGAATCGATGGCAGCGGCAAAAGGAGGCGCATAGGCCATTTCCAGGGTACCGAAATCTTCTATGGTGCCGCCTTCGGCTATGAGGGCCGCTGCGGCATCCACCCGGGCGGAAATGGAGTCGTTCATGTTGCCAAAGGCTTGCAAACCGAGAATGCGTCGTGATTTTCGATCAAAGACTAATTGCAGGATCACCACTGCCTGACCAGGGAAGAAGTGGGCCCGGTCTGAAGGTGAAGTAAGGGCATAGTCGGCGTCAAAGCCTTCAAAGAGGGCAGCCTCGTAGCTGATGCCGGTTGCACCGATGCAGCGGTCAAAGGCCTTCATGATGAACGAATTGCACACCCCCTTGAAAACCGCGGGATGACCCGCGATATTATCAGCGGCAATACGGCCCTGCCTGTTGGCAAGCGATCCCAGGGGTGCATAGGTTTCCCGTCGGGTAACCAGGCTGGTGGTGGCAATACAGTCGCCGGCGGCGTAAATGTTTGGATCAGAGGTCTGCAACCGCTGGTTGACCTTGATTGCTCCCCAGGAGGTGACATCCAGTCCGGCCGCTCGGGCCAGTTCGCTGCTGGGCCGCACTCCGACTGCCATGATAACCAGATCCGCTTCCAGGCTGCGCATATTGGTCTGTACGCCCGCAACATTGCCGGAGCCATTATCAATCATGGACAGCGCAGATTCTCCAGTAAATACTCGAACGTCTTTTTCCTCCAGATGCTGCTTGAGCATGGCAGCGAAATGCGAGTCCACTGCGCCGGGCAGGAGCCGTGGTTCCAGCTCAACCAGCGAGGTCTCAATGCCCCAGAGATCGGTCAGGGCCTCGGCCATTTCAATGCCGATGGCGCCACCACCGATCACCACGGCCCTGCTTACCTTGCCGGCGGCGATGCGTTTGCGGATTTCAATGGCCTTGTGCAAATCGGAAATGGTGAATACACCGTCCAGTTGAGCTCCTGGTATGGGCAGCTCAAAGGGTTGAGCGCCGGTGGCGAGCAACAGGGTGTCGTAGCGTAAATCCTCCTCTTGCCCGGTGTCGAGATACTGCACTCGTACTTCTTTTTGGTTACGATCAATGGCAAGCGCCCTGGTACGGGTGCGAACCTCGACACCCTTGGCATCTTCAAAAAAACGCTTGTCACGCACCATGTGGAAGCTGGTGGAGCGCAGTTCGCTCTCATCGGAGACATCACCGCTGACATAGTAGGGAATGCCGCAACCTCCATAAGAGATGAGGCTGTCTTGGTCCAGCATGAGAATATGCCAGTCCGGCTGCAGCCGTTTGAGGCGGCAGGCAGCCTTGGGGCCGGCGGCCACCGCACCGATGATGATAACCTTTCTGCTCATTATAACCTCCTTTCTGAACGATCAGGGCTAGGGCAGGCCTGTATCGAAATTATTAAAGATGCTATACTGCTTTTCCTCGTTTTTTGCCGGATAATTTGCTGGAATATCCGGTAATAATCAGTTGAATGGCACGGATAGCTGAAAGGGGGTCGCTTCGGGCTGTATGCCATGCCGTTTCAACATTTCGTTGGTCTCAAGATATTTACCCTGCAGGGCGAGCAGGCCTGAGCGCCGACCCTCATCCCAGAGAAAGCCTTTTCCTTGGGCCCAGAAATTCTGGTTGTGTACGCTGAATTCGAGAATATCCCAGGAGGATAAACGGGTGCTGTCAGCAGCTTCCAAACGGGTGTAGAAATTGAGTGCCTGCTTGTGAAAGAGCTGGCGGCCATTTTTTTCAAAGGCGGCGCTGTCTAACTGGGCGGCAAATTCTAATTCGGGCAGGGGCTTGCCCGGGTAGTCGGCACGCACGGCAAGCTGAGTCGGGCCCTGCAGCTTCAGCCCCGCAGGCATGTAGCTGGTGGCGCGCAGCAGGGTGTCCAAGATGGCACCATCTATATTGCCGTGGGCGTGGAGCTCGCAACCGGGCCGCTCCTGCCACCAGTGCCGCAGGGCAAGCCCGCCCTTGAGCAAAAGGCCATCCGAAAAGAGCAGGAGGGGTTGGAGGGTCAGGCTTTGCTTTTGCAAGTCAAAAATGGACTGATCCTTTTCCTGCTGCCTCAGTCGCTCCGGGTTTTTTGCCAGGTGTAGCGCGGCTACACCATTTGTTTGTTGGGCAGGGTAGTTGTGCACCGCCTCCCCACCTGCTACCACAGTACGCCCAGCCTGAAAGGAATACACTGCTTCCCTGGAGGCAATCTTGATCAATGGTTTGTTGAGCATCGCATGCAGATTTTGCACCCTGTGGCTGCTGCCCTCAAGCTGCGCGGCCAGATCAAAGTGTATGGATCCAGCCATACCTAGGGAGGTAAGCTCTGGAAACAGGCTTTGCAGCAGAGGCTGCAAACGTGCCAGCAGCATAGTACCGGTTACGGTATAGCGACCGCGACGTTCTACACCTTGGCCCTGAACATCATGAAAGTTTCCTGCAATGGTGCCGGGCCACCAGGTACCCTTCAGTTTACCGGCGCTGGTTCCGTTTTCTCTTTGTGTGCTGTTTGCCTGTAAACTGAGCGTATGCGCCGGGAAGAGTTGCTCACCGCCTTTGTGCAGGGTAAAATCTGTGATACTGAAATTCAGTTCATCGTTGTAGACTGTTGGGCCAAATTCTTTGCGAGCAGCGGCAAAGGCCATCTTGCCTTGAGGCAGCAGCGGCAGCAGCACTACCTTGCCCAACTCGCTGGCCAATGCGCCAATATCACCAGTGGCGCGGATAAAGGTTCCATCACCCTGCGCTTCCATGCCTGCCTCAGCATGCAAAAATGCAGACTGGAGTTGCGCCTGGTACACGTTCAAGCCAAAGCTGTGTTTAGTGTCCCTGGTAGCCTGAACCGTGAGGGCCAAGGGCCTTGTCCAGGTAATCAGTGCATCTGCCTGTCGCGCCTGGATATCAGACACATTGCAGCTCAGGTGTAGAGGCATTGCCTTAAAGGGACCGCTTGCATGCAGGCTGCACTGGATATTGCCGCTTTGCAGGTGTGCATCAGGACGAAAGGCCTGTGTACTGCGCAAGCGCAAAGCTTCAGAGAGTTGCGGTAAGTTCAGTGTAGCAGTGGCGTCCAGGTCGCTTTTTTCAGGATGCAGCAGGCCTCGTGCATCCAGGCTCACCAGATCGGAATCAAACTGCAGCTGCTGCGCCAGCCACTGGCCTTTGCTCTGGCGGGTCAGATCGAAATGCAGCCCTGCTTTCTCCACTTGCAGTTGTTTTTCACCTCGGCCAAAGAGGGGCAGAAGAAGGTTTTGGCCTGACAATGCGCCTTGCAGTTGCAAAGAACCATCAACATCGCGCACTAGACGGCAAGTGCCTGAGACTGTGCCCTTCATGGCTGCAAGCAGCCCTGGGGCCTTGGGTAATGGGGGCAAATCGGCCACCGTAGCGGGTTTTAGAACAATGGTGCTGGTGCCCATCAGGGTTGAAGTGGTGTCCTGCTTTGGCGGTGCGTTGAGAAACCCTTCTACGAGCAGATTATCTTCTGCACTGCCTCCGGCGTGGGCCTGCAAAATGTAGCGGAGGGAGCCGTTTTCCAGTGCTCCGGCAAAAGAGGCTCCGTTGAACAGAGAGACAGTATCGTCATCATACTGCAACTGCACCTGCCCCCGCTGTGCTCGCATCTGAAACGAGCCTCTGTTCCACCAGGGAAGCAGCCTGGACACTGTTTTTTGGGGAGCAGATTGTGCTGATGCAGCTTTTGCAGTATGGACAGTAATAACAGGTTCCTTCAGGTTGATATCTCCCAGGTAACCAGGAGCCAGCAGCAACAGCAAAAGCCCCTTGCTGCTGCGTAGCTCATCGATCGTCAAAACGAGCGCCTTGTCATGGCCAAGGTAGTGAAAATTCTTGCAGCGCAGCCCACTAAACCAGCCAAAGGAGCAGGAGTCGGCAGAGAACTCTCCCGAAAGATTGTCACCCAGCCACGAAAAAACAATACTCCGTGCTGCGTTCACCTGCATAAGCCAGGGCAGTGGAAGGGAGGCTAGGAAAAGTACAGCAATCAGGCTGAAAAGAATGGTACGTCTCGTCATGGTTTGGAATGACTACAGGTGAAAACGACAAGGCTGCGAGCGCGAGTACTGGTGCACTTAGCAGTGCTTGCATACCTTTTCGGGTAGAGGCAAGTCAACCGGATCACCACCCCAATTGAGTTTGGTGCGCAAGATATTAAAATAACTCTTCCAGGGTGAGCTGACCACCAGAAGCGGTCGCTCGGCCTTACGTACCAGCAGATAGTCGTTTTCTGTGATACGCCAGCGTAATTCACCGTCCACAATCACCTTAACTTCGCCGGCCGGGGCAAGCAGATGGGTGGTAATACGGGTATCGCTGCATAAAAGCACTGGTCTGGATTCCAGCATGAAGGGGCAGATGGGGGTAATGACTATGCTGTCGAGTTCGGCATGCACCAGCGGACCGCCTGCCGAAAGGTTGTAGGCGGTTGAGCCGGTGGGGGTGGCGATGATGAGTCCATCTGCCCGGTAGGTGGTAATATATTCCTGGTTGGCCCAGCAGCGCAGACGGACCATGGCGGCGGTACTGTCTTTGACGATAACTACCTCGTTGAGGGCGCGTACCGGTTCGCTGATAGCGCCGCTATCGCCGTTAATGATAGCAGCCTTGACCATGATACGCTTTTCAATGCGGGATTCGCCTGCCAGCACCATGGTCAAAGTTTTGAACATTTCATCCACAGCGATTTCAGAGAGAAAGCCCAGGTGCCCCATGTTTACGCCCAGAACAGGCAGGCCGTTTTGGCTGGCAGCATCGGCTACATGCAAAAGGGTACCGTCGCCGCCCAAAACGATGAGCAGATCCATGCCCGGATCAATGCGGTTCTGTTCGGTGGTGGTAATACCCTGCCGGTTCAGCCACTGCGCCAGTTCATACCCCTTCTGTTCGGCATCGGGGCTGTTTGGCCGCACAATGATGCCAACAAAGCGAATGTTCATCCTCCTAACTCCTGCGATCGCCGGGTGGCTGTTTGCACCGCATCCATAATAAGGCCGCGAAATGCTCCTTGCTCAAGGGCGTGAATGCCTGTGATGGTAGTGCCGCCAGGGGAGGTGACTTTTCCTTTGAGTACTGCGGGATGCTCCCTGCTTTCCAGGGCCAGTTTAGCACTGCCGTACAGAGTTTGCAGGGCAAGCTCCTCTGCCGCTTGGCGAGGTAGCCCGGCCAGCACGCCACCCTCGATAAGCGCTTCCAGAAAGAGGAACACATAGCCCGGGCCGCTGCCACTTAAACCCGTAACTGCATCAAGTAGCGATTCTGGCATTTCCAGAGCGTTTCCCACGGCAGCAAAAATTGTCTGGGCCAGGCTGCAGTCTTCCGTGGTGGCAGAGGGAGCAGGGCTGTAGGCGGTGGCTCCGGCCAGGATCAGGGCAGGGGTGTTGGGCATAGCACGGATCAGGCGTACCCGCTCGCCAGCTGACTGGCGCAGATGGGCAAGAGATATACCCGCCATGATGGAGATCAAAAGATGCCTTTCATTCAGATGCGGAGCATACGCGGCCAGTACCTGCCGTGCCACCTGCGGCTTGACTGCGGCCAGCAGTGTGCCACATTGTGCACACAGCTCTGCTACGCTAGCGGCAGCTTGAACATTGTAGGCAGCGCACAGGGTGTCCATGCGTGTTGTATTTGGCTCCATAACGTAAATGCGCTCGGGAGCAAGCAGGCCGGCGGCGATAATTCCGCGAATCAGCGCCTCTGCCATCTGGCCTCCGCCGATGCAGCCAAATGAGGTAAGGGTAGTCATGGTATTGGTCTTAAAAAGGGTGCAAGCAGTGTTCACTGCGATGAGTTTGCGGAGATGGCGCCCATTGCATCAGGCTGTACAGCTGTGTCTGCGGCTACACAATTTTTATACACAATAATAGCATGGCCACACTTCTGGCAGGGGAAGCACGCCTTGAGTCCCTTAATCTGGCTTTCATCGACTTCATATTTTTTTGCACATTCTTCACAGATGACCAGCATCGTTTAAAACCCCGGAGTTTCCACCGTTTCGTGTTAAAATTGACCACCCGCATTTATAGCGGCAGCTGTTTTGCTCCTTACCTCTAAGCTGAACTCACGCAATAAGGTCAGCTGTATACAGTATGCTGTTGTATAGGAAATGGCAGGTGGAAGCAATTGAAATATCAGTGCAGACGATGGCGAAACAACCAGGTGGCCAGGCTGAGCGTACAGGCCGCAATGAGCGCCATGGGCCAGATTTCGTGCACCAACAAATGTATCTCCGTGCCTTCAAGGAATACCCGCCGCACCACAATGAGAAAATAGCGCATGGGATTGACCACGGTGAGATGCTGCATCCATTCGGGCATGTTGGCAATTGGCGTGGTGAAGCCTGACAGGGTTACAGCGGGCACAATAAACAAAATGGAACCCAAAAGCGCCTGCTGCAGGGTGGTGGAGAAGGAGGATATCATCAGGCCCACACCAACTACCGAGAGCAGGTAAATAACCAGCGCCGGATACAGGGTAAGCAGATTGCCATGCAGGGGAATGCGGAACCAGAACACAGTCAGGGCAATGATCAGGCTGACCTCGACCAGGCCAACCAGCAGGCCGGGCAGGGATTTGCCCACCATGATCTCCCATGGCCTTAAAGGAGTAACCAAAAGCTGATCAAAGGTGCCGTCTTCTCGTTCACGGGCAACCGACAGAGCCGTTACCACCAAGGTGACAATCATGCCCAGGAGGGCAATAATCCCCGGCACAATGAACCAGCGGCTCTCCAGGTTGGGATTGAACCAGGCTTGTACCGCCAGCCGGGCAGGCATACCCTTCCCCTGACGCGCCATGATATCTTCATTGAAATCGGTCACAATGGCGCGCACATAATTAAGTGCCAGCATGGCGGTGTTGGAGTTGCGACCGTCAATCAGCACCTGCACTGGACAGCTTTCGCCGGTGGCAACCCGACGGGAGCAAGCGTTGTCGATACGCAGCACCATCAGGGTTTTTTCGTTATCGATGAGGCTCTGGATACCCTGTTCAGACCCGAGATATGCCACAATTTCAAAGGTGGAGTTGCCTTGGAAACGGCTGACCAGTTCGCGGGAGAGTGCGCCGCTGTCTTCATTGAGGATAGCTATCCTGACCCGGTTCAGATCAAAGGTGGCGGCATAGCCAAAGACAAAAAGCTGGATGATGGGTGGCACGATAATGGCCATACGGCTGGCTTTATCCAGAAAAATAGCCAGAAATTCCTTGAGGAGCAGTGCCCGGATGCGCCTGATCATAACCTAGTCGAGCCGTTTGCCGGTTTTGAGATAGGTCAGGCCAAGAAAAATGGTGGCCATGCCCAAGAGATACAAGGAGTTGATCAGTAAAATGAAACCGACATTGCCCACGAGAAAAAGGGTTTGCAGCATGGATACATAGTAGCGGGCAGCGATGATGCGGGTGATACCTTGGATGACGAGCGGCATGCTGCGGATATCGAAAATAAAGCCGGACAGGAGAAAGGCTGGCAGAAAGGTGACCACAAGAGCCACCAGAGCTGCAACAAACTGGCTGCGGAAGACCGTGGAAATGGCCAGGCCCATGCCCAGCGCTACTAAAAGAAACAGTGCGGAAACTGCGACCAGAAGGAGCAGGGAGCCACGAATGGGTACCATAAAAAGAAAGCGTGCCATGGCGAGTGAAATAAAAAAACCTGCCATGCCCAATACAAAATAGGGAATCAATTTGCCCGCCAGTAGTTCAAACACGGATATGCGGGTGACAAGCAGGGTCTCCATGGTGCCGCGCTCCCACTCCCGGGCAATGACCAGGGCAGTGAGCAGTGAGCCGATCAAAGTCATAACCACAGCCACGACTCCTGGCACCAGGTAATCGGTGGAACGTACCTCCGGGTTGAACCAGATGCGCTGTTCCAGTTGCAACGGTGGTTTGAGGCGTGTGCCGCTCAGTTCTGCCTGTTTGTCGAGCCAACCAAACCAGATACCCTGAACATAGCCTTCAACCAAGCGGGCGGTATTGGCATCTACACCATTGACAATCACCCCGATGGGTGGGCTGGTGCGGGAGAGATAATCAGCATCAAAATTGCTGCGCAACCAGACAATGCCCTGTACTTCCGCCCGCTTGAGAGCCTCTTCCGCCTCCTGTACACTGCGCATCATGTGTGGTTGGAAGTAGGGTGTGTTGAAAAAGGAAGCGGCAAAGGCATTGCTCTGACTGCCCGGTTGTTCCACCACCACGGCAATCGGAACATTTTTTGCGTCAAGGGAGACGCCGTAGCCAAAAATAAAAAGCAGTACCAGCGGCAGAGCCAGGGCAATGGCCAAGCTGGAGGGGTCGCGCATCACCTGCAGCCACTCCTTGCGCACCAGACCGGTAAGACGCATCAGCCGGCCCGGTTTCATGTTGGCACCTCTTTGGACTCAGATGCCTTGATCAGGCCTATAAAGGCGTCTTCCATGCTTGCCTCGCCATGGCCGCCATATTCGCGCTTCATATCTGCCGGTGTGCCTTCGGCTAGAACCCGCCCCTCTGCCATTATAACCAGCCGGTCACAGTATTCGGCCTCTTCCATGAAGTGAGTGGTTATCAGCACGGTCACCCCTTGTTCTGCCAGTTGGTTGATATGCTGCCAGAATTCGCGGCGGGCCAGTGGATCGACCCCTGAGGTGGGTTCATCGAGAAAGAGTACCTTGGGGCCATGCATGAGTGCTACTGCCAGGGCAAGGCGCTGCTTATAGCCCAAGGGCAAGGTCTGGCTGGGCACCTCGGCAAAAGGTTTAAGGGCAAAGCTGTCCAGTGCCCATTGAATGCGTTCGCTGCGGTGTTTGCCCCTCAGTCCGTAGGCACTGCTGAAAAAATGCAGATTGTGCATAATACTCAGATTGCCATACAGGGAAAATTTTTGCGCCATGTAGCCTATTTTGGCGCGTGCAGCAGAGGCGGCGTGGCGTAGATTGACTCCGGCAACCGTGCAACTGCCACTGGAAATGGGGAGCAGGCCACAGAGCATGCGAAAAGTGGTGGTTTTGCCCGCACCGTTTGCACCAAGAAGACCAAAAATTTCACCGCGGTCAACCCTGAAGCTGACCTGATCCACCGCGATGAAGGATCCGAAGCGGCGCACGAGTTTGTCCGCCTGGATTATTGCTGTAGCTGCAGCGGGAGAAGCATCGCTGCTCGCATCCATCTGGCTGACAAAGGGGCGCTGTACCACAGGATGAGCCGTATTCTGTTCCAGCTCCTGTGTGATTTCAAGTGGGGCTGGCGGGGTAAGCACTTCTTCATCATCACGCAGTGCAGCCAGAAAAAAATCTTCAAATCTGGGTGGGAGCGGGGTGATGGTGAGATCGTCTATTTCTGACAAATCTCCAGGTTTAAGAGCAATTCCCTGCCGGGTAACTACTCGCAGTGACGAGCCCAGCACCAGGGCGTCCAGGATTGAGGCATGCCTGAGCATCCGCATCTGCAGGCGACGGCTGGATATTGCGCCGGAATGCAGTTTCCAGGTTCGTCCCTGCATTTTGACGCGAAAACTTGCAGGGCTGCCCTGACCCAGGATTGTGCCCTGATGGATGAGCGCCACTTCGGCACAGCGCTCTGCCTCGTCGAGATAGGCGGTGCTTAGGAGTACACTTACGCCTTCTTCCTCAACCAGCCGGTATACTATTTGCCACAGCTCGCGCCGCGAGACTGGATCTACCCCTACTGTGGGTTCGTCCAGAAGCAGCAGCTTTGGTGAGCGCACCAGGGTGCACATCAGACCCAGTTTTTGCTTCATGCCACCGGAGAGTTTGCCTGCAAGACGCTTGCCAAAGGGCTCCATGCCAGACATTTCCATAAGCCGCTGGTAACGTTCTGCTCGCCTATCATGCGCCACCCCGTGCAGGTTGGCAAAGAGATCCATATTTTCCTGCACACTTAAGTCTTCGTAGAGGCCGAAACGCTGAGGCATGTATCCTATGCGGGCTTGAACTTCCAAGGTCTGCCGCACCGTATCCAGACCCAGCACTTGCAACTTGCCGGCATCGGGGCGGAGCAGGCCTGCGCACAGACGCATGAAGGTGGTTTTGCCGGCTCCGTCTGGACCGATGAGTCCGGTTACTTGTCTGGGGCCAACATTCAGATGCAGGCCAGCAAGGGCATGCACCTGTTTTTGTGCCTGCATAAATCCCTTTTCAAGCCCCCGGGCCTCAATAACTGCCTTGTTTTCTTCGACGGATGTCGAGGGGAAATCAGGAGCGGCAGCCAGGGTTTGCGCCGTGGGTTGGTGTGGCATAGTGCATCACGGCGTAGAAGGCTGCCCGCACGGATCTGCCCCCAGGGCAACAGGTTGGGCGTTGCGCTCAATCCGAACAGTAACCGGCATGCCCAGTCGCAGTTCATGTTGATCATTGCAGACCATAATTCGGGCCTGATACACCAGTTTGGTTCGCAGTTCCGTGGTTTCCACGGTTTTCGGGGTGAATTCAGCCGTGGAGGCAATAAAACCTACCCAGCCCCGGTAATTCTTTTCGGGAAAAGAATCGCTGTACACCTGTGCAGGCATACCTTCTCGGATGCGGCCCAGGTCAGGCTCGGTGATATAGGTGCGTACCCACAGGGGTTCGCTTAGTGCCAGAGTGAAAACCGGTGCGCCAGGACCAGCCAATGCTCCGGGTTCAAGGATGCGACTGCGGATAATACCTTGGGCCGGGGCCAGAAGGCGGCTGTCAACCAGACGCTTTTCGGCGAGCGCTAGTGCGGCCTGCACAGAGGCCAGAGCAGCTTCAGCTGCTGCAATATCCTCCTGGCGTGCACCTTCCTCAGCCAGGGAAAGCCCTTCCTGGGCTGATTTGAGTGCTGCTTGTGCGGTTTGCTCGCGGGCACGGGCACTGTCCACTTCCTGTTTGGCAATGTGGTTGCTGGTATAGAGGCGTGTTTTACGATCCAGCACCAATTTGGCCTCGTGCAGGGTGGCCCTGGCTGCAGCGACCGCTGCCTGGGCCTGCAAAACTTCCTGAGTGCGGCTGCCGGTTTGCAGGCGTTTGAGGGCTTCAGCCTGGGCCGCCACTTCACCTTGAAGACGCCTTACCTCCAGGGCAAAGCGTTCGGGCTCGAGCTCGGCCAGCAGTTGGCCCGGGCTGACTGATGCACCTTCCTCCACTAAAACAGAGGCAATCTTACCGCCGTCCTGGAAGGCGAGTTGCACTTCGCGGATATCCACGTTGCCGTATAACAAAAGGGCATCCTGTTTGCCCCTGTTTGCGCCCAAATCACAGCTGAAAAGCACAAGCGTGAAAATGTAGGCCAAGAGAATCCGGAATAATGCAGAGATAGGTTGTGGCATGATTTGTTCCCGTACGCAGGAAAATAAGGTTACTCCCCGATAATTTTGACCAGTACCCGTTTTTTACGCCTGCCATCAAACTCGCCATAGAAGATGCGCTCCCAGGTACCGAAATGGAGTTTACCTTTGGTAACAGCTACCACCACCTCCCGGCCCATGATCTGGCGCTTCAGGTGGGCATCGGCATTGTCTTCATAACCGTTGTGGCGATACTGGCTCACAGGTTCGTGTGGCGCCAGCCGTTCCAGCCATTGTTCGTAGTCGTAGTGAAGGCCCGATTCATCATCATTGATAAAGACCGAGGCGGTAATGTGCATGGCATTGCACAAGAGCAGCCCTTCCTGAATGCCACTTTCCCGCAGGCATTGCTCCACCTGCGGGGTTATGTTGATAAAGGCGCGTCGGGTGGGCACTTCAAACCAGAGTTCCTTGCTGTAGCTTTTCATGGGTATGTATAGGGTTATAGATAGGGTAGAGTTGTTAAGAACAAGCAAGCATGGGTTTTAGTCTGCAAAGCGGGTGGCAATAGCCCGGAACTCATCTTGCACCTGGAGCAGTGCTTCCAGCACTACCGGATCAAAATCTTTTTTATTTTGCTCGGTAATAATGGCAATGGCCTGACTGTGTGGCAGGGCGGGTTTATATACCCGTTTGCAAATCAGAGCGTCGTAAATGTCGGCAATGGTCATCAGGCGGCCTGCCAAAGGGATGTCAGTACCGGCAAGGCCGCGGGGGTAGCCAGAGCCGTCAAAACGTTCGTGGTGGGCACCGCAGATCTCCTTGGCGCACTTGAGAAAAGCAGTGTTCTGCCCGGCCATCTGCTCCAGCTTGTTGACCATTTCCTCACCGTATATGGTGTGGTTTTTCATGATGGCGTACTCTTCCGGGGTCAAGGGGCCGGGTTTGAGCAGTATCCTGTCGGGGATGGCCACTTTGCCAATATCATGAAGCGGCGCGGATTTATACAGGATGGTGATATTATCCCTGGTTAACTGCTCTGTATAATGGCCATTAAGTGCAAGGGTTTCGGCCAGTATCCGTACATATTCCATGGTGCGGCGAATATGGCCGCCGGTTTCGCGGTCACGGTATTCTGCCATTTCGCCCATGGCCTCAATGACCACATCCTTCAGTTGCTCAATGGCATAGGTGCGTTCTTCCACCATGTCTTGCAATCTGGTGCGGTAGGCAAACAGTTCCAGGTGGTTGCGTACCCGTGAGCGCAACTCCATGCCGTTGAAGGGTTTGGTGATGTAATCTACCCCTCCCAGGTTGAAACCCCGCACTACATCCTCGGCATCGGCGCGGGCCGTGAGAAAAATAATTGGTATGGAGCTGACATACGGGTTTTGCCGCAGACGGACCACAGTGTCAAAACCGCTCAGCCCCGGCATCATCACGTCCATGAGGATGAGCTGTGGCTTGACCACAGCGATTCGGCTCAGGGCCTGTTCGCCAGAAAGGGCGTAGGCGAATTCACAATCCAGCTCCTGCAGATGGGAAATGGCAACCTGGATATTGTCAGCCACATCATCAACGATAAAGATCAGTGGTTTGCCGGTATTCATACTTACGATTCCTTGAGCAGAGGAATCAGCTGGGCAATGAGGGCTTCCATTCCAGCTATGTCCGGCTCGGAGGCACAGTGCACCAAGCGGCTGCCAGCCCTCTGCATGGGGGGACAGTTGTGCTGCTCGCCCTCACTCAGCAAACAATCGCCAAGCTGGCGAGCAACTTGCAGACTGCCGGAATGGGTGGCTGCAGCCAGCAGTTTGGCCAGCTGCATGCTCCAGTAGGGGCGGATGATCTCGGCCAGATTCTCGTCTCCTGTTGTGGGAGTCGCATTAACAGGTAGCATGGCGGAGGTGCCGGCGCAGGCTGGAGGATGTATCCAGGAGTCAACCATAGTGCGGAGCTGTTTCAACTGAAAGGGTTTCTGTAAAAAATCATCGAAATGGTGTTTGTATTCCTCAGCCTTTAAAAATTGACCGGTCATCACAATAAGGGGAGTGGCTGTTGTTTGTGTATTATTTCGGAGCGTTTTGGCCACCTGCCATCCATCTGTATCCGGCAGGTTCAGATCAATAAAGATGAGTTGTGGCAGTTCAGAAAAGGCCAGTTCCAATGCCTTGGCACCGCTGCTGGCGGTCAGAATGGTAAAATTATCCTCACTGAAAATATCCAGGAAAAGGTCGCGGATCATTGATGAATCCTCAACCACCATCAGCTTTAGCGGCGCGCTTTCCTGATGCACCTCTGTTGCAGGTGCGGCTTGGCCAGAAGTAGATGTTTGCAGTTGCGACTCTTGCCCAGGATGCGGTTCTGTGGCCTGTTTCAGCCAGGTGTTAAGGATGTCCACTAGGGCCAGGCTGCTTTTTATAATATTGCTGGCAAAGTGCTGTTGCCTCGTATCCAGATTGGTTTTATGCAGCATCTCCGCATAACCCATAATAGCATTGAGTGGGGTGCGGATGTCGTGGCTTATCTTGGCGAGAAATTCTGCCTGAACCTGGCAGTTCTGTGCCGATGCTGCCGCCTGTTCCGACTTGTGTCGGGGGAATTTTGTGTTTTGAGCTGCTGCTGCATTGGTATTGGCTGGCATGATGCGGTGTTGGTGAAAAGAGGTGGCGGTGTATGCCGGGCCTTATCTTGGCAAGGTGGCCGAAAATTTAGTCAAAAATGCACTTATAGTTTTTTTGCTCCAACTTTCTTTGGTTGTGGCGACTGAGAAAAAGTAATTCAACAAAAAATCTAGAAATCTAGTAGTCGTAGACTCTTTATTTTTTTTACGCGACTTGTGCTGGGATTGCAAGTAATGCCACGGCTGACAAGTAGAAGAGGGCAGGAATGCAAGACGAATAAAGCCACAATGGTGGCCAAGTGTGTTGTTAATTTACAA
>JAAYIE010000046.1 GCA_012744275.1 Desulfobulbaceae bacterium
AACCTGCATGTTTTATGATACCGCCCTAACCCTGACTCACCTTATGCGAGCGGTCCAAAGAGTAAATAAGAAAATATATACGACCAGCCCCACTTTTCCGTAGTAAAGCACTGCACAAACAGGCACAATAGCCTTTTCAGACAGGGAAGCCGGAACTGTGCCAGCCTCCTTAAATATACATGCCGTTATGTAAACAAGTTCTCCGGTAGCGTCAATTTTATTCCATTATTTTCATGCAAGCCATCCTCCTTGCCGCAGGCTTCGGTACCAGACTCAGACCCTATACGAATCTGCGTCCTAAACCACTCTTCCCGGTACTAAACCAGCCGTTGCTGTATCGGCTGCTGGAACGCCTGGACAACAGCGGTTGCGACCGTATTATCGTCAATGCCCATCATTTGGCTGGGCAGATTGAAGCGGCACTGATCGGTCGGCACAAGGTGCGGCTCCAATATGAGCCGGAGATACTCGGCACCGGCGGCAGCCTGCGCCAGGCATTGCCCAACCTTGGGAGTAGCCCTGTACTGGTGGCCAACGGAGATGTGTACCACGATATATCCCTAAAGGCCCTGTATGAGCACCATACCAGAAGCGGCAATGCCGTCACCCTAGCCATGCACGACCAGCCCCGCTTCAACAACGTGCACACAGCAGGTGACAGGGTGCTGGGATTTAGAGGTAGCAACAACCACGACGCCTGCCACAACTGTCTGGCTTTCACCGGCCTGCAGGTGGTGAACCCGGAGGTCATTGCCCAAATTCCAGACGGCCGCTTTTTTCATAGTATCGACTTGTACCAGCAGCTTGCACCCACAGGTTGCATTGGCCTTATGCGGGTGGATGGCTCTTTCTGGCAGGACATGGGCACCCCAACGGATTACCTCACATTGCATCAGGCCCTGCTGCCCCACGCCGATCACTGGCTCATTGATGCCAGTGCCCGGGTGGCAAAGGGGACCCACCTGAAAGGCTGGGGCTGCATTGGGCCGGGTGCAGTGGTGGCTACTGACGCAGAGCTAGAAGATTGCGTGGTATGGGATGGTGCATGCATTCAGGCAGGGGCCAGACACCGATTTCGAATCCTCACCGGCAACATGGCCATTGATGATCAGCCTGATGAGGCCGGGGAGCTCATGTCGTGATGGATGCTGCCACCCTTATTGCCCAAGCGGCAAAGCTGCTCAGCAAAGACAGTAGAGCCCAGCACCAGCTTACGCCACCACAACTGGAAAAACTGAGTGCAGATGGCTCCTCGCGCCGTTTTTACCGTATATATGCCGAAAATGCAGACCATAACGGTCATGGTGATACGCCTTGCAGTTCTGTGCTGGCCATCTTGCCGCCGGAAGGGGCCAGCACCAAGGAAATGGCTGAAGCTGAAAGCGTTGCCCATATCGGCCGACATCTGCACCGCTTGGGTGCACCTACTCCCGAAATCTACGCCTGGGACAAGGTAAGTGGTCTGGTGCTCTGCGAAGATTTCGGCAACAAACAACTGCACGGCAGCGCCGCTAGCCCTGATCAGCAGGGGCGACGCCTGCTACTCTATGAAAAAACACTGCAGGCGCTAGCCCGTATGCAGGTGCGGGGGGCAGAGGGTTTTGATCCCAACTGGTGCTGGGACACACCCCGCTATGATGCGGCACTTATGCAGGATCGTGAATCTGGCTATTTTCTTAAGGCCTGCTGCCGCGATCTCCTGGGACTCGTTTTTGATACCGAAATCCTGGCCGAAGAATGCCGCCTTTTGGCCGCACAGGCTGCCCAGGCGCCAGCGCATTTTTTTCTGCACCGGGATTTCCAAAGCCGTAACATCATGCTGGTGCATGGACAGCCTGCCTTCATCGATTTTCAAGGTGGACGCCTTGGGCCTTTGGCCTATGATGTGGCATCACTTTTGCTTGATCCCTACGCGGCCCTGCCTGCCTCCATGCAAGACCATTTGCTGCAGGTTTACCTGGAAGCCCTGAATCGAGAAACCAGCTACGATCAGGACCAGTTCCAGGACGAATATCTGCTTCTTGCCCTGCACCGCACCATGCAAATCCTGGGCGCCTTTGCCTTTTTGAGCCACGTAAAAGGCAAGTCTTTTTTTGCGCAGTTTCTCAAACCCGCAGCTGTATCACTGGCCACCCTGCTTGCGAAGCCGGCATTTGCCCGTTATGTTGGGTTACGCCAACTCAGCGTCCAATGCTGCCACCGATTGAACAGCTTGCAGTAAACGCAAACTCCTTTTTAGACCTCGGCTTCCTGGCACAGGAACAGCCAATAAAGCCGGAACCTCCCCATGCCGTGCCAGTCCATGGACAAACACTGATTGAAGCTAGACAATACTATTATGAGCAGTACTGCCAGCACCCTCATCGCCCTGATCGGACGCCCCAATGTGGGCAAATCCACCCTGTTCAACCGCCTGACCCGGCGTCGCGACGCCCTGGTCGATCCAACTCCTGGTGTTACCCGTGATCGTCATTATGCCCAGATCGAATGGGAAGGGCATGCATTTTCCCTGGTGGATACCGCCGGCATTGAAGACGATGACGACCTTATGGGCGCCCATATCCGCGAGCAGGCCATGTTAGCAGTAGAAGAGGCTGACATTATCTTCTTCCTCATGGACGGGCGTGAAGGGCTGACTCCGGCTGACACAGAAATAGCGGGTATCCTGAGACGTTCACAAAAAACCGTCTTCTACATTATCAATAAGATCGATAACGCTGAACTGGAAGACACCCTGCTGGGGCCATTCTGGGAATTAGGAGCCGAACAGCTGTGGCCCCTTTCCGCCGACCATGGCCACGGTTTCGACGGACTGATGACAGGGCTGTCGCCCCTTCTGAATCGTGAAGCCGAGCATGACGAACTGCCCGAAAACACCTTAAGGGTTGCCTTTGTTGGCAGGCCTAATGTGGGTAAGTCGTCGCTCATCAATGCCATTGTTGGCGAAACTCGCATGCTGGTATCCGAAGAGGCAGGTACCACCAGAGATGCCGTGGATACCCGCCTCAGCTACGGCCAGTACTCCTACCTGCTGATCGACACCGCTGGCATTCGTCGCAAGGGTAAGACCAAGGACAAGCTGGAAAAATTCTCCATCCTCAAGACCCTGCGGGCCCTTGGTCGCTGCGACGTGGCCCTGGTGCTTCTGGATGCAGCTGAAGGTATTACCGAACAGGATATCAGGGTTATCGGCTACACACAGGAACAGGGGCGGGCGCTGATAGTGCTCATCAACAAGTGGGATCTGCTGGAAAACGACCGCAAACGCCAATTGCAGCTTCTGGAGGAGGTGCGCATTGCGCTGAAATTCATCCCCTTTGCCCCGGTACTCAAGGTGTCAGCCCACAAAGGTACAGGCATTAAACGCCTCTTTCCAGAAATGGGCAAGGTGCAGCGCCAGTTCCACCAACGTTTTTCGACCGCCGGCCTTAACCGCCTCTTGGCCGAGGCGGTGGAGCGGCACGAGCCACCCTTCCACAAAGGCCGCCGCCTCAAATTCTATTACACTTCACAGCTGGCCACCGCGCCCCCCCGCTTTGTCGTAGTGACGAATGACCCCAAGGGCATCCACTTCTCCTATCAGCGCTATCTGACCAACTGCTTCCGGGAAGGGCTTGGGCTTGACCGGGTGCCTGTGCAGCTTTTCTTCCGGGAGCGCAGTGGTCGGAAAAGCAGAAAATAGCTGTCTGTGACCGTGTACAGGAGAGCCGCCTTCTACGGCCAGGTTTTGCATGTACAGCGAAAAACAATGGAATTCCATTCCAGAGCGAATCGACACAGGTGGAGAATCTATGGCAAGATATTGGAGCATCCGTAAACACAGGTAGAACGGGGCATCATATAATACCCCCCAGCTATGGTGCTGATATACACCCATTTCCTGTTTGAGCAATAGATATGAGATCACTGCCCAAGGATAGAATTATATCGTCCATGCACAACATCAGTACTCTGCTCACCCAGCATATCTCTGTTGAAAATGCATTTGAGTCAATTGCCAAAGAAATATCACATGCCTTCGGGCTGACGAGACTTATCATTTTCCTAGTCAATAAAGATAAAAATTTGATAGAAAATCAGCATACCTATGGATTTAATCCGCAAGAGGCTGAAAGGGCCAAGCTTCCGTACAGGATGAATGACCATGATTGCGTAGAAACCAGAGTGGCAAAAACAGGAAAATATATCCTCATAAAGGATTATGAAAAAGATAGCACGCTGACCAAAATAGATATCAAGGTAAGCAGGATAATGAGCAGGGTGTCGTCTATTACGGTCCCCTTAAAAATAAAAGAAGATATCATTGGCATGATAAGTGCCGACAAAGGGGATGCGAAGTTAAATTTATCTGACAAAGATATTCATACTTTTTTAACTTTTGCAAATCAGGCCAGCATTATTATTGAAAATATACGTCTACAGGAACAAAACAAAAAAAAGATTATTCAACTTCTCGACCTGCAAAAAGCAGGCAATGATACCAGTTCGACCCATAACATTGAGGAACTTTCCAAAATTATCACGGAGAGGGCATTACAATTATCCAATGCTTCCATCTGCTCCCTCTTCATAAGAGACGATGAACAGCAAGAAATGGAAAGGGCCTTTACCTCCAAGGCAGACCATGAAGCACATCAAATGGATACCTGGTTTATTATCAACAAAAATATCATCAACCAGGTTGCTGAAACTGGCAAAATCTTCATGACCTGCAATGAAGATAAGAATGGAGAGCCGAAGTCGGCCTGCCCTACGGCAATCCAGTCGCTCCTTGCCCTTCCCCTGATAAGCGAACAACAGGTTTTTGGTGTTTTGGCGCTCGGCACTACTGAAAAAAAAACCTATCCTGACGACGACCTCAATATATTGACTATTTTTGCCAGCCATGCCGCGAGCACAATCAAGAATGCTCGGTTTTACAGCCAGATAATTACAGAAAAAATTCTGAGGGAAAATATCCTTGAAAGCTCCCCCAGTGGCATGATTTCCATTGACCGTAGTAAACAGATTTCCTCTGTCAACAGGCGGGCAGAAGAAATCTTTTCCATCAAAAGGGCAGACGCTTTAGGAGCCCATCCCAGAGATATCTTTGGGGATAAGGTTTCGACTGTCATTGAGCAGGCCATTGATCAACATAAAATTGCGGTACGCAAGGAGATCCGGCGGAAAAACAGCTC
Source organism: Desulfobulbaceae bacterium (assembly GCA_012744275.1). GTDB lineage: Bacteria > Desulfobacterota > Desulfobulbia > Desulfobulbales > Desulfobulbaceae > Desulfobulbus. The sequence goes on from JAAYIE010000046.1 coordinate 5,178, forward strand.
CGGAGAAACCATCATCTTGGGGTTGACCTCGTCGTTGTTGCGCAATCACCAAGGAGGGCTGGTTGGGGCACTCCTTATTGTCCGCGACCTCACCAATGAAAAGAAAAAAGATGCGCTGATCAGGCGCTTTGACCGGCTCGCCTCCCTCGGTCAATTTTCCGCTGGCATTGCCCACGAAATCAGAAATCCGCTCGCCAGCATCTATTTCAATGTGCAGCTGCTGGGAAAAAAATTGACTCTGCCGCCTGATGCTCAGGAACTTCTCACCGATACCTGCAAGGGAATCGACAGAATCAGAAACCTGGTCAAAGGTATGCTGGACTACGCCAAACCGGCGCAACCTGCCTTGGAGCAAGGCTCCATCCTGCGCATTCTCAAAGAGACCATTACTCTGATGGATTTGCAGTTGAAGAAAAAAAAAATCGTGGTCGCTCTGCGTCCCTGCGACACGCTGCCTGACATCATCTTGGATGCGCACCAGATACAACAGGTCTTTGTCAACCTGCTGCTCAACAGCATGGAAGCTATGGCAGATGGAGGGATTATTACCATTGGCGTAGACAAAGAAATACATGAACAGCACAGACAGATTGTACTCCGATTTCACGATCAGGGCGAGGGTGTTGCCGCAGAATTAATTGGCAAAATATTTGATCCGTTTTTTACTACCAAAACCAAAGGTACTGGCCTTGGATTGTCCATTGTGCATAAAATACTTGAGCAGCACAATGCCACCATTGAAGTGTTCAGCAATAAAAATTCAGGGACTACTTTTGTCTTACGTTTTCCCATCGCGAATTCAGAGGTGATACCATGTATCGATACAAAATTTTAATTGTCGATGATGATATCCTCCTGCAGAATTCTCTAAAATATGTACTTTCCGACAACTACGATACTGTGGTTGTTGGGAGCGGATCAGCAGCAATTGATCTCATCAACAAGGAGATAATTGACCTTGTCCTGCTTGATATCAGGTTACCCGGAATAAATGGCCTGCAAACCCTTAAAAGTATCAAACAGCAGCATCCAGATATGTTAGTCATTATGATGACTGCCTATGAAGACATAGATTTCGTTATTACATCAATGAAGGCTGGGGCTCATGACTTCTTGGTAAAGCCACTTGAAATTGAAATGCTTGAGCTGATTATCAACAAGGCCTTAGAAACCCTCCGACTAAAAAAAGAAATTGAAATTTTACGCAATTCCTATTTCGAACGCTCACAGCTTTCAGACATTGTGGCGGAAAGCAGAGAATTTTGCCAGATTCTTGAATATGCTGGAAAAATTGCAAAAAGTCATGACACTACGGTGCTGATAGATGGAGAGAGCGGCGTAGGCAAGGAGGTTGCGGCTCGGGTCATTCATCAGTATAGCAGCAGATTTGATCAACCCTTTATCGGCATCAACTGTGGGGCAATCAACAAGGATCTGCTTGAAAGTGAGCTCTTTGGATACGCAAAGGGGACCTTCACCGATGGCCTGCAAGAGGGAAAAAAAGGAAAAATAGAGTTGGCTGACCGGGGCACCATGCTGCTTGATGAAATCAGCGAAATGAGACCATCGGCCCAGGTAAAATTGCTGCGTTTTCTTGAAGAACGGGAATTCTATCCGGTTGGTGGCACGGAAAAGAAAAAAGTAGATGTACGTATCATAGCAATCACCAACAAAAAACTGGAAGAACAGGTCAAAAGTGGCGATTTCCGTGAAGATCTGTACTACCGTTTGAATGTGGCCCGGATTTCCATTCCTCCGCTACGGGAGCGCAAGGCCGACATCATCCCGATGACGCTTTTTTTCATTCATAAATACAACAGTATCTTTCTCAAAAATTTTCAGAAGATTGCACCTGAGGCGGAGAGGGCGCTGTTGCAATACCCATGGAAAGGGAACATACGCGAGCTGAAAAATACGATGGAACGTATCGTTTTGATGGAAGATGACAGCTGCGTGCGCCTCGAACACCTGGCCTTTCTAAATATAGGCGGGCCAGGGGCTGCAAAAAACAGTGGCCATGGAGTTACCCTTCCACCCGAAGGGCTTCACCTTGATGAGTGCATTCATCAGCTCATCATTCAGGCACTGGAAAGGAGTGGACACAACAAAAGCCGCGCTGCCCGCCTGCTTGGCATCTCCAGACCAACGCTCGTTTACCGGATGAGCAAGTACGGCATAGAATGATAAAAAACGCTCATTACCACTACACCTCCGGTAATGAGCGTTATACGCGTACAAGTGCTGCAGGAACGTGTAACTATTTGACCAATGGACCAGGCAGCGGGATAACCTTTTTGCCGAATACAGTATTATTCACAATGGCTCCAACTGTATAAATACCGAGCCAGCCGCAGGCTATTAGCAGATAGCCAACTATAGGCTTGAAGGAGGCGCCAACTAAGCCCATGTCGAGCAGTACTATAATCCAGAGTACCACATCCAAGCCGAGGACGATGAGGGTTAAGGTCAAAGGCGCCCTGAAATAGGCCGGAGTAACAATGGTCAGGAATGCAGCTCCTGCCATCCAGCACCAACCTTCCACCATGGGTAGCGGTTTGACTGCCTCGCCAAACATGCCGGTCAGCATCAGGAATTTTGCCAAAACACTCAGGGCTGCACCGAACATGAAAAAAGCCGAGAAGAAAAGGAAAACATTGCCGCCGGTGATATTATGATCCTTCAGTTCGATGACTGCCGTTGTATATTGGACGATACCACCACCAATCAGCCAGGCTGCCAAGAGTGGCAAGCCCCCCACGCCGACCTTGTCCAGAAAAACAGCAGCGAAACCAAAACAGGCAACCGCCAGTGCGCCTAATCCTGCCGGCGCTGGTGTAACAAAAGAGTGCTGATGCTCAGACATTATTTCCCCCTTAACCCAGTTGAGTAAAAGCCCCACAGCCGCAGAGCTCTGGGACTGCCAAACAGCATTCTTTACAGCACAAATAAGGCCACTCTATGATGCACACCCGGCAAAAGCACCGGGTGTGCGCAGGGGCAGCCTATTCAGCGCTTTATGTTCTATTTGCCTGCGTTGATTTTTTCGGTCAGTACCGGAATAAAATCCAGGATATCGGCCACCACGCCGATGTCTGCGCTCTGAAAAATTGGCGCAGTCTTGTTCTTGTTGACCGCGACAATAAAGGGAGAGCCCTTGATGCCGCCCATGTGCTGAAAGGAGCCGCTGATACCAAGGGCCAGGTACACCTTGGGGCTGACGGTTTGGCCAGATGTTCCCACCTGACGCGATTTTTCCAGCCATTTAGCATCGACCACGGGCCGTGAACAGGCAACGTCAGCACCCATGGCTGCTGCAAGTTCATGCACCATGGCCAGATTGTCCTCTTCCTCGATACCACGGCCAACAGCAACAAGAATCTCGGACTTTGTAATGTCGATATCGCCAACTTCTGCTGCGATCACCTCGACAAAACTGCGCTTGCTGGAAAAATCACTTACCTCGGTGGATTTATCCACCACTGCTCCCTGACTACCGGCTTCAGCCGGCTTGAATGCGCCGGCGCGTACACTGATTATTGCGCCATTTGCCAATCCGCAGGCGGAACGGGAAGAAACAGCTCCACCATGCTCCTGACGCACCAGTTTCAGAGTGTCACCCTCAATGCCTTCAAAACCGACTACATCCGAGGCAAAGGCGGCATCAAGTTTCACGGAAAGACCAGGGGCCAAGTCCATGGAGAAAGAATTGTGGGTCAAAAGGAGCAATGACTTGGCAGGGAGAATTGTTGCCAGTGCTTTTCTGTATACTTCTGCATTGGGATATTGCAGGGCGTCATTGGCAATCGTGATGACCTCGGAAAAATACGGCGCTACCTGACCGGCCACCTGCCCCACGTCTGCAGTTCCTCCCAGAACAATGGCGCATGGAGCGGCAGCTGCATCAAGTGCCTTTGCAGCAGCAGCCAATTCAAAGGCGGAATCATCCGCGGTTCCATTTTTATGGGTAATGTACACAAATATGGCAGCCATTATTTTATACCTCCCTTTGCCTGCAGCAAGGCAACCAGTTTATCCGCCATTTCTTCATCGCTTCCTTCGAGCATTTCTGCGCCAGCGCCCAGTTCGGGCTGGAAGTACTCCAGCTTCTGCAGGCGCAGGGGCGTGTCGGTAAAACCTATATCCGAGGCACCCAGGGTGGGAATTTCCACTGAGGCAACCTTGCGGATACCACGGATACTGACATAACGTGGTTCGTTGATGCCGGTTTGAATGGAGAGCACGCAGGGCAGTTCGATTTCACTGATCTCCTGGCTGCCTCCCTCAATTTCCCTGCCGATTTTCAATTTTTTCTCATCCAGTACCTCGATCATGTTGACCAGGGAGGCAAAGGGCTTGTCCTGCATGGCGGCCAGCATACCGCCCACCTGCGCTCCGCCCTCGTCTGCCTGGGCCCCGCACAGAACAAGGTCAAATTTGTTCTTGTCAATATAGGCGCTGAGGATGGCCGCAAGTTTACGGCCGTCTGCATCTTCAAAGAGCGGATCGCTCAGCAGTACACCCGATTCCGCGCCCATGGCCATTTCCCGGCGAAGGATCTCTTCGTTTTCCTCCGTGCCAACACTCACGACGGTGACAGAGCCACCAACCTTGTCAACAATCTGGATCGCCTCTTCAACGGCGTAGTTATCCCACTCATTAACGGCGTAGACCAGATCATCGGTATCAATGTCATTACCTGCCCGGTTGAGCCGAATTTCGTTTTCAGACGAATCGGGCACTCGTTTTACACACACAAGGATATTCATTCAGTTTTTCCTCCTATACTCTCACGTGAAAGGGAAGTTGCCTGTACTGCATACATACAATATCCAACCAGGCGAAAAAATCGCCCGTTATACCCTGTCGCCGTCCTGTACAAGCTCCACCTGTCCGGCAAAGAGTTCTGTCAGATCAACGATCTTCAGTTCATTTTCCAGCCCGGCAATCTTGACCGCATCCTCCATGTTGATCAAACAGAAGGGACAAGCCGTAACCAGTACATCTGCGCCCGCTGCCCGCGCCATATTCACCCGGACAACCCCCATGCGCGTTTCTTCTTCCGGCTCGTAAAACAGGGCCAGACCACCACCACTACAGCAGAAGGAGCGGTCTTTGTGTTTTTCCATTTCCACCCGTTTCATCCCGGGAATCGCATCCAAAATCCGTCGCGGCTCATCATAGAGCAGGTTATGACGTCCCAGATAGCAGGGATCATGGTAGGTATACACCTTGCCGCTCTCCTCCAAGGGCCGCAGGGAAAATTTTCCCTGATCAAGCCCCTCAACCAGGAGCTGGCTGATATGCTTAACTGGCGGCAAGCCGGTGTAATCATGCTTAAGGGCATTAAATGCATGCGGATCGGTAGTAATAACTTCCTGGGGATCGGCTTCCAGGATGGCTTCGGTATTGTGTTCCTTTATTTCCTGGAACAGCATCTCTTCACCAAAGCGTCGTATCTCATTGCCTGCGTCCTTTTCCTGCTCGCCGAGGATACCGAAGTCCTTGCCCAGGTGGTGCATAAGATGCGCAGCTTTCCGGTTGATCTCGATAATGCGGTCATCATAGGAGCCAACACTGTCCACAAAAAAGAGGGATGCAACCGTATCTCCCTGCTTGAGCAGTTTCACCGGTACGGCCTGGGCAAAGGCCTCATCCTCTATCCATTTACCACGCTGTTTTGCCGTCTTACCGTAAGGATTACCACGTTTTTCCAAGGCACTCAGTGGCTTTTGCAATGATTGTGGCACCATGCCCTCATCAACCAGGCCACGGCGTAGGTCAACAATCTTGTCGATATACTCAATAGCCAGCGGACACTCTTCTTCACAGGCACCGCAAGTGGTACACGACCAGATCTCGTCTTCACTGTAAATACCACCGATCAGGGCAGAAGCTTCCTGGGGTGCACCCCAGACCGGGTAGCTTTTGAAAAGCAGATCCCTGGCCTTGATGGAGATAAAGCGGGGCGACAGCGGCCGTTTGACCGCATTGGCCGGACACTGATCAGAACAACGGCCGCAATCTGCGCAGCTGTAAAAGTCCAACATGTGTTTCCAGGTAAAATCCTCAACCTTCTTGATGCCGAAGGAATCCAGTTGATCAAGGTCTTCACCGGCAAGCCCGTAGCGCACGGGTTTGATATTACCCTTTTCCAAGCGCATAAACAGGACATTGAACAGGGAGGTCAGCACATGGAAATGTTTGCCAAAGGGGAGGAAGCACAGAAAGAAAAAGAAAACCAGATCGTGCACATAGTACGACAGGATGTGGATCGCCTGCAGAGTTCCAGCCGAGCTTCCCTGCAGCATGGCGGTAAAAATAGCGACAAGAGTCAAGGGTGCTGCAAAGTGCCCATTTCCTGCCCCGGCAGCAAACGCACTCGCCTCAAAAAGACTCTCTGAAATCATAAGTACGGAGATAATGGCCAGCACAAAAACAGCCTCACCAGTGTGGTCCTTGCCGTACTGGGATGGGACCGCATAGCGGGGAGGTTTGACAATGCCCCTTCGGATGCCCGCAATAACACAGGCAATCAAGACGATGGTGGCAGCGTAGTCCTTGGCGATATTGTACCAGGTCTCCAGCGGCCCAACGAGGAAGGGCCAGTGGAAATTTTCCTGAAAACCTATGAATACCAGGCCAAGGGAACGGAGTAGCAGCACTAGAAAGCCAAAAAAAATGGCCATGTGCAGTACGCCGGCCAGCATGTACCTGGGCTGCTTGATTTGCAGCAGCCAGAGCGACCACACCTTAGCCGCCCGCTCACCAAACCTGTCCCACCTCTCATCCTTGGCCGCCTTGCGCAGAGGGACCATTCTTTTGCTGATGATGTACGCAAACAGGGCAATGGCGACAACAGGAATGAGGATGGAAAAAATTTGGGTTTTAACGCCCAGAACAACAAATTGCGCGGGCCCGACAATATCCATCATGTTCTCCTTGGCAACAAAACCGATCAATTGCGACCGTTACTGTTGCCTGCTTGTTCCACTCCGATACATAGTTACAGGTGCAGAACAAGCAGGCAGAATTGTACTTCCACCTGCCTGTCTTGCTGCTCAGGCAGATGGAACCGTTCCGGTTTCAGATCGCAACACTGTTATGTGTTATGGCGGCATGGGCGAATGCGCAGCTGCGCACCGTAAGCTGCGGTGCGGGGCATTCCCGCCTCCTTTCTCCTTCAAACTGCAGCAGAGTTATTTGCCTTTCTTCAGCAGCTCGCGGGCAATAACGTGTCGCTGTATCTGATTGGTGCCTTCATAAATAGTCAGAATACGGGCATCACGGTAAAAACGCTCCACCGGGTATTCCTTGATATAGCCGTAACCACCATGAATCTGGACAGCGTGGCCGGTCACCCTGTTGGCCATTTCCGAAGCAAAGCATTTAGCCATGGAAGCGGCCATGGTGCAATTTTCGCCCCGATCTTTCATGGCTGCGGCGTTCAAAACCAGCAGACGGGCAGCTTCGATGTCAATGGCCATATCGGCAAGCATCCACTGTAGCCCCTGGAAATTTGCAATGGGTTGGCCAAACTGCTTGCGCTGCTTCGCGTATTTCACAGCCTCATCCATGGCAGCCTGGGCAAGGCCTAAAGACAGGGAGGCTATACCGATACGGCCTGCATCCAATCCGGACATGGCAACGGTGAAGCCCTTCCCTTCTTCGCCAAGCACCCTGGATACCGGTACCTTGCAGTCGGTAAAAACCAGGTCAACCGTATCGGAGGCACACTGCCCCATCTTGTCTTCCACCTTGTCCACCTTGAACCCAGGCATATCGGGGGTAATAAGAAAGGCGGTAATGGCATCAGAGCCCTCTGGCTTGGTGCGTGCGAGCAGAATGGTAACACCACCGTTTTTACCAGAGGTTATGAAGCGTTTGGTGCCGTTAATCAGATAATGATCCCCTTGTTTGGCCGCGCTGCACTCAATAGCCTGGGCATCGGAGCCAGCTTCCGGCTCGGTCAGGGCAAAGGCGCCGATAATCTCACCTGCGGTCATGGGCACAAGAAACTCTTGTTTTTGCTCTTCAGTGCCAAACTTTTCGATACTGCCGCAGCAGATGGAGTTGTGGACCGACATAATCACGGCAGTCGAAGCACAGGCCGCGGCGATTTCGCTGAGCGCCAGGGCGTACGACACTGTTCCCATGTCCTCCCCACCATACTTTTCGGAAACCAGCATGCCCAACAGGCCCAATTCCCCCATCTTCTTCAGGCTGTCAGCCGGGTACAGATGTTTTTCATCCCGTTCAGCGGCAAGTGGAGCCAGTTCTTTGCGAGCAAAATCTCTGGCCATCTTCTGGATCATCAACTGTTCTTTACTCAGTTCGAAGCTCATACCTCATCCCCATTTGCTGTTGTTATTATTGATGATACGCTTCAGTCCGGCATGAAGCCAATTTGGTTCTCGTCCTGGCGGTGTTGCCAGGCACTCGACTGTCCAGCTTTTATCTGTTCTCGAAAACAGGTTTGCGCTTTTCCAGAAAGGCAGCCATGCCTTCAGCCCTGTCGTAGGTGGCAAAGGCAAGGCCAAAGAGTTCTGCCTCATAGGCACAGGCCCTGTCCATATCCATCTCTAGGCCGTTATTGATTGCTTCCTTGCTGAAACGCACAGCCAGAGGGCCTTTGCCAGCAATTTTTTGCGCCATTTCCAGGGCGCTTTCCAAGTGTTTGCCCGTCTCCACCACCTTGTTGACCAAGCCAATAGCATGCGCCCTGGCAGCATCAATAATATCACCAGTATAAATCAGTTCCTTGGCAATACCCTTACCAACAAGACGCGGCAAACGTTGTGTGCCCGCAAAGCCGGGCAAAACGCCGAGATTTACTTCCGGTTGACCAAACTTTGCGTTTTCACTGGCAATACGGATGTCACAGGCCATGGCGAGCTCACAGCCTCCGCCCAGGGCAAAACCACCAATAGCCGCAATAACGGCCTTGGGCATGTTTTCAATGGCTGTAAACACCTTCTGCCCCTTATAGGCAAAGGCCCGAGCCGCCAATGGGTCAAGATCTTTCATGGCCGCAATATCAGCCCCAGCAACAAAAGCCTTTTCGCCCGCTCCGGTCAGGACAAGCACTTTGAGGGCATTGTCCGCACCCATGGCGGCAAAGGCATGCTCCAGTTCCGCGATGGTGTCGGGATTGAGCGCGTTTAAGGCCTTGGGGCGGTTAATAGTGACAATGCCAACATTCCCCCGGCTTTCAACCAGCAGGTTTGCATATTCCATACCTTCCTCTTTGCTTTGTAATAGTTTACAGGCTCTGCAGCCAAAACTTATGCTTTAGGCTTGTTTTTGGGAATAAAAATTTCATCCGGGTCAAGCACCTCATGGATGATGCGCAGTTCTTCTCTGGTTGGAGGAGCTGTCTCTCCTTTCACCCGTGAAACGTCGAGATCGAACTGGCAGAGTGATTTGACCTCTTCCACCGTTTTTCCCGGATGATAGGTATCCAGGTACATGTGGCCATCGTGCTCGTCAAAACGGAAAACACCGGCGGTGCTGATGACCGCGGAAGGCCCACCCTGGTATGCTGATCCATACAGTTCGCGCCTGTGCACCCATTCACCACCTGGCCATTTTTTGACCCTCCAGCCAGGACTGGTGATATAGCTTACATTTTCGACAAACCGTCTCTTTTCATGCACCATGATAAAAACTGTTCGCTTGGAAAATGAGTTGATATCAGGATTACCACCGCTCCCAGTCAAGCGCAAGTCTGGTTCGAGGTAGTTACCGATACAAGTAGTGTTCACGTTGCCATACTTGTCTATTTCTGCCCCGCCGAGATAGCCAAGATCCACCAGGCCACGTTGGGCAATGGAAAAAGCATCATTGAGGCCGGAAGACCTGGAGGCACCGGTTTCGCAGCGGGCATCACCAACCGAGGTTGGTAATTCCGGGGGCCGCCCATCCAGGGTGCCCGCTTCAAAAATGAGTTTGAGGTTCGGAGCATGGGTTTTCTGTCCCAGCATGATCGCCACCATGGGCAGACCGGTACCAGCAAAAACGATTTCATTGTTGCGCACTTCACGGGACGCGGCGCAGCAGAGTAAATCCGCCAGATTATATTCTTCAGGAGAAGCGTATTCGCTCATAATATCAACCTCCTAGCGTCGAGGACTGTAGTTGAGTGCCGTGTTCGCCCGCAGCTTGAGCATTCTCGCCCAACCAAGTTTTTCCAGGTAGGCGATATGATCAAGACCGAAAACCCATTCCTTGGCGAACGCATCAAAGCCTTCCTGGGTACGGGTGTTGGCATAAAAGTCTTTGAGGAAGGCGCCATCCACATCGTAGCGGCCAAACATGCCGGTAGGATGCGCACCATACGGGCATTCCACAATATAGTCGACCTCGAAACTGGGAATGGTATTTTGATCCGCATTTCTGCGCAAGTACTCTTCGGGTACGATCTCTTCAGCGACCACAATGGTGACATCGGCTGCACGGCAAGCCTCCGGATCGGAATAGTACTGGCCCCCAACCCGTACGGTACCTTCTTCACCGACCTGCTGTACGCAAAGAACAGCGACATCGACCTTAACCGCCGGGATAAGCACAACCTGGCCTGCATCGAAGAAGGGATCTTCGGCAAAGATGTATTTCTTTTTGGCAACGCGCTTACCGTCGCGACGGCCTGCCCTACCCAGCATATCGTATTCGGGATTATGAATATCCGTACCCAGTGAGGTCTGGGTAACCGCATAAGGTGCGCCGGATGCGGCTGCGCTGAAGCGGAACATCATCTCAGCATGGCTGTAGTCCTCCACGATGATTTCTTTCGTACCGACCTTCCGCGACAGATTGGCTCCGTACTTGCCGTAGAGTTCGTGTCCGACCCAGCAGGATTCCCATACATCCACGCAACCGGCACCAACCAGGAATTCGGTTTGCGGCCCACCATTCACCTCAATAAGGTGGATACCGGTTTTTTTTTGGCGGATCAATTCAAAGACAAAGGCAATGGGCCTGCGCCAGATGGTAAATCCAGAAAAGGTGAGACTCGACCCGTTCTTTACAAGTTCTGCAGCCGCTTGCATGGTAATTCTTTTACTGTTACCCATAGGTACCCCCCTTGTTTGTTGTGTCGTAACACTCTGTCTTAACCTGCGGCATCAACGCTTGACGATCATCGCAACAGCCTCCCCGCCCCCCAGGCACAGGGAAACCAGTCCTTTTTTCTTATCCTGTCGCACAAGTTCATGCAAGAGGGTCACCAACAGGCGGCAACCGCTTGCACCGATCGGATGCCCCAAAGCTACACTGCCGCCATTGACGTTGACTTTGGTCGGATCAAGCTCCAGGGTTTTGAGGGCAGCCACGGTGGAGCCGCTGAAGGCTTCGTTGATCTCATACAGATCGATATCGTCCTTACCGATACCCTCTTTTTTCAAACATTTGGGCACCGCCCAGATGGGAGCGACCAGAACGTATTTCATATCGATGCCGTAGGAGGCTTGGGCGCCTATCGACGCCATGATGGTGCAGCCCAGTTCTTCGGCTTTTTTTCGGCTCATAACCACCACCGCAGCTGCCCCGTCACTGATGATCGAAGCATTGCCCGCAGTGGTAACGCCGTCTTTTTTGAAAGCTGGCTTCATTTTGGCCAGCTGCTCGTAGCTGGTTTCCTGGGGACACTCATCTTTGGAAAACAGAAGCGGATCTTTTTTGCGCTGGGGCACCGATACCGTCATAATTTCCTGTTCAAACTTCCCTGCCGCCTGAGCCGCCAGGGTGCGGCGATATGATTCAGCAGCATAACGGTCCTGATCTTCCCGGCTAACCTGATAGCGTTCTGAGCAGAGTTCGTTGGAAATACCCATGTGGAAATCGTTCACATGATCCCATAGTCCATCATGTACCATATGATCATGGATTTTCTCTTCTCCCATGCGGTAACCGAAACGAGCTTTTTTGAGAAAATAAGGCGCCAAGCTCATATTTTCCATGCCGCCGGCAACCACAACCTCGGCATCGCCACACTGCACCGCCTGGGCAGCGAGCATCACCGCCTTCAATCCCGAGCCGCAGACTTTGTTAATGGTGAGCGCTTCCACTTCTTCCGGCATGTTGGCCAGGTGCGCAGCCTGCTTGGCTGGATTTTGCCCATAGCCGCAGGGCAGCACCTGGCCCATTATCACCTCGTTAACCTGCTCTTTCGGGATCCCAGACCGCTTCACGGCCTCCTCAATCACAAGTGCTCCGAGCTTGGTAGCTCCGAGGCTTCCCAAAGTACCATTAAAACCACCCAAGGGTGTTCTGACCGCACTAACGATCACCGCTTCTTGCATATCAACCTCCCGCACCAAAGTGCTCTGAGCGACATCTGCTGGGCCTTGCACCCAATTTGCCGAAAAATTTTTTCTCTTTTTCCGGTAATTGCCATTGTATCCTGCACGGACTCCGCTGCACCCAAAAAGCGCCAGGACTGCAAAAAAGAGCGCACAGGACCAAAAATGTTTATTGCATGAATCGAGCCAGTTTAGAAAAGCAAGCCATCATATTGATTTTACTTCTTATTATAAAATGGCTCGAAAAAAAACAAACAAGCTGAATGCATGAAATACTGCATATCGAGAATGCCGCCAAGGCAGCCCACCGCCAACTCGATCGTTTTTTATTATAAATACAGGCAATTAACAACAATGAAGCATTTGCTTCACAGCCAAGGGCACAATGGAGTGGCAACTACGCAAATGGTGTTTATTACAGCAAGCAATAACACAGGTTTTGGCATGGCAAGCCTGACCTGAAACAAAGGCAGCTTAAAATTGCTTTAGAAAATGAGAAAAATGCGGCCCATGTGTACACTACATTACGGTACGTCCTCATGTTCCACAACCAATGCTTGAAAGCATTTGAGCTTTACTATGAGGTTGGAGTCAACACCCCGGCCAAGCTGGGTCTATAAAAAATGGGGGAGAATTACCCGCGTTTGAAAGGAATTTTAGCTGCAAACAGCGAGTACTTCTTACCGAAGATATTTCAGGAGCAAATTACCGGACCGGGAAGAAACAGGGGATTCATCCCACTTCTTGCATAGCCCTCTTCGGCCATACGAAGATCAAGGGCCAAGGTGGCCAGATCGTCGGCCAACGGCTCTAGTTCAGGCTCTTCCTGCTGATACATCACCTTGATGTAACTGCGGCAATCGCCGCAGGCCTCGGCACGCACGTGTTCCATTTCGCCCTGCAGGGTAAAATAGCCGAGATCGCGACCCTCGCCACAGTGGCTGCACTTAGAGCGCACCATATGCCAAGATGAACCGCACAGACCACAATACAAATAGCGCAAGCCCTTGGCTTTGCCGGCGGCCAGGATCACTCCTGCCACCGGTTGTCCTCCACACAGAGGGCAAACCTCGGCTTCCTGATTCCTGGGCGGCGGTATCTGCGCCTGCGCCAGTACGTACCGCGTCCACTCCAGTTGCAGTGCTGCTGCGGTGAGGGGGGCCATTGCCGGCACCACATCGGGCATGCGCCCGGCCAGCAGGGCCTCAGCCTGCGCAAGGAACCAAGGTTCTTCACGCTCCGGCAAGGAAGAAAAATAATCCCGCTCCTGCTCTGCCACCAGATTCACCGTGGCTTGGCCCAGCCTGCGCAGCGATCTCCAAACCAGAGACGAGGCCTGTAGCCAAGCCCCTTTGGGGGCAGTTGCTGGCAAAGGCGGTGACTTCATCAATTCTTCATGCTGTGCTGCGCCCAAACGCGCAACAAAATCAAGATATGCCGCCAGCACATTGCCCTCTAGGGCAAGCTGGCGGCATCGTTGCTCGCGGACGGCAAACAAGGTGGACTCGGGAAGCCGGCATTCTTCAATAGCTCCCCGGACCTCTTCCACCTCTCCCGGCTGCAGTATGCGAGTCCGTACCATCAACCCACCGTATTCCCGCCTAAATCGGGCCGTACTGCAGCGTCACGGGCCTGCTGCATCTTTTCCTCATACCAAAGCCGGTTATGGTACTGAGCCCAGGCAGATGTAACCCGACCTGACAGCATCCCACTAATCGCACCGCTTGTCCAGATGGCGGCATAGACATGTACGATCAGACTGAGAACCGCAGCAAAGGCTGACAAGGCATGCACCAGTACCGCCACCCGCCGCAGATCCACGCTGAAGGCGTCGGCAAACAGGGGCTGCCAGATAATCACCCCGGTAATCAGCAGCAGCAGAATGAGCAGTAATTGAGTGCGCGCCAGCATTTTCTGCCCAAAATTATATTTGCCAGTGGCTGGTGCATTGTCCATACGGTTGCGCATGATTTCCGGAATATGGGTCGCCCATTTACGGTCATCTGCGGTGATATGCATATCCTTGCGAATACGAATAAACCAGGTTAGAAAGGCGAGCACCGTCACCATAGCAAAGTATGGATGAAGCATGCGTGCCCAGGTACCGCCGCCAAAGAGATTGGACAACCAGTACAAGCCCGGGTGGAAAAAGGCCAGCCCCGAAAGACCGGTGAGAATAAAACTGCTGGCAAGCAGCCAATGATGGCATCGCTCGCCAGCACTGTACCTGCGGATAACCCGTTCCCTGTTCATGCGACCTCCTCCTCGTTGTGCTCCTTATTCGGGCCCTGGCTCACATAGTGGAAAAAGGCAGCCAGTACGGCAGTCGCCAGGCCAACATTCATCACAGTTTTGGCAACACCCTTCCACAGACTCACCAGCGGACTCAGCACCGGATCCTTGGGCAGACCACTGTACAATCCAGGCCGGTCGGCGTGGTGGAGCACATACATGACATGGGTACCGCCCAACCCCGGCGGGTCATACACGCCTGCCTGGCTGTATCCGCGCGCCTGCAGATCCTGCACCCGGCCAGCGGCATGGAGGCGCATATCTTCCTTGGTGCCGAAGACAATGGCCCCGGTGGGGCACACCTTGGCGCAGGCCGGTTCGGTGCCCACCGCGATCCGGTCGGAGCAGAGCGTGCACTTGTAGGCCTTGCCGTCCTGTTCGGAGATGCGGGGGATATTGAAGGGGCAGCCGATAATGCAGTAGCCGCAGCCCGTACAGTGTTCTTGGTGGAAATCAACGATGCCGTTGCTGTAACGGATTATCGCGCCAGGAGCCGGGCAGGATTTCAAGCACCCTGGATCGCTGCAGTGCATACAACCATCCTTGCGGATCAGCCATTCCAGCTTGCCGGGCGCAGGTTCTACCTCGGCAAAGCGCATCACCGTCCACGATTGGGCGGAAAGATCAGCCGGGTTATCGTACACGCCCACATTGCGGTTTACAGTATCACGCAGGTCGTTCCATTCCATGCAGGCTACCTGACAGGCCTTGCAGCCAATACATTTAGAAATATCAATGAGTTTCGCCAACTCCGGGGTCTTGCGCGCCTTGGGTGCAGGCGTGGTCGTGGCGGAGCGGGCGCTGATATCGAGCGATTGCAGTGCCATGGCATCCCTCCTTAGGCTTTCTCGATTTTCACGAGAAACGCTTTGAATTCAGGGGTATAGGTGTTCGCATCCCCGACAAAGGGGGTCAGGGTATTGGCCAGATAGCCATTCTTGGCCACGCCCAGGAAACCCCAGTGCAGCGGCACGCCCACGGTGTGCACCTTCTTACCCGCTATTTCAAGCGGCCGAATGCGTTTTGTCACCACGGCCATGGCAACAATAAAACCCCGCTTGGAGATTACCCGTACGCTATCGCCCGCCTTGATACCCTTTTCCCTGGCAAGCTCCTCGCCAATTTCCACAAACTGCTCCGGCTGGGTAATGGCATTGAGCCGGGCATGTTTGGTCCAGAAATGGAAGTGCTCGGTCAGGCGGTAGGTCGTGCACACATGCGGGAATTCAGCGGCATCGCCAAAGCTGTCTTGATCACTGGCGAAGATCCGGGCTGCCGGGTTGAAACGGGCTGCCTCGTTGCCGCCATTAAAGGGATTAACCGCCAGAGGTGACTCCACCGGTTCGTAGTGCTCGGGGAAAGGACCTTCCGCCATTTTATCCACGGCAAACAGCCGCGCTACACCCTCTGGATTCATGATAAAGGGGCCCATGCCGTCGGCAGGGGGCGAGGCAGCGTTGAAATCCGGTACGTCAGAACCAAGCCAGCGCGATTTGTCCGCATCCCAGTAGACCAGGCTGCGGCTGGGATCAAAGGGCTTACCCTCCACATCACAGGAAGCACGATTGTAGAGCACGCGCCGATTAGCTGGCCAGGAGAAGGCCCAATTCAGGGTTTGGCCAATGCCATACGGGTCACTGTTGTCACGCCTGGCCATGAGGTTACCTGTTTCCGGCCAGCAGCCGGCAAAGAGCCAGCAGCCGCAGGAGGTGGAACCATCATCACGCAGTTCCGCAAAACCGTTAAGCTGCTGCCCAGCCTTGACCAGTACTTTGCCCGGATCGGACGGATCAGTCACGTCAAAGAGGGCCTTGCCCGAGAATTCTCGCGCCAGCTCTTCTGGTGTGGGCTCATGGGGAGTCAGATAGGGCCAGGTAAGATTGAGCACCGGATCAGGGAAAGCACCGCCGTCCTTGGCATACATCTCGCGCAATTTCAGGAAAATGCCTGCCAGGATGCGCTGATCGCTTATGGCCTCACCTGGAGGATCAGCTGCCTTCCAGTGCCATTGCAGCCAGCGGGACGAGTTGACGATGGAACCGTTTTCCTCGGCAAAGCAGGTGGAGGGCAGACGAAAGACCTCGGTCTGAATCTTGGTCGGGTCAACATCGTTGTACTCGCCGTGATCCTGCCAGAACTCGGAGGTTTCCGTGGCAAGCGGATCAATCACCACCAGGTATTTCAACTTGGAGAGTGCGTTTGATACCTTGATCTTGCAGGGGGCAGAGGCAAGCGGGTTAAAACCCTGGCAGATGTACCCGTTCATCTCGCCATTGTTCATGTTCTCAAACACCTGCAGGATATCGTACATCTTATCCAGCTTGGGCAGCCATTCAAAGCACCAGCCATTATCTTCGGTAGCGGCATCGCCGTACCAGGCCTTCATGGTGCTCACGAAAAAACGGCCAAAATTCTGCCAGTAACTCATCTGGTTAGGCCTGAGCGGCTTGAGCGAGGAGCGGGCAATATAGGCAGCCGCGCTCTGGCGTACAGCTTCGGGCTGATTCGGCTGCATGGGCTGCTCCGGCGAATCTGTGGCCTCATCCGGCTCCTGTCTGGGTTTGCTTTCACCGGGCAGATTCAGGTAACCGGGCAAGAGGTTGCTCAACAGGCCAAGATCGGTCAGGCCCTGGATATTGGAGTGCCCGCGCAGGGCATTCACCCCGCCTCCGGCCATACCGATGTTGCCCAGGAGTAATTGGATCATGCAGGTGGTGCGGATGATCTGCGAACCCTTGGAGTGCTGGGTCCAACCCAGGGCATAGAGCGTGCTCAGGGTTTTATTGGGCGCGGCGGTTTCGGCGATCATCTTGCAGATGGTGAGAAAATCTTCCTTGGGCGTACCGCAGACCGTGGCCACCATGTCGGGCGTGTAGCGTTCATAATGTTTTTTCAGCAGCTGATATACGCAAAACGGATGTTGCCTGCTCGGATCAGTCAGCACATAGCCGTCCGGCCCCAGCTGATACTTCCAGGTGTCCTTGTTGTAGCTGCGTTTTTCCGGATCATAGCCGCTAAACAGGCCGTCTTTGAAGGCAAAGCCCTCATCTACCAGAAAGGTGAGATCGGTATAGGCGTTGACGTAGTCGTGGTTAATCGAATCTGTTGACAGCAAATAGTTGATAACACCGCCGAGAAAGGCGATGTCGCTGCCAGCGCGGATAGGGGCATAAACATCTGCCACCGCAGCCGAACGGGTAAAGCGCGGATCCACCACAATCAGCTTGGCACCGTTGTGGGCCTTGGCTTCGGTTACCCATTTAAAGCCGCAGGGGTGGGCTTCGGCGGCATTACCGCCCATGATAAGGATTAGATTTGCATTCTTGATATCGACCCAATGATTGGTCATTGCGCCGCGGCCAAACGTGGGGGCAAGACTTGCCACCGTGGGGCCGTGTCAGACCCGGGCCTGATTATCAAAGGCAAGCATGCCCAAACTACGGGCGATCTTATGGGTGAGGTAACCGGTTTCGTTACTGGATGCGGATGCGGCCAGCATACCCGTCGACACCCAGCGGTTGACGGTTTCGCCGTGCTGGTTTTTGCCGATGAAATGGGCGTCCCGATCTTCCTTCATCAGGGTGGCGATGCGGGTAAAAGCCTCGTCCCAGGAAATGCGCTGCCATTCTTTTGAGCCGGGCTTGCGGTATTCAGGATAGTGCAAACGATTTTCACTGTGGATAAAATCGAGCAACCCTGCGCCCTTGGGGCAGAGTGTGCCCCGATTCACCGGATGATCCGGATCGCCTTCGATGTGCATGATGCTCGCCTTGGCATTGAGCGAGCCATCACCCTGACTGTAAATGAGCAGGCCACAGCCCACTGAACAGTAGGTGCAGGTGTTGCGCACCTCGGTGGCCCGCTGCAGCTTGAACTGGCGCACCCCGGCCAGCGCTTCTTTGGCGGGCCCCATGCCCAGCGCGACCATACTGGAACCCGCAAGCCCTGCCGCACTGATCTTCATTAACTGACGTCGTGTGAGTTGCATAGCTTCCCCCTTGCAGAGCATGGAAATTGCAGGACACACTGTGGCACTTCATAGTACCACAATGGGCCTGCCCAACTGGAGTCAGCTTAGCAGTAGTTGCAAAGATTTCCTACAAAAAAAACGAGTCGAAATTAGCCAGGCTAATTTAAAAAATGTATCGAATCTTCAGATAAATCGTCATGATTCTTTTTGCACGAGCTGCTACAGAGCGCACCCAAAGGAACAACCTTCAGATGACGTTTTTTCAGAGCATGAAAAATCTGTTCCAATTCGGCCAGCCATAATTGAACATTGTGCGGGGCACCTGGCGGAGCGGTATCATGCAAAAGCAAAATGTCTCCGGGCTGTATTTGCCTGAGGATGCGACGGGCCAAGCCCTTCACCCGACGATTGCCCATATCCCTGGCCCTGCAGCTGAAATTAACCGCCTTAAGCCCGCTCAGGTGCAGGGCTTCGGCATAGGCGGGCACATTCACTCCCACCGGTGGCCGAAAAAACACGGGATGAACCCCATGCCGTGCCAGGCAACGCTGGGTCAGTAGCATTTCCTGTGCCAGCCGGGATGGGCTGCGGAACATGATGCAGCCATCATGACTGTAGCTATGATTGCCAAATTCGTGGCCTGCTGCAAGGATCGCCTCCACCAGCTCGGGATGACGCCTCACCTTCGTGCCATTAACAAAAAAAGTGGCACAGAATTCGTATCGCGCCAACAGAGCAAGGAGCGCTGGCGTTGCCACGGGATCAGGACCATCATCAAAGGTGAGGCTGATCTGCCTGACATCCCGGCGACCATGACTGATAACCGGATAAAAAAAGGAGAAGCCTGGAAACAAGGGGGCCAAAATACAGATCAGAACAAAAAAGACCAGCGGCAAGGGCACCAAGATCGGTACAGCAAAGGCCAAAATGCCAGTGCTGCCCGCGGCGATCAGGCCGCTTTTCTCGGCGCGGGACAAAGCACGGCCCCTGCTGCGCTGGAACAGCAGGGGATTGTACGAAAAAGCTGAACGGCCGGCATTGCCGGAGTTTTTTTTCATTAGCGTATGGGCAGCCAAATAAACGCAGCCAAAGCCGCCAAAGCAAGTACATGCAAAGTGATCAGCTGCCAGCGATATCGATGGTACCACTGGTCAAACTGCTGCAGTATTATCAGGCCCCCACAGAGCCTGCGCATGCGGTCAAGCGACAGATACACATCGTTATCCGAGGGAGAATCGCTTTGGAAGGCAAGGGCAGGATAAGCCACGTACATGCGCTCACTCTTAAGATCGCGCAAAAAATCATCGTAGGCGACGTTATGCCAGGGATACTGGCGAGTGAGCGTTTTGGCAAAAGCCTGGGTAATGGCATAAGCATGGGTGAGGCTGCGGTAACGGATCCGTGCAGCCGGAAAATTACGAAGCTTCCAGCAGTTGCGCACCATACAACCTAAAAAAAACATATCCCAGCCTGGATGTGTTTGCATACAACGCACCAGCTGTGCCAGGCGTTCAGGTGAATATTGTAAAAAAACCACGTCATCTTCAAAAATGAGTATTCTCCGGGCGCCACTGGCCAGTCCCTTTTCCATGCAGAGCAGGTGAGACTCGTAAATACCCTGTTCGGGATTATCCAGGTGCTTGTGCACCAAAACGAACTCGACCCGGCTGGCCAGGCCCACCTGGTCAAACTGTACCTTGGCCTCAACGCGGCGATCTTCACGGTTGACCAGGGAAATACAATAAATCCGGTCAAAAAACGACCAGTCTCCTGCTCCACCCCCATCACATAAAACCGGGCTATTCTTGTCGCTTGCACAGGCCGTACCCTTTTTGCTAGGATGCATGCCTGCTGCATTAAAATAATGGGAGTCGGCAAAAAACATTTTCCCTATCTCACCTTGCGCTGAAAAACGTGAAAATCACCCTGGTGCACCCAGCCGGCTCCAACTGGATGCCCGGCAAAAAAGATATCAGTGCCACTGCCAATCGCATGGCTCCCCTTGGTCTGCTCTCCATTGCCGCCTACCTGGAACAGCAGGGCCATCGGGTGACAGTGCTGGACTGTTTAGGGCCGCAAGCGCCCGGGAACGCAGGGGAAGCAGCCAGGCGAGTACTTGCCGGCACCCCCGATCTGGTGGGCGTGACTGCCACTACCTCTGGTTTTCTCGACGGCTATGCCATTGCCTCTGCTCTCAAGGCAATCAGCCCCCACCTTCCCATTGCCTTTGGCGGCGTCCATGTTTCAGCCTTGGGAGCTCACCTGCTCAAGCAGTTTCCATTAATCGATTTTCTGTGTCTGGGCGAGGGAGAACAAACCCTGACCGAACTGGCAGACGGCAAAAACCCTGTTTCCATTGGCGGGCTGGTATGGCGGGACGGGGACCTCCTCCACACCAACCCGCCGAGGCAGCACCTGCAGGAACTCGATGCCCTCCCCTATCCTGCCTACGAAAAACTCGACGGTTTCCCGCAGCGCTATCACCTGCCCCTGTTCAGCTATGTGCGCGCACCCGGCGCGACCATGATCACCAGCCGTGGCTGTCCCTATCAGTGTTCCTACTGTGATCGCTCCGTATTCCAGCGTGGCTACCGCGCTAACTCGGCCGAATATATCTACGAACACATCAAATACCTGCGCCAAAAATTCGGGGTGCGCCACATCAACATTTACGACGACCTCTTCACCTTGGACCGTCCCCGCATCGAGGCACTCTGTGCCCTGCTCGCAAGCAAACCCTTGGGGATACAGTTTAACTGCGCAGTCCGGGTAGGGCACGCCGACAAAGAACTTTTAAGGCTGCTGCGCCGGGCCGGCTGTCTGATGGTTTCCCTGGGAATAGAGAGTGGTGAGCCAGCACTTTTGGATGTGCACAAACCCGGCGTCTATCTGGAGGCCGTGCAAGATACGGTCGCGCGTATTCAGCAGGCAGACTTACGGGTGAAAGGGCTTTTTATGATGGGCCTGCCCGGTGAAACTGTGGCCTCGGCCAAAAAAACAAGCGATTTTGCCCTTGACCTTGACCTGGACGACATGAACATGGCCAAGTTCACCCCCTTCCACGGCGCTCCAATATGGGGAGACATAGCCACTTATGGTGAATTCAGGGAAGATTGGCGCTTAATGAACTGCCTAAATTTTGTGTTTCGGCCCAAGGATATCGATTCCTGGGAGACCCTGGAGCTACTCTATAATATGCATGTTAAACGTTTCTACTCCGACCCGGCATGGCGCAGACGTTTTCGCTCGCGGCTCTGGCAGCACCGCCACAGCATCTACCGGTTGCTGCGGCACCTGCCGGATTTTCTTATGGCCATGCGCGCCTTTGAACCTAAACAACAATAGGTGCGTAATCCATTGGGAAGGCAGCCTGGGAAGGACCTGCAGCACAGCACCAGCTATCCTTTTTTCCAGCTGAGGTACGGATGGCTGCTGAGCATGGCGTTGGTGTAGCGCAAATCGCCACTCACCTCTTCCCCCACCCAATCCGGCTTGAGTACCTGCTGTTCGGCCGAGGCAAGTTCCACCTCGATCAATATCAGGCCGCTGTTGGCGCCAAAGAATTCATCTACCTCCCAAACCAGTCCACCGTGGTGAATGCAATATCTCGTTTTCTGTATAAGCGGTGCCTGGCAGAGCTTGAAGAGGTCTTTGGCATCCGTCTCGGGAATGGCATATTCAAATTCAGAGCGGCTGATACCGTGGGTTGGCCCTTTAATGGTGAGAAACCCCTGGTCGCCAGCAAGCCGCACCCGCACTGTCTGCTCCTGACTGGCACAAAGATAGCCCTGTAGATACGGCGTTCCTGTTGCCAGACCGCGCCAGCCCTCACTAGCCGGCAAAAATTTACGTTCGATTTCCCGTGCCATAAAGTTTCAATCTTTTGCAGCCGGTTAAACAGGACTACAAGGTTGCATCCCATCCTGGTTAAGGCCTGTTGATGCCATGATGCATTTTTCTAGCCGACAGAGTAAAAGGGAACTGGTTTCTCCCGACACGATTTCTTCCGGCGCATGGAATAAGACCGTGTGGAACTGCAACCCTTCACCCTCAAAGCCCCGATGCTCCTGCTGCAGGGCAATGATGCGATCCAGTACTACCTGATAGTCCGGCTTGCCGGTTTTCGGCAAAAGCAGCCACAACAGATCCTGGCGAAAGCGGGAGAGCAGATCGACATTACGAATTTTCTCGCTGATACGATAGACAAAGGTGTCCAGCAACTCCATTCTGGCCCGGTTGGCCTCAGCGTCCACCTGGCCAGCAAACTGGAGCCTGATGCCGATGAGGGTAAAAACCTCGCAGGAATCGCGGCCACAGAAATCCAGCAACCAGTTGATCATGTTGGTAAAAAAATGTGACGCCACCACATTCGTTTCGTTCAGAACATCCGCAGGCTCAATAGTAAGGCCGCTTTTGAGGGCGTCGATACCTGCCCCAGTCAGCTCATAGCTATAAATTTGCCGTACCAGCAGACGCCCAACCGGAGCCTGGCTGCCACACCGCAGGCAGTGAGCCTGCGGATCAGGCTGGGTGAAACTGTTGCCGCAACTGCGGCAGTTGAAGTTACCTTGCACCCAATCATAGTCCGTTTTAATCTGCTGGAGCATGGCCTTGCACTGTGGACACATGAAGCCTTCTTCTGCAGATGAAGGCTTCTCTGCAACATGGCCGCAAAGAAGGCATTGCATAAATGGAACCTCTTCTATAATGGTTCCCTTGCACTGCGGGCAATGATCCACCAAATTCAGCTGCAGGCTGCTGCACACCGGGCAGTGACTGGTGCGATCGATCAGTTGCCGCCGCTGCAAATATCTCCAATCGCACAGGATAGCCAGCCGGGATGCCACCAGATGAGCAGACCCCAGCATGGCCTCAAGCAGGGTATAAGCGTAAGCATGTTCGTCCAGCCACACCCTGTGTGGGACGAGTTGTCGGTCGGGTCGGGAATACAGCAAAGCAAGGATGCGCAGGTAATCGCCCACGTCCACGTGAAAAACAGCATCATCCAACTCCGCCAGGCGGCGCAGGATCGGCTCGGCTTCGGTCGCTGCCGCAGCTACATCGGTCACCACTCCATCGACGAGCAGATCAAGCGGCTTGCCAAACCCTTCCGTGGTATACAATGGCTGCAGGCTGGTTCTCGGATCCTGCCGGAGAATGTGTACGAGCCGGGATACCGACCTGGAGTCGGGGTAGGCCAGGACGAAAACGCTATCCCGCTGCTCTTCAAAGGAAATTTCATCGATATTCACGCAGTATTGCACCGGCTTGCCAGCTGTCTCCTCGGCAAAGCGCGCCACATCATCCGGTGGCAGAAAACAGACAAGTTTCATAGACCCGATACCCGGAAAAAGGATCTGAGCAATCCAGCTTCCAACAATATTACCATAAACGTGATATCACCGCATTTTTACAAACGAATTTACAGCCTATAAAAAGCCTGCCAAAGGTGCAAGAAGATTTTCTTCTCCATTGCAAAGCAGGGAACGGGATCAGGGAGCAGTAGCGAACGTAGCTCAAGACATGCAGAACATCTTGCTGTTGCAAAATTTCGCACAAACATCTACAACAGGAATGGGACTGGGTCGAAAAATGGCGCTACCT
Source organism: Desulfobulbaceae bacterium (assembly GCA_012744275.1). GTDB lineage: Bacteria > Desulfobacterota > Desulfobulbia > Desulfobulbales > Desulfobulbaceae > Desulfobulbus. The sequence continues at coordinate 29,340 of JAAYIE010000046.1, forward strand.
GAAAACGGCATCAGATGACAGGCGCTTGCCCCATAGCGTGAAAGATATACATTGTCAGGCCACTTTGTGGTAGCTTAAAGGCATGAGACGGGGCGGATTCAAAGAAGCGTTTTGATATGGTGCCGAAATAAGTGACAGGGTGGAGACATGGACAGCAAACTGCACGCTCTTTTACAGGACATTGCCAGAGACCAAGGAAACATAACTGTACTCAGCGGCGCGGGTATATCCGCGGAAAGCGGCATCCCCACCTTCCGGGGGCCGGAAGGCTACTGGACAGTGGGCTCCACGGTGTATCAGCCTCAAGAAATGGCAACCTTTGCCATGTTCTCCCAGGTACCCGACGAAGTATGGAAATGGTATCTCTACCGCATGGGCATTTGCCGCGGAGCAGATCCCAATCCGGGACATTATGCCTTGGTCGAGTTGGAAAAATGTTTAGGCGATCGCTTCACTCTCATCACCCAGAATGTCGATGGCCTGCATCTGCGCGCCGGTAACAGCTTGGAACGCACCCTGCAGATTCACGGCAATGTCAATTACATGCGCTGCTCACTCGACTGCACTGGCCAAGTTTATCCTATTCCTGCGGACGTAGCCCCCAAGAACAAGGGAGATCAGTTGAGCGACAGTGACCGCCGGCACCTGCGTTGTCCGCAGTGCGGTGCACGAACACGCCCCCATGTACTCCTTTTCGATGAAAGCTACAACGAACAGCACTACCATTTTTACAGCGCCTTGAACGCTGCAAAAAAAACTGACCTGCTGATTGTGGTCGGCACTGCAGGCGCAACCAATCTGCCCAACCAGGTCGCCCGCGAGGCTTTCCGCCAAGGAGCTGCCATTGTGGATATCAACATTGAGATGAATCCCTTTGCCCAACTGGCTCAGCAGTGTGAGCGTGGCTTTTTCTACCAAAGCCCCAGTGCTGGTGCCCTGCCCGCCATGGCCGAGGTATTGCTGGCGAAATAATTTTTCAGCTGTCTTTGCTGCAGTTATACACTCCCATGGATATCAGCGCGTTACGCCAGGATTATCAAAATACCCCCCTGACCCGGGACCAACTGGATGCCGACCCGGTTCAACAGTTCGCCCACTGGTTTCAGCAGGCCTGTGACGCCGGCATTACTGAACCTAACGCTATGAGCCTGGCCACTGTTGCCACCAATGGCCAGCCGAGTCTGCGTACGGTGCTGCTCAAGTTTTTTGATGGGCAGGGCTTTGTTTTTTACACCAACTTCGGCAGCCGCAAGGCGCAGGAAATGGTCGCAAATCCGCAGGTAGCCTTGCTCTTTCCCTGGGTTGGGCTGGCACGCCAGGTATGCATCACTGGCAAAGCCGGGCGAATAAGCGCAGCAGAGTCGGCACGCTACTTTGCCAGTCGGCCGAGGGAAAGCCAGCTGGGAGCGTGGGTTTCCAGACAAAGCGAGGTTATCTCGTCGCGCCATTTGCTCCTGCACGAATTTGAAAAGGCAAAACAAAAATTTCTCAAAGGCAAAATTCCCCTGCCGGATTTCTGGGGAGGATACCGGGTTGTCCCCACCAGCATGGAATTCTGGCAAGGACAGACCAACCGCCTGCACGACCGCTTTCTGTACCAGCGGAAAGAAGTCGGCTGGAGCCTGGAGCGACTTGCACCCTGACTGGCTTCGCTCTTTCTTTCATTTTCTCTTGTACCGGCAGCATCGCTCTCCTCATATCTTTTCCCATTTATGAGTTTCTCTAAAATATCCGTACTTATCTGTGCTGTTGCGCTGTGCTTACTGCCCCTTCATTCCCTGGTGGCGGCAGATGCCGCTTGGGCAGAGCAAAAAAATACCCGGGTACAGGCGCACAAAACAAAAGGACCAGCTGAAAATGGCGACACCGCCGGCGAAGTCATTGCTCCGGGATTTAAATCCACACTGGACGACACAACATCTCCGCCCACGCCCGGCAAAACCCCCGAGGAAAAGCTGGCCATGCTCAGTGCCCTGCTTAAGCAGGGTAACAACCTGCGTCAGGATGTCGCCCAAGTGCAGCAATCCTTGGAACGCAGTTCTGAATCCTCTGACAACACAACGTTGGCGGCTGAACTCAGCGCCTTGAACCAGCAGTTGAGTGAATCCAGCCGTGATTTTGAACGTATTGCCACCGGGGTAGAGCTCTCGATTTTTGCACCCAAAAAAGAAGTGCCGTTCAACTGGAAAGACGAATTTTCCTCCCTGATCGACCCCATGATCAAGGAAATGCGAGCACTGACCGCAGACACCAAAAAACGAGCGGATTTAAGGGAAGCAATTACAAACCTAACCAAACAAACCGATACCGCTGCCCAGGCCCTCGTCAACTTGCATGCCCTGATTGAAGCCAGCCAGGACAAAACCATGGTGAGGCAGCTCAACGAGCTTAAGAGCAGCTGGCACAATGAACATGAACGGCTCCAGGGCAAACTGGACCTGGCACAGATGGAGCTGCAATCCCTAGAGACGCAGGACGGTTCCCTATGGAAAAGATCCGGTCAACGCATGGCCTCCTTTTTCAAAAATCGCGGCCTCTACCTGATGCTGGCCCTGCTGGCCTTTGCTGTCACCTTTTTTCTCCTGCGCTACCTGTTCAGCCTGATCCTGCACCGCATACCCAGAGATAAGGACGGCCGTCCGCATATGTATGCACGGCTCGCCTCTATTTTCTCACAATTTGCCTCGTTCATCCTCGCCCTGGTCGCCCTTCTGGCTGTCTTCTACATTGCGGCAGACTGGTTCATGCTCAGCCTGATGCTGCTACTTTTCATTGGCATACTTTGGGCTCTGCGCCAGACCCTGCCGCGCCAATGGCAACAATCTCTGCTCATGCTGAACATGGGCCCGGTACGGGAAGGCGAACGCCTGGTGCTCGACGGCGTGCCCTGGCGAGTGGATAGTCTCAGCATGTTCTGTCGTCTTTCCAATCCGACCCTAAATCAGGTGCTGCGCATACCTATTGAAAGCATGCTCAATCGCGTTTCCCGCCCCTACGATCTGGCCGAACCCTGGTTTCCCTGTAAAAAAGGCGACTTCATCCAACTGGATAAAGATAGCGTGGTGCAGGTTACCAGCCTTTCCCACGAACAGGTGGAGGTGGTGCGTGCAGGCATGACAACTACGTACCCCACTGCGACCTTCCTTGGCATGGCCACCGCCAACATGTCTCAGAAATTTACGGTCAGCACCACGTTGGGCCTCTCATATGATCTCCAGACGGATATTACCGACCGTATCCCGAAAATACTGCGTACCTACCTGCTAAACAGGCTTGACGGAGAGGGGTACAGTTCCAAGTGTCTCAGTGTGACCTGCGAATTCAGCCTGGCGAACAGCTCCACCTTGGATATCGCCGTCATTCTTGAATTTCAGGGGGATATGGCCAGTCAGTACTACCGGCTGCGCCGTGCCCTGCAGCGATGGTGCGTGGATTGTTGTACCGAAAATCGCTGGCAGATCCCCTTTAACCAGATAGTTGTACACACCAACCAACCGGCATGAATCAGTTGACTGAAGCCCATCTTGAGGCCCTGCGCGAAATCGTTGGAGCAGAGCACGTTGCCACCAGCCGTACTGATCTGCTCTCCCACTCCTTTGACGCCACCCAGCGGCAATTCATGCCAAATGTGGTGGTGCACCCACACACTACCGAAGAGGTGGCGGCCATTGTGCAACTGGCGGCATGCCACTGCCTGCCCATACTGCCCCGGGGTGCGGGCAGCGGCTTCACTGGTGGCGCGTTACCGGTGCGGGGCGGTATTGTGCTGGTGCTCACCCGTATGAACCGAATCCTTGAAATCGACAGTGACAACCTCATAGCCGTGGTGGAGCCCGGCGTGGTCACCGCCAGACTGCAGGAGGCGGTGGAGAGGGTCGGTCTCTTTTACCCTCCGGATCCGGCCTCCAAGGAATTCAGCACCCTTGGCGGCAATGTGGCGGAATGCGCCGGGGGACCGCGCTGCGTTAAATATGGCGTCACCCGCGATTATGTACTTGGCCTGACGGTGGTAACACCTGATGGAGCAATTATCCATACCGGTGGCCGTACCATAAAAAATGTGGTTGGCTATGATCTGACCAGGCTTTTTGTCGGTTCGGAAGGAACTCTCGGCATCGTTACGAAAATTATTTTGCGACTCTTGCCCAAGCCCGCGAGCAAACGCACCATGCTGGCCACCTTTGCCGATATCGATGGTGCCGCCGAGGCAGTCTCGACCATCATTCGCGGTAAAATTATCCCGACCACGCTGGAATTCATGGATGCCTCGGCTATAAAATGCGTACGCGGTCTGCCTGGCATCGACCTGCCTGAAAATTGCCAGGCACTGCTCATCATTGAAGTGGATGGCGAAGCTGCTCAATTGACGCCGCAGTTGAATCGCATCGTCGAGCTGATTCAGCCCCTGGGCCTGCTGCAGGCTAGCATTGCCCGCGATGCTGACGAGGCGGAAGCACTCTGGCGGGTACGCCGCAGTGTCAGTCCGAGTCTGCGCAAGTTGGGGCCCAATAAATTCAATGAAGATATCGTTGTGCCCCGTGCCAGGGTGCCTGAGATGATCCGTGCCCTGGACGACATCTCCAGCCGCCTTGATCTACCCATTATCAACTTTGGCCATGCCGGCGATGGCAATATCCACGTTAATGTCATGGTAGATTTACGGGAACCAGGCATGGAAGCCAGGGTACAGGAAGCCCTGGCAGACATTTTCCGCACCACCATTGCCTTGGGTGGTTCAGTGAGCGGCGAGCACGGTATCGGCCTTGCCAAGCAGCCCTATATTGCCTTTGAGCTTGATTCCCCTACCCTTGCGGTCATGCGGTCGATAAAGGCAGCGCTTGATCCGCAGGGTATCATGAATCCAGGCAAAATATTCCCGGAAAAGGTCGATACCACTCATCCGGCTACGGAATCGGTAAGCCTGTAATGAGTATCCATAAACAACTCAGCGACTATAGCCGGGAGCTGGACGAATGCGTACGCTGTGGCGCCTGCCAGGCGCAATGCCCAAGCTATCTGGCCATCGGTAAGGAAGGTGCAGCCGCCCGGGGCAAGATTGTTCTGGCGGCGGAGGTGTTGGCGGGCAGGATGGAACTGGACGAGGAAGGTAAGCGCGATCTAGCTCTGTGTCTGCTCTGCGGAGCATGTGCGCGCACCTGCCCCAACCACGTGCCTACTGATGCCATTGTCAGCGCATTACGGCGGGAAATCAGCGAAAAAGATGGGCTCAGCACCATTGGCAAGGGAGTGGCGGCCCTTACCGGCAATCCGCGTCTGCTCGGCACCCTTGTGCGCGGCACAAAAATTTTTTCTTCTCTTTTATTCCGGAGAATTCCAGAAACAAGCGGACTGCGCCTGCGCTTCTCCCCACAAAACTTGCAGGACCGCGTACTTCCGCCCTTGCCCAGGCGCAATTTGTTCTCCAGGTTGCCCGAACGTCTGCAAGGGAAGGCAGGAAAGGCTACACTCGCCTTTTTTGCCGGTTGCACCATTACCTACCTCTATCCGGAGATGGGCGAGGCAACAGCACGCCTGCTCAATCGTCTAGGCTACACCGTGCTGATCCCCCGTGGGCAGGGCTGTTGCGGCATGCCAGCCCTCAGCTCGGGTAACGGTGCCCTGGTAGAACAACTTGCCCACACTAATACGGCGGCATTTGACACGGCAGCATTTCCCAGTGAGCCGATTGAGCATATCATCACTGCCTGCGCCTCGTGCGGAGGGGCCCTGACCCGCTTTTACGGCGAGATGCAAACAGAAGCACTGCACGATTTTTCTGGCAAAGTCATGGACATCCATGCCTTTCTCAAAAAAGAAGGCTGTATTGACACCTTGGCAGCGCTGCCCAAAAACAGCGACCGGGTCAAGGTTTGCTACCACGATCCTTGCCACCTGAAAAACCACGGTATCACCCGTGAGCCCCGTGAGCTTTTGCGCGCCTTGCCCACAGTGGATTATGTGGAAATGGACGGTGCTGCTCTGTGCTGTGGCTTGGGCGGCACCTTTTCCGCCTCCCAACCCGGGCTCAGCCGTGCGATCGCCGACCGCAAAATAGCCGGGCTGAGCGCAAGTGGGGCAGAGCTTGTGGCCAGTGGATGCCCTGGCTGTATCATGCAGTTGAACGACATCATCCACCGGGCAGGGCTGCCCATGCGGGCAGTGCACACCATGAACCTGGCCTTGGCCGCCTTGGAAGAAGGCCTTTCTGACACTGCCATCCTGCACAGCGGCCATCCCCCCTGTCAAAACACTTCAGTTGCGCCCTGGGCCACTGAATCATAATACCGGACACTTCACCTGAATGCGCCCATGAGTTCACAACAAAAAAATCCTCTGATCGAATTCCTCGCCTCGGTCCAACTGGCCATCTTTCTCCTGTTTTTGCTGGCCACTACAGCCATTATTGGCACAATCATTCCCCAGAATGCACAACCCGCTCTCTATGTTGAACAGTACGGGCCCATGGCTGCCCATTTTTTCCAGCTGCTCGACATTCCCGACATGTACAATTCCTGGTGGTTCACTGGCCTACTGGCACTTTTTACCGCCAACCTGATTGTATGCAGCGCCGATCGTATTCCCAGACTCATACGTCTGCTCAGACGCGACAACCTTGAGACAACTCCGGAACAGCTGGCGCGCTACGAGTTGCTGCGCCGCATTGACATGTCACTTACCCATCCGGATCATAATGCCCAGCTTGACCATCTGCGGCAATTTTTCAGGAAGCATGGCTGGAAAACGCAGGAACGCCGCAAAGACAACGGTGTTTTACTTTTTGCCCAAAAAGCGCCGTGGTCACGCTTTGGGGTTTACGTGGTGCATGCCTCCATCCTCGTTATTCTCGCGGGTGCAGTACTAGGTTCGCCAGCCTTTGCCAGAAAAGTACTCAAGCAAAACAACTTTGCCTACAAGGGCTCCATTATGCTGCCGGAACAGGGTTCCACCGACCATGTAATTTCCTCCAAGGGTGGCGATCCCGTAATCGACCTGGGCTTTACGCTGCGCTGTGACCATTTTCACATCGCTTTTTACGACAACGGCATGCCCAAAACCTATCGATCACAACTGACGGTACTGGAAAACGGCAAGGAGGTCTTGCAACAGGATATTGAAGTTAACAGGCCGCTGAAATACAGAGGGGTCACCTTCTACCAGTCCAGCTACCAGCCCTACCAGGATTATACAGTACAGCTGCGCAAAGAGCCGGACAACATCGTAACCTCTCAGACTATTGTACCCGCGCGACAGATACAGTGGCAGGAAGGCGGTATCAGCTACGGTATCATTAACCGTGAGCGCCAGGGGGAAATAACCAGGCGGGTGAAGATCTGGCTGCACGACGGTGAGGGTGAGGCCACTCAACTCTGGGTGGAAATGAACCAGGAAACCGTGATTGAACGGGCAAGCGGGAAGTATCTGCTCACCATCAAACAGGTGTACGCCACTGGTTTACAGGCTGCTAAAGATCCGGGCGTATGGTTGGTGTATCTGGGCTGCCTGCTCATGCTGGTGGGCCTGTACATCGCCTTCTTTCTTTCCCATCGAAAACTTTTTGCCTTTGTGGGTACAAGCGGCAGCAGTGATCTGCTTTTCGCTGGAATGACCAATAAAAACAAAGTACAGTTTGAACGCATCTTTACCCGTATGGCGGACAAGCTGGAACAGCGCTAATTCCAACTTTACCGCAAGGACACACACCATGGACAGTTCCCTGTTATTCGGTTTTACCATGATCGCCTATATCTTGGCTTCGGCCATATATATTGGCGGTTTGCTCTTCAAAACGCCACGTTTGGGCCTAGCGGGAACCTGCCTCACCTGGGGCGGGGTTGCCATGCACAGTGTCGCCACCCTGCTGCGCTGGCAGGAATCCTACCAGATTGGTGCGGGGCATGCGCCGCTGACCAACATGTATGAATCGCTGGTCTTCTTTGCCCTGTGCATCGCCCTCACCCACCTTTTTCTCGAACACCGCTACAAAGTGCGGATGCTGGGAGCCTTTGTACTGCCGCTGGCTGCCCTTTCCATGGCCTACGCCTCTTTTTCACCACGCATAGATGACAGTATCAAACCGCTCATTCCGGCCTTGCAGTCCAACTGGCTCATTGCCCATGTGGTTACCTGCTTTATCGGTTACGGGGCCTTTGCAGTCGGAGGCGCACTCGGCCTGGTGTATCTGCTGAAAAATTCGCGCACGCCCAAAGAAGAACAGGCTGCGCACAGCCTGCTTCCGGGGCTTGCCGCCATTGATGAACTCATTTACAAAACCCTGATTTTCGGATTCCTCTGGCTCAGTGCCGGCATCATCACCGGGGCAATCTGGGCCAATGAAGCCTGGGGCACCTACTGGAGTTGGGACCCGAAGGAAACCTGGTCCATCATTACCTGGTTTCTCTATGCTATAACCCTGCATGTGCGCTTCACCCGTGGCTGGAGCGGCACCCGCATTGCCTGGCTTTCACTGGTCGGTTTTGTGGCTGTACTTTTCACTTATTTTGGTGTGAACTTTTTCCTGTCAGGGCTGCACAGCTACGGCTCGAGCTGATGGATTCCCGAGCCGGCCAAAAATTTCAATTTACAGGTCAAGGATTTCAGTTGGCAGGGCCGGCCTGTCGGACATATCGAGATCCGCAACGTCTAGGTGTGGCACAGGGAGGGAAAGACTAACATTGAAATTTCACTGGTGCTTGGACCTCATTGCAGAATGAAGGCTGTGTATCCTGTAATAAAAAAACCGGTTCTTTAAGAACCGGTTTTTTTATGCACAGAGATGTCTAACTCGCAAAAACTCATCAGATGCCGTATCTAAGACTTGATCCCCTTGGCACCATAACGTATATTCCCGTCATCATGACCATTCTCACGCACAAGCTTCCCGAACGAACATACATGTTCAGTGCTCCTCCACACTAATGCGGGAGATGTCTGCCACCTCCAAAATCATGGCCATAAGAGCTGTGAGCATATTAAGCCGGTTCTGACGCTGCTGCGGGTCATCCGCCATCACCATAACCTGATCAAAAAACCGATCGACCGGCTCCTTAATCAGGAGCATGGTAACCAAAGCTTGCCGGTATTGAGCGGCCGCCAAAAACGGGCGGCTTTTTTGCTGTGACTCACCCAAGGCAGCAAAAAGGGCCTTCTCGGCATCCTCTGTAAACAGCTCCGGCCTGATCTCTGTTGCCCTGTTACTCTTGACAATGTTGCGAATACGCTTAAACGAGGCTGCCAGTATACGAAAATTTTCTTCTTTCTGCGCCTCGAGCAGAGCTTCGATGCGTAAAATGCAGTCACGAATATCATCAAAACGAGCAGCAGTAGCGGCATCAACCACATCTTGAGGCCGTCCTTCCGCGATCTGCTCATTTTCAAAGCGCAGCCGGATAAAGGCCAACAAATCTTTGAGGCAGTGTTCATCTGCCCCACTCAGGTTACTATATTGCGCCAGCGCCGTCTGAGCCAATTCACGAAGCGATACCGTCAAGCCCTGACGGCGGATAATGTTGATCAGGCCAAGCGCCTGTCGCCGCAGGCCAAAGGCATCTTTGTTACCAGTGGGTTTTTCACCGATGGCAAAGCAACCAACCAGGGTATCCATGCGGTCGGCAAGCCCGATCAGGGCACCGGGCAAGGATGACGGCACAACCCCGCCAGCTCTCAAGGGCAGGTAATGCTCTTCAATTGCCAGGGCCACTGCTTCAGATTCACCATCACAACCAGCATAAACCCGGCCCATAATCCCCTGCAGGGATGGGAACTCACCCACCATGCTGGTAAGCAAATCTGCCTTGGCAAGCTGGGCTGCCCGGCCTACGATTTCCTCCTGTCCTGGCGCCAGTTTTCTGGCCAGATACACCGCCAAGGCTGTGATGCGTTCCATCTTTTCCCGCATCGTACCGAGCTTCTGCTGAAAGACAATGCCGTCAAGCTCCGGGCTGCGTTCGGCAAGTGGCCTTTTGCGGTCTTCATTAAAAAAGAACAAGCCGTCTTCCAGACGGGCGCGCAACACCCGTTCATGCCCGCTGGCTGCAAGGGCCTGATCAACAATGTTGGTATTGTTCACAGCCACGAAATAGGGCAGCAGATCGCCATCTGCGTTCACAACAGGAAAATATTTTTGATGCTCTCGCATGGAGGTGACCAAGGCCTCGCTGGGCAACTGCAGAAATTTTTCATCAAAACGACCGCAGATGGGATAAGGATGCTCAACCAGATTGGTGACCGTAGCTAAAAGTCCCTCGTGCAGCACAGCCTGCGCTCCGACAACCGGCACCTGCTGCTGTACAGCGCTGTTCACTGCAACCACAACCTGCTCTCGCCGCTGGACAGGGTCTACCACCACGAAACGGGCAGCAAGCCCCTGCAGGTAGGAATCCAGACCATCCACGGTAAAAGGTTCCGGTGCATGAAAACGATGACCGTGGCTGATATTGCCGCAGGGGATGTTTTCAATGGCGAGTGGCAGTACTTCGCCGTCATAAAGAGCCAAAAGCCACTGGATGGGCCGGGCAAAGACCAAATTGGTATTGGCCCAGCGCATTGATTTTGGGAACACGATTTCCCTGACCAGAGATTCCAGCAATTCCGGCAGGAGGGCGCGCGTTTCCAGGCCTTTGATATCCTCGACTGCCATAAGGTAGTCGCCCTTGGCCGTGGTAACCACTTGCAAATCCTCTGCCTTAAGGCCATGGGAGCGGGCAAATCCCGTCGCAGCCTTGCTCATGCGGCCATCTGTATCCACACCAGCGGCCTTGGAAGGACCGATATATTCCACCCGCCGATCTTGCTGCCGATCTTGCAGAGCCCGAACAGCCAAGGTCAGACGGCGAGGTGTGCCAAAGGTTTGCATACCTTCATAGGCAAGGCCTAACTCTTCCAGCTTTCGTGCCGCACGTGCGGCCATGCTCGCCAAAGCTGGTTCAATATAGCCTGCAGGGATTTCCTCGGCGCCGATTTCAAACAGCAGTTCGCGCATTGCGGTCATGACGACAATGAAGAATCAGAGATTATGGGCCGCAGCCAGCCCAGAGAAAACGGATGAATCAGACAAAGGACCATAGGGTGGCCGCTCATCGGGCCACTCACGAGCGGCAAAACCTGCATATCCATTTGCCGTATTTTTCACAAGCACTTTGTACCAGTCCACAACATTGGTTTTTTCAAGGGCCGCGCCTATGGTCGCACAGGCATTTTCCACCGTGGGTATTTGGTCGCCTGCAGTGGTCAGAGCCTCTTCCACCAAGGCGATTAAATCTTCAATCCAGAGCAGGCGTCGCATCCGCACCGCCACCGTGGCTAAACCCCACATGGTGGGCGCGGGCTTTGCATCTGCACAAGATAACGCGGGTACGGGCACATCGACTGCAACTACCAGATCCAGCTCGTCCGCCAGTGAACCGTACAATCTGCAGGTATAGCGGGCAAGCCGCATCTCGCCATTGCGGCTCAGGGTAAAGAAATAAGGAAAACACATCTCAAGATGCGCAGCTTCGGCATCAAGCAGTTCTTTCATTTCCTCCATGATGCGCTGATAGGCGGCCAAGGTAAAACGGTCGTGGAAGCGATTGAGGATTTCCACAAAGCGGCTCATGTGCGTCCCCTTGAAATGATGCGGCAGGTTGACGTACATGTTGACAGTGGCAATAGTTTTTTGGGCGCGGTGCGCTTTGTCAAGCACGATGACCGGGTAGCTCACTCCCTTGACGCCCACCTTGCGGATATTGATGCGCCGGCTGTCAGGCAGATTTTGAATGTCTTTCATAGGGGTGCCCGTATAACAAACGCAGCTGCTGGCCGATTTTCTAGCGCATTGGACGTCAGGTCAGCAGCTTGCGTACCGTGTCTTTCAACTCGTCCATATCATAGGATTTAACCACATAGGCATCCGAGGCCCAGGCACCAAGATCCTGCTTAAATTGCTGGTAGGCGGAGTTGAGCACAATCGGCAAATCCGGACACTGTTCCTTCATGCGCCTGAGCACCTCTATGCCGTTGATGCCGGGCATATTGATATCCAGAATCACCAGATCTGGCGGGCTGGCACTGAAGGCGGCCAAGGCGGCCTCACCGTTGAAGGCTGTTTCCACCGTATAACCTTCATCGGTAAATTCTTCATTGTACAACAGCTGGATGGCGGGTTCGTCATCCACAATCAAAATTCTTTTCTGTAACATGCTCCCTCCTTATAGCTGTACTTCTTTCAGATATGAACAACTCAGCTCCGGCGGCATGGGGTTGATGTAAAAGCCTGTTCCCCATTCAAAGCCGGCAATGGAAGTCAGCTTGGGTACGATCTCGAAGTGCCAGTGGTAATGCTCAAGGGGACCTGTGCGGAGTGGCTGGGTGTGCAGGAGAAAATTATAGGGGATATCTTTTATGCAGCTGTCGAGCCGGCGCAAAGTTTCAGAAAAAATGCGGGAAAGCGAAGGCAGCCAAGAGTCGGGCATATCAATGTAGGAAGAACTGTGTTGCCGGGGCAGAATCCACAGCTCAAACGGAGACCTGGGCGCAAAGGGAGTCAGGGTAACAAAGTGCTCGTTCTGGCAGACCAGGCGGATATCCTGCTGCAGTTCCTGCCGGATGATATCGCAGTAAATGCAGCGGTCCTTGTAGCAGAAATAGGAAAGACAACCCTCAAGTTCAGAGGTGATCATCCGCGGCAAAACCGGCAGGGCAATCAGCTGGGAGTGGGAGTGCTCCAGGGAAGCTCCGGCAGCACTGCCATAGTTTTTAAACACGACCACATAGTTGAAGCGAATATCCCTGGACAGGTCCCGAATCCTGTCCTGGAAAGCCATAAAGGTCAGTTGCAGGTCTTGCGGTGGCAGATGGGTGAAGCTGGCATCGTGATGAGGGGTATCAATGATGACCTCATGCGCTCCAATGCCGTTCATGCGGTCGTAGAGACCTTCGGCTTCCTTATCCAGATTGCCTTCGATTACCAGTGCCGGGAACTTGTTCGGCACCACCCGCAGCGTCCAGCCGGGGGTGTTGGCCTGTCCGTTGTTGCGGCCATAGGCCAGCACCTCGGGCGGTGTGGTTTTTTCATTGCCTGGACAAAGCGGACAAAAGCCGCCCTTGCTCTTCGTGCTGACATCAACGTAAAAATCCGTAGGCCGCTTGCCCCGCTCCTGGGCAATGATGATCCAACGGCCAAGAATAGGGTCTTTGCGCAGTTCAGGCATAGCGCTCAGCGGCCCTGTTCTTTTTCACGCTTTTCCTGCTTGGTTTTACAGTCAATGCACAGTTCGGTCACCGGCCGTGCTTCCAGGCGCTGTAGCGAAATATCCTGGCCGCAATCTGAACAGGTGCCATAGGAACCATCACTGATCCGAGCTAGCGCCTCATCGATTTTTTCGCGGAGTTTGCGTTCCCGCTCACGGATACGCAACTCGAAACTCAGGTCAGACTCCATGCTGGCCCGATCATTGGGATCCGGAATATTGCCGGTCTGGGAATTCAGCGTATCCAGCGTGCGCTCCACGTCGGCGTTGATCGACGCCTTCATATCTTCAAGCTGCTTCTTGAAGGTCTGCAATTCTTCACTTGTCATGGCCTTCCTCCTCTTTGGCGGGATGCACGAACAATCCGCTTTTGCCGCCGCTTTTGCGGACAAGCCGGATATTGGAAATGGTCATGGCTTTATCCACAGCTTTACACATATCATAAATGGTCAGAGCCGTAACTGCAACCGCTGTCAGTGCTTCCATTTCCACCCCGGTGCGGCCCGTGGTGCCGACCACTGCCCGGATAACGATCCTGTGTTCCTTTTCCTGCAGGGTAAAATCAACCCCTGCGTGGGTAATGGCCAGGGGATGGCACAAGGGAATAAGCTGATCCACCCGTTTTGCCGCCATGATACCGGCGATACGGGCAACGCCCAGCACATCACCCTTACCCATGCTGCCTGCCTGCACCAGAGAAAAGGCCTGCGATGACATGGTAATCGATCCTTCGGCAACAGCTTCGCGCTGACTTTCAGCTTTTGTGCCCACCTGGACCATGTGGGCCTCACCACCTGCAGTGAAATGGGTAAAACGCGCTTCTTCAGCCATGGGCCGCATGTTCCTTGCCGCTTCTGCCTTTTTTCTTCTGCTTACCTAGATGCCCCTGGAAGAGGCGACTGAAAAAACCGCCATCCTCTTGCTCTTGGCTCAGTTCGGCAAAGCGTTGCAGCAGTTCCTTCTGTTCCTTGCTCAGGCGGGTAGGGGTCTGCACCTGTACCTCTACAATCATATCGCCACGATGGCCTCCACGCAGACTGACCACACCTTGGCCACGCATGGTAAAATGGTCGCCTGACTGCACTCCTGCAGGAATATCCAGCCTGCTATTGCCATGAATAGTGGGGACATCGAGGCTGCAACCAAGGGCAGCAGAGGCCATAGCCAGCGGCAGTCTCAAAAAAATAGTCTGATCTTCGCGTTGAAAATACTCGTGCGGCTCCACATGCAACACCACATACAGATCACCTGAGGGCCCACCCCGACGACCACCTTCGCCCTCGCCGGAAAGCCGCATGCGCGAACCGTTGTCCACCCCAGCAGGGATGTGGATATTCATCTTTTTTTCCTTGCGCACCAAACCTTCGCCACCGCAGTCCTGACAGGGTTCAGTGATCACCTGGCCGGCTCCACTGCAGTGTGGGCAGGGTGTGCTCACCTGAAAAAAGCCCTGTGAGCGCAGGATCTGGCCTCGGCCATGACAGGTCGGGCATGTCTGCGGCTTATGGCCTGGACGGGAACCCGAACCTTCGCAGGTCCAGCAGGTTTCACGTTTGCTGATTTCCACTTCTTTATCCACGCCATGCACCGCATCCATGAAGGAGATGCGTAAATCATAGCGCAAATCTGAGCCCTGCACCGGTGCGTTGGGATCCTGACGGCGGCTGCGACCGCCGCCAAAGCCAAAGATATCGCCAAACATCTCATTGATGTGCGAAAAGATATCCTCGCTGCTCCCGGGCCCGCGGTAACCACTACTGCGCAGACCGTCCTTGCCGTAGACATCGTAGATGCGGCGCTTCTGCGGATCGCTCAGTACCTCATAGGCCTCGGCAGCTTCCTTGAAGCGCATCTCCGCCTCGGCATCCCCCGGATTACGATCCGGATGGTACTTCATTGCCTTTTTGCGATAGGCCTTTTTTATGGCTTCACCCGAGGCGTTTTTCTCCACCGCCAGGATATCGTAATAGCTCTCGCTCATCACACTTCAGTCGTTGATGCGGACGGGGTCGCGGTTGCTTCTCCAGCCGTCTCGTTTTTCTTTTCTTTTTTGTGTTTTGTGCCCAGCTCATGAATATTTTCCAGGGATACTTTCCCGGCTGCAACCTCGCGCAGGGTCATCACCACTTCCTTGTTCTTACCCTCTACCAAAAAGGGTTCACCCTTGCGATGCTGGCGGATGCGCTCCACCACCAGATGGATCAAAGCAAAACGGTTACCGCCTTCAACGCGGTGCAAGCAATCTTCTACGGTTATACGTGCCATTCACTTTCTCCCAGAAGAAAAATCCTGGAGAGTGGTCTCCAGGATTCCTCCCCCAACTATTTGATACAGCATCAAGTTGCAACGCGAGCAGAGATGTGCTTGCGTCGCGACTTTGTGAATAATCACTGTCTTGTTAATTGGCAAGGCAGGGAAACTCGCCAGACTTACACCCCTTCAAAGGGATTGCGCAGCAACATGGTAGCCTCACGCTCCGGGCCAACGGATACAATGACTGGCGCCACTCCACTTAAATCTTCCAAGCGCTGCAGGTAATCACGGGTGCTCTGGGGCAAATCGTCATAGGCGCGGATGGCTGAGATATCTTCTTCCCAGCCCTGCGCAGTCTCGTATACTGGCTGAACAAGGGCTGCCTGGCGGATATTCTCCGGCATGCGGTCAAAACGCTGGTCTTCCACCTGATAGTGGGTGGCCAACTGCAGGTTTTTTAAGCCTGAGAGCACATCAAGCTTGGTAACAGCCAAACCAGTCAGGCCATTGAGTCGCACTGCATCCCTGGCCACAACCGAATCAAACCAACCGCAACGGCGGCGGCGACCGGTGGTTGCCCCGAATTCATGCCCCTTGTTCTGGAGGTGGTCGCCAATAGCGTCACCTTCTAGCAACTCCGTGGGGAAGGGACCACCACCTACCCTGGTTGTATATGCCTTTATGATACCAATTACAGCGTCAATATGGACTGGGCCGAAACCGCTTCCTGTACAGGCATTGCCAGCAATGGTATTCGATGAGGTAACAAAGGGATAGGTGCCATGGTCCACATCCAGCTGGGTTCCCTGCGCTCCTTCAAAAAGGATATGCTTGCCCTCCTTTCTGGCCTGGTCGAGTACAACGGATACGTTGCCAATATAGGGCGCAAGCCGCTCGGCCAGCACTTCAAACTCTGCGGCAATGGCACCAGCGTCAATGGCGGGCTGCTGATATAGACGGGTGAGGAGAAAGTTTTTCTCCTCAATCGATACGGCCAGCTTTTCGCGGAACAGGGCCATATCAAGCAGATCACCCATTTTCAAGCCAACGCGGCCAACTTTATCCATGTAACAGGGGCCGATACCCCGGCCGGTAGTGCCGATTTTCTTACTGGTGGAGAGAACGCCTTCCCTGGCTTGATCAAGCAGGCGATGATACGGCATAATCAGGTGAGCGTTGCTACTGATTAACAGCCGTTTCGGGCTCACCTGCAGGCCCTTTGCTGCCAAGTCATCCATTTCGCGGATGAGCACTTCGGCATCGACAATTACTCCGTTGCCAATGGCGCAAACCTTGTCTTCGTAGAGAATGCCGGAAGGAATGATGTGAAAAATGTACTGTTTTCCCTCCACCACCAGGGTATGACCGGCATTATTTCCGCCCTGGAAGCGCACCACATAATCGGCATAGCGGGTCAGGAGATCGACCACCTTCCCTTTACCCTCGTCTCCCCACTGTGCCCCGACAACAACGACGCTGGCCATGTATCCTCCGTGAAACACGAAAACAGCCCGCGCATATAGATGCCGGGCCTTTATTCAAAAAGATATTAAGTCTAACAGAATATACAAAAAAGTTAAAGGACGATTTAGCGATGCTGCATTCTACACAGCCGGTTACCGACAATGCAACAGGCTCCGCCACAAGGTGCAGCAGAGCCTGTATGTACTTACGCTAGAACCTGACTTTTTAATACGAGGTCTTACGAACCATGTCCTTACGGGAGGCAGGGTCGAAAACGCCTTTTTCTTCAGCCTGCTTGAACCATTCGTTGCGCAAGCCGTCGAGGAACTTGGTCTTTTCTGCAGCTTCCTTGGGCAGATCAATACCCACGATTGCCTGGGCCTTTTCCTTGGTGGAGAAATCCGGCGCCTCATAATCAGCCGCACCATACTTGGCCAGAATGGCCCGCAGTTTGATACGCGCTTCCTGACCGTAATTCACTGCGCCTGCCAGAGACCGCAGGGTTTCCTCCGGTGCATGGAAGAAGGCGCCATGGCTGGCTACAGCAAAATCCCAGCGCCACTGGCCACTGCGGATATCTTGCAGGGCAGCCTGCATCTCAGTTTCGGTTGCACCCAATTCCCAAGCTTTGGCTGCTTCGAGATGGGCCTTGGCCAGGGACTCGGTGGCTGCCTTGGCAAGCTCATTTTTACGCTGCAGTTTCTGTTCAACCAATTGCTTGAAGCCTGCCTCGGTATCCTGGTGACAGTTCAGGCAGGTGTTGGCGATATTGTCCAGCGGGCTGCCTACCTGGTGATTAGAATACTTTACTCCGCCTTCACGCACATACGGCATGTGGCAATCTGCACAGGCAAGACCGTTACGAAAATGGATACCAGTACGATAGGTTTCATATTCCGGATGCTGCGCCTTCAGGATGGGGGCGCGGCTCAGTTTGTGGGTAAAATCGGTGAAGCCATACTCATCGTAGTAACTTTCTATTTCTTCAGCGGAAAAGCCTTTTTCCCAAGGCAGAGTCACCACTTTGGCCTCTTTTTTCTCGCCCTTGTCATCCCATTCAGTAGTCTTGAAATAATATTCCACGTGACACTGTGCGCACACCAAAGAGCGCATGTCCTGATGGGTGGCATTGGGAAATTTAAGCGTACCTTCGGTATCTAAGGCGCGCTTGAGATAGTCGCGGGTCACGGTGAGCTGCATGGTTTTTGGATCATGGCAGTCGGCGCAGCCAACCGGGTTAACAATCTCATTGCCGTACTTGGCCCAAGCGCCGGTAAAATATTCCATCTCGCCATCCCTGGCAATTATCCTGGGGACGTCCGGAGATTTACAGGTCCAGCAGGCGGTCGGCTGCGGCCCGGTTTTGTTATCAATCGGTGCACCGGTACGCAGGGTGTTGTGATTATCCTCAAGCATGTAATAATGCCCGCGTGGTGCATTATAATCCTTGGAAAAGGCGTAGCCGGCCCAGAGAATCGGCAGAGCAGGGATATCCTTGAGAGCATCTGTCAGGGTATCGCTGGTGCGGGTCAGCATGTAGCTGTCGTACTGCCGGGGGTAATACTTGGCCCACTCGGACGAACGGGTTTCAAAAGGCTTGATGGCGGCCATCGTGTTGATTCTTTCCTGATCCGCCTTGTTTTCACGGATGGAAACGGTCAAGAGCACCATCGGCACAATAGCCAGCACAGCGAGGGTCGTTACAACTAATGATTTCTTCATACCGTTCTCCTGTGGTTACTGAATATCCCGTTCGAGGAAATTGATTTGCGTGGCGGTCAGGTTGCGCATACGGCCATGCGGCACCGTGCGGTGGCATTCCCAGCAGCGCCGGCCCATGCTCACCGTGCTGTCTTCAACCTTGGCGTACAAACGACTGTTATCCATCATCTGCGAAACGATCTCTCCGTGGCAGCGGATGCAGTTGTCCTGAATGCGGCCGGCCGCATTATCGGTAACCCGCAGATTGTAACCGTAGGTCTTGAAGGTCATGGCCCAAGAGTGGCGCAAACCGTCCCTGGCCTTGGCCATCATTTTATTGACAAAGGAGTCGTGGGGGAGATGGCAGTCAATACACACCGTTCGACTGCGGTGGGAGCTGTGTTGCCAAGTGGCATACAGGGTGTTCATGGGATGGCAGGTGATGCAGGCCTCGGCATCAGTCGACAGATAGGAGAGCATCTTCGATTCCCGCACCAAGTTGACAAACACAAGCAGCGCGACCACAACTGAAAAAACGGCGACATAGGTCAGTGTACTCTTCTTTTTCATAGGCAACCCTTGCTCGTGGCCGGCTGAATCCCTGTCTGCCCGGTGCCGATAAGACGGAAAGAATGCACAAATCGTATCTGCACCTGCCCTCTTTTTCCCGCATGCTATTCAATAATTTACAAGGCATCAAGGTTTATTTGATCACACTGATAACTTATTATGATATACAGTTCATGCCCGATACAATCGATAAAGTGGCTCTCAATGAAACTCAGCCAGTTTTAACTGATACAAGAGCTATAAACAGACACAGACGGCAGCTTCTGCTTTTGGAATTCATTTTTAAAACATCATCTTGATATTACGTGAAAAAATGGTTTCAGGCTGGATCTTGTTTAGGGCCTTTATCGATAATAATCCGGTTATTTCTAACCACTCCTTCACCTGCTTTTGCTTGGCGGCAGCGCGCAAAACACAATATAGGGTAAACAACACTTACTCAACCATGACAGCATCGAAAAACCCGTTCGAATTCCAGTCCTCACGAATGCGGCGTGAGGCTCGCACCGTTACACTTATGATTCAAAAATATTGTCAAGATCACCACCAGCATACTCAGGACACTGCTCCATGTCCGGATTGCGCTGAGCTGCTGCGCTATGCCCTAACACGCCTTGAGCGCTGCCCCTTCCAAGCGAATAAAAACACCTGCGCCAAGTGCCCAATCCATTGCTATGCACCGGATAAACGCACTCGCATCAGGGAGGTGATGCGCTATGCTGGCCCCAGGCTTTTGTGGAGTCACCCCTACCTAAGCCTGATGCACCTGCTTGACGGTCTGCGTCCCGCCTGTACAAAGGATTGAATACAATCAGAAGCGGACTGGACATCCTGTTCTTAGCCGATGCGCTTTGACTGCCATTGCGATACAAATTGATTAGGCTATTTAACGATGTGATCCTTTTCGATCATTCGTCCATCTGAAAGCTGAAGCAGGCTGGCAGCAGGCAACCAACCTATTTTGCCCAACCGCATCAAGAAGGAATACCATGCTGACAAACGTGGATTTAGCCCAAATGGAGAAGAACAATCCCTTTGCTGCCATGAAAAGAAGTGAACTGGCGGCGCAACTCGCCATGCTGCAGCGACAGTGTATCCATATGAATATACCGGCTCTGATTATCATCGAGGGCTGGGAATCTGCAGGCAAGGGCTATGCCATCAATGACCTGGTGCGCGAGCTGGATACCCGGGCCTTTCAGGTGCATGTTTTTGAACGCGATGGCGAAGAAGAAGAAAAACGCTCCTTTACCTGGCGTTTCTGGACACGCATCCCGGCCAAGGGCGATTTCGCCATCTTTGACCGCAGCAGCTATTACGACATGATGAACGATCTTGACCTGAACAAGGGTGAGATCAAAAAAAGCATCGCCCGCATCCATGATGCGGAAAAAATGCTGTACGATGATGGCACGGTCATCCTCAAATTTTTCCTCAACATCACTCAAAAAACCCAGCAGGAACGCATTGGTGAACTGTTTGAGGACGATAACCGCAAATTTCTGGTCACCAAGAATGATACTGACCAAAACAAACACTATACAAAGTACGAGAAGCACTTTTCCAACATTCTGAATCTGTCCAACTTCGATTTTGCACCCTGGCACCTGCTCTCCGCGGAAGACCGCAAAGCAGCCTCAAAATATATCCTGGGCACCTCCATCCGCCTCATTCAGGAGGGGGTTGACCGTCACCTGAGCAAGCAAAAAACAGCCAAGACCTTTATCCGCGCCTACAATCGTGAAACCACCTGCCTGCAGGATCTGAAAACAGATCTGTTTCTTGAGGAGGAGGCGTATCTAAAAAAAAGCAAGGCCCTGCAGCAGGAGGCACAGGAACTCGCCTATGCGCTCTACACCAACAGGGTACCGACCATCCTGGTTTTTGAAGGTATGGACGCGGCTGGCAAGGGCGGGGCCATCAAACGGCTGACCAAGAGCATGGACCCGCGCGGTTATACGGTCAACCCCACCTCTGCGCCCTCGGATGCAGCCAAGGATCACCACTATTTGTGGCGTTTTTACAACAACTTCCCCAAATGCGGAGTGATGAGCATCTTTGACCGCTCCTGGTATGGCCGGGTATTGGTGGAGCGGGTGGAAGGCTTTGCTACCCCGGCGGAATGGGAGCGGGCCTACGGCGAAATTAATGCCATGGAACAGGAGCTGGCGGATTTTGGCGCTTTGATCCTGAAATTTTTTCTCTATATTGACAAGGATGAGCAGTACAAACGCTTCATGGCCCGGCAGGCAGACAAACCCTACAAACTCACCGATGAAGACTGGCGCAACCGCGATAAGTGGGACGCCTATGTCCTGGCCAGCAATGAGATGATCGACCGCACCAGCACCGCCGCAGCACCATGGATACTAGTGGAGGGCAATGACAAACCCTATGCCAGGATCAAGGTGCTGGGCGAGTTCAACCAGCGGGCAAGGGCAATACTGCAATTAGCTGCGGATAAATCATAGCCGGTACGGTGCGTCCGGGCTTGTGCCGTTTTCCCGCACTTTCCGCACCACGCCTAACCGTGGCAGCCAGCAGGCAACGGTTGCGGGCCTATCTTGACACTCTTGGGCAAATCCCGTAGAGTTTCTCCTGATTTACTGCTGGATATATCCCCTCTTCTGACCTGCAACCGCACCTGGTATTTACCCATGTTTGGAATTGGCCTGCCGGAAATGATTGTCATCTTTGCCGTTGCACTCATTGTGATCGGCCCGGACAAACTGCCCGATCTGGCCAGGTCGCTTGCCAAGGGCCTTTTTGAACTCAAACGAACACTCAACGAGGTACGGGGCAGCTTTTCCGAAGAGGAAGATGCCATTAACTCCGTGCGCGACGACCTGCGCAAGACAGCTGAAGATTTGCGCAAGAAGGTGATGCTGGACGAAATCCCACCCCGACAGCTGCCAGCACCAACAAAATCTGAACCGGAAGCCGAGGCTGACCGTCTGGAAATAGCGCGACAAACCGGGCCGCCCGTTCCGATTTCCGGCGGGGTCAATCGACCTACAGATCCAGCAAAAACAAGCGCAACTACCGAACAGGCTTCCCCCCCACTTCCCGCAGAACAACCGGAACAGGACAAGGCGGAACCCGCTCCATGACATCGCTGCTGGCAGCCTTTCGCCCGCATTACGCTGAACTGCGCACTCGGTTGGTTCATGCGGTTATCGCTGTTTTCCTGTGCAGTGCCTTAGCCTATATCTTCAAGGATATCCTGGCCACCTGGTGCATGCAGCCCCTGCAGTTTGCCTACCCCCAGGCAGGCAAGCTGGTTTACACCAGCCTGCCCGAGGCCCTGCTCAGTTACATCAAGCTCTCCCTTATTGCCGGGCTTATGCTCAGCTTTCCCTACCTGCTCTACCAGGTGTGGATGTTTGTTACCCCGGCCCTGCTGGACAAAGAAAAACGTCTGGTCAGGCAGGTGCTTTTGTGGGGCACCCTGCTCTTTATCAGCGGGGCGTCCTTTGCCTTTTTTGTGGTGCTGCCGCGCCTGCTGCAGTATTTCATGAGCTATGCGGGACCAAACCTCATCCCCATGCTCAAGCTCGGCGCTTACCTCACTTTCATTGCCCGTATGGTACTGGCTTTTGCTCTGGCCTTTGAAATCCCTTTTCTCATGGTCATGTCGGTGCGCACCGGTCTCACCAGCCGCGATCATTTTCGCGACAAACGCCTCTATTTTTATGCAGTCATAACTGTACTTGCCTTTCTCCTTGCTGCAGGCGATCTCACCGCCACCGTGCTCCTCACTGTACCGCTGGTTGGATTGTACGAAACCGGCATCCTCGCCTGCCGCCTACTGGGCCGTCAAAATACAGCATGAATCGGGCGCGTCTCCTTGGCTGGTTGGCCCTTTTCGGCTCGGGTCTCTGTTTTTATCTGGCGACCATTATCATCAGATGGGGCCAATCCTACGTCCGCATCGACTCCTCGCACTATGTGCTGGCCCGTTTTCTCTTTGGCTTTGTGTTAGTGAGCGCCACCCTTTGCATTGAAAGACGGATGCCCCGCTGTCATAACCTCCACGCCATTGCAGGTCGGGCCATCACCAATGCTGCCGCCGTGCTTTTCTTTTACAAGGCGGTTGAGGTATCAACAGTGGCGAGCGCCAATATCCTCAACATGACCTATCCCATCTTCGTGGCCATCCTCTCCTGGTTCACTCTACGCAGCCAGCGTGATATTATGGCAATCGGTATTGTGGCCATATCGAGCCTGGGCATCTGGCTGATCCTCGCGCCGGGCTTGTCTGTTTCTGGCCACAATGACATCTGGGGTCTATTGTCAGGAGTCTTTGCCGCATTTTCCATGATCTACCTGACCATGTGTCGCAGGCAGCACGATTCCAGCACCATTTTATTTTATGTGTTCGCCATAGGGATTGTGATGATGCTGCCAATCATGGCACGCTCGCTTTTCATCCCCAATGCAGCCGAGCTGTTCTTCCTAGTTGCCTGCTCCCTTGCCGGTGTGGTGGGCCAGTACTTGCTTACCTACGGCTTTCTCTTTGTCACTGCGGTTGAAGGCTCGGTGATCTCCTCATCCCGCATCCTCATTGCTGCCCTCTTGGGCCCGGTGCTGGTGGCAGACCCGCCACTTACCTGGTCGGGCTGGCTGGGTGCGCTCCTTATTTTCGGCGCAAACGTGGCGCTCGCCCTGCGTAAAATGCCGGCGCAGACTCCGAGCCAATAATAAGATCCTGACCGTCTCATTTCAGGGCAAGTTGGGCTTCATCAAGGATCAGCCCAGCTTACTTTCATAATACTGATTATACGTTTTCAGGTTGGGGCAGGTTGGATCTGGGCGCAACGGGACTCAGCACAAGCAGAAAACTCTTTGAGGTAAAACTAAAATCAATCCTTAACTGGAAGCACTTCCTCTTTCAAAAGACAACAGGAGATGCGGTGTAGCGGTGAACCGTCTTCAGCATAGCTGATGTTATCGGGCTGCAAAAGCCGGTTCATAATACAGCCTTCGGGGATGTGCAGGGGAAAGAAACGGCCTTCATTTAAGCCCTGCCGGTGCACCAGCTGGTCGTTTTCAATGGTATAGCTGTGGATGGGGTAATCCTCGCAGAGGGGGCACTGGTAGACCCGGCCATTGGGAAAGATAAAATAGTTTTCCGCCACCAGGCCCGCGCACTCAAAGGAGTCTTCACGGTTGAGATACACCTTGGGGTAGGTTACGTGGATACCCCTATGGGCCGCATCCGCCGCCACCTGCGGCACCACACTGAACCACTCCTCCGGCCGTACTTGCCAGCTTTGGCCAGGAGCCACCGTATCCTTAGCAGACTTACCACGCAGGCCGATCACCTGAATAAAAAAACGCTGTACACCCAATTCCTGCACCAGGGCGGGCATGCGTGCAAGATGTTTAATATTCAAGGCAGAAACCGTGTAGATTAAACTGGTATTAAAACCAGCAGCCACGGCCCGACGGATATTAGCAGTGCACACTTCAAAACTGCCAGGACCGCGAATGGGATCATTCACCGCTGCTTCCGGCCCATCCAGGCTGAAACTCAGGTAATCCAACTCCTGCGGGCTAACTTTGTGCAACAGATCGTGGAAGAGATAGCCGTTGGAATCCACGGTCACACTAAACCCCATGCCCTTGGCTGCGCGGATGATCTCCGCCAGATCTGGATGCATGGTCGGCTCGCCGCCCAGCAAGATCAGGTTCGTTATCTGTTCGTCTTCAGCATCGGGCCGGGAAAAAAGCGCCAGCCATTTGGTCACGGTTTCCAGCGGCAAGGTGCAGGTGCCATGCTCGATCGGATTGATGTAGCAGTGACGGCAGCGCAAGTTACAGGTAGTGAGGATATGAAAAAAAACATTGCGCTCGCCCGGACGAAAACCCACGGTGCGCGCTTGAACTGCTGTTGTCATAGCCCGGGCTCGTCAAGGGTTTGCGCCAGGGTGTAGCGGGCCAGCAAACTGTCTTGCCAGTAGTCACCCATCCGAAAAAAGTGCTGAAAAAGCTTCAGACTCTCACGCCTGAGTACGCGACCAACGAGCTGCACCTGCATATTCGCATAGAGCGGATTAAGCTGTTGCAGGGGAATGCCGGTACCGCCGCCCATCACATCCTCATAAGCCCAGACAAAGGTACGGATACCCGCCAGCAAGGCGCTAGCATAACACATCAAACATGGTTCCATGGTGGTGTACAGGGTGATTGCAGCTGTATTCACCTGCGGAAATTCTTGCAGCAGGCTGCGGAGGGCATTGATTTCGGCATGGTCCATCTCATTGCGGCTTTGAGCCTGGCTGTTCCGCCGCCTGCCACGCGCCAGCACCTGCCCGTTCGCCACCAGCACTACGCCCACCGGAAATTCACCCTGGCTGAGTGCAAGCCTAGCTTCAATCAGGGCTTCGCGCATGTATAATTCGTGCTCCAGCATCGGTAACTCCATGTCCATATCAAGCCCGCCTGTGTCGGCTTCGGAAAATGCTCCTCGGAGTTTTCCTTTGCACACCTGTGCCGCTTTTTTCCTCGCCTCCTTGATACATTGCTCTAATCTGGTACTGGGGTGGTATCAATCCCTGGTTTGCCTGATCAACCTCGCCATATCCTTGGCAAAATAGGTGAGGATGATATCCGCTCCAGCACGGCGGATGGAAATAAGCGACTCCTCCATCACCCGCTCCTCCTCAATCCAGCCCCTTTCTGCCGCAGCCTTAATCATGGCGTATTCGCCGCTCACCTGATAGGCAGCTACTGGTAAATCAAACTCGTCGTGCAAATGGCTGATGATATCCAAACAGGAAAGCGCCGGTTTAACCATGAGGATATCAGCGCCTTCTTCCACGTCAAGCGTGGCCTCGCGCAGGGCCTCGCGAGTGTTGGCCGGGTCCATCTGATAGGCGCGTCGGTCTCCGAACTGGGGGGCGCATTCAGCTGCATCCCGGAAGGGGCCGTAAAAGGCGGAGGCGTACTTCACCGCATACGACATGATCGGCACCTTGTACAATCCAGCTTCATCCAGCACCGAACGGATTTCGCTGACCCGGCCGTCCATCATGTCACTTGGGGCCACCATGTCTGCCCCAGCCTCAGCATGGGACAGCGCAGTCTTGGCCAAAAGCTCCAGAGTGGCGTCGTTATCCACCTCCTGACCATTCAGGCAGCCGCAGTGGCCATGATCAGTATATTCGCACAGACACACATCGGTCACCACCATCATGGCAGGCACCTTGTTCTTCAATTCGCGGATGGCACGCTGGACAATGCCGTTCTTGTTGTATGCGCCCGAGCCAAGGCCGTCCTTTTTCTCGGGCAGGCCGAAAAGGATCATGGCGCGAACGCCCAGTTCTAGGCACTCTTTAGCCTCTTTCACCAGTTCATCCACGGAAAAGCGCAGCACGCCCGGCATGGATGGGATGGTTTCACGCAGGCCTTTGCCGGGCATAACAAAGACCGGCAGAATGAGCTGGGCTGCATCCAGCCTGGTTTCGCGGATCATCGCCCGAAAGGCGGCGTTTTGCCGCATCCTGCGCGGCCGGTATTCAGGAAAAACCATGACAACCTCATAAAATAAGGGATAAGGCTTCAAACCTCGGAAAGGAAAAGTATAGCGTTACAAGATACTCATTCGCCCATGCACTGGCTACAGAATTTACATACTATGTAATCTAGACTAACAAGGCCATGATTCAATAAAAATCCATCAATGAAAACAGTTTGAAAATGCAGTAGACATCCACCGGCAAAGCTAATGGCTTGAGATTGCGATGTGCTCAAAGCGGTATGTGAAAAAGGTTTGCTGAGCATCTGCCAGTGGTCGCCTGGCGCGATATAGTTTCAACTTGATCTGACACCTTGGTTGTCAAGCTGAGGGTTCACGGATTCAGGATCTTTTTATCGACGTCATATCAATTCTCCCACCCTACAACAAAATCTTTAACATTGTCATAATCACATTATTTTTTTAGATTTTTGACCTGAAAAATGGGGCATTGATAGCACTGGCGTGGATCTCGTATCTATCTTTATAGCCAGTTACAAACACATCACCATGTAAGCCATTCACAAAAATAGGGACACTCATTTCATCTGCGATATCCCGAGATCTCTTAGCCCTATCAGTGTCCCAATATCTCACAGGGCATGGTGCTAAAAATGCATCGGCACCAACAGTTTTATGGAATGCTGAAACAGCCATGCCTTCTAGCCCATGATGAGGCAATTTTAGTATATTCGCTTTTAAGTCAGCATTTCCAACCAGACGTTTACTTCTGCGTGCATTAAGGTCTCCGGCAAAAAAAATTGAATATTTATTTGTTTCCAGTTTCATCAGAATGGACGTGTCGTTTATATCGGTGGCAGAATCCTCGCTTTTCCAAAGATCAACAATGCGAATCTGCACATCCTTTGATAGATTAATCTTTTGCCCAACGACAACGTCTGTAGTTGGTATCATTTGCGTTAATTTCAAATATGAACTGTAGTCGCAGCTGAAGTCTGAAGTGCAAATACTTTCCAACTCTGGTGGGCGATGAGTAAAAAGATGTTTTATTTTAATACCAGATTTCAATATTTCAAACGCACCCTCGTAATGATCTTTGTGGGCGTGAGAAACAAAAAAATAATCTATCGTGGAGATGTCCCTTCCCTTCAAGAATGGCACTAGCGATTTTTGGGCTTGTGATTGATAACCCGCATCTATTAAAATTTTTGGCCCTTTTGGAATCTCGATTAAATGTGCATCTCCCTGGGCGTCTATATTGACATTAATCATTGTGTATTCAAACAATTTTTGTTCAAAAGCATGATGATAAATGAAACTTAAAAGAGCCCCCATAAAGATTAAAAGTATCAGTGTTTTTTTCATCAAAAAGTACCCAACGATCCGGGTGGACCGCCCTGTGTTTTATCGAAGACAGTTTAGTTTGAGTCAGGCTGCGTTGGCTGGCTCCTTCAGCCGGAGGACACCCATTTTCGTTTTCCATGGAAGCAACATGTCCTGTCGGCGAAAGCAATCCGCGATTGCTGGCCCAATCCACCCGTGCCCTGGTTTTCAGGTACTATATACCTGAATCCGTGAAGGCTTAGATCAGTATGCTGCGACTCGGTATCAAACCGGTACATTTCGAGATACTCAAGTCAACCTATGCCAGTTTTGTCGAAAGCTACATTGAAAATGGCCTCATATCC
>JAAYIE010000047.1 GCA_012744275.1 Desulfobulbaceae bacterium
GGATTGCGCACCTCGTGGGCAACGCCCCCGGCCATACGGCCAATGGCAGCCAGGCGTTCATTTTCCCGCATACGCAATTCCAGATCCGTCAGTTCCGAAATATCGGAGAGCAAGAGCACCCTGCCCCGGTAGCTTTGCACCGCATCCGTTATTTTTAGCGGCTGGCAGAGCAGCACCCGGCGCTCGCCGGCCAGGGTCAGCACAAGGCGTTGGGCTGCCTCAACAAGTTTTGGCCGGCTTTCCTCTTCTGTTTCAGATTCCTCAAAAAAGGCAGCCAGCACTTCGGGCAGCACCTCGCCCGGTAATTTGCCCACTGCCTCCTTGGCAGAACGCCCGGTGAGCGCGGTAGTAGCCCCGTTCCAAGTTTCTATCCTGCCTCCAGGTGTGGTCGCAATAACCCCCAGGGGCAACTGCGCCACCAGCAGGGCCGTATAGGCCTGTACCTTTTCCACGGTTTCCCGCGACACACGGTAACCCTGCACTGCAGCCAATGAAAGCCAGCCCCCCACTCCCACCAGCAGCATAGCCACGGAAAGCAGCAAAATCTGCCATTGCAGGTGAACAAGGGCCTGTTCATACCCGCGCACGTCCAAACCCACTGCAACCCGAAACTGTTGGCTGCCAATCTCAGGTGGAATGGCAAACCCCATCATTGGGCCACGGTGTTCAAAACCCTGCTGCCTGTGCATCATCTGTCCGTTGCGCCCCATACGCGGCATGCGTCTCCCACCCCGTTCCTGCGACAACATGGTAAAAGCTGTGGAGGCGATGAAGGCATGGCCATATTCCTCTGAGGTAACTATACGGTAGTGGATGGGGGTATCATGTACATTGCTGTCCGATCCTTCCAATTGCAGCCGCGAACCGATTTTTTTCTGATCTGAATGGGCGACCACTGTACCGTTTACATCTGCCAGACTTATGAAGAGGATGTCGTTTTCATCACTGACATGGCTCACAACCTGCTGCAACTGCTCGGGCCAGGCACTGCTCAACTGCTGATGCTGACGAATCTCGTTGATCAAGGTTACGCGAATGCTGGAGTAGAGCACCCGCACCAGAGTCACTGCCCTTTGCTCCAGCGCCTCCCGCATTAAACGCTTTTCAAGGCGATAGTTGTGGGAGGCAAAGGTGGCGATAATAAAAACGATCAGCGCAACGGCAGCGGCCAGCAACCAAGGGGAGCTCAGTATATAGGTGGTGTATAATTTTCTCTTGAACAGGGATTTCATGGAATCTGCCATGCAAAATACGCTCCTGTTTATAAATAGGTACAATTAAGCCCCGGAAAACCACCACGGTGGTGATAGCGCTGCAGAAAAAAGAGTATGGCCAGTTGCCTGGAGGCCCCAGGCTGGATACTTTTTATCCAGTGCAGGAAGAGAGCGGGTAAGAACAACACAGTTGCAACCTGAATTTTCGGGATTAAACCAGGCAGGGATATCGTTTTTTGTAAAGAAGAATAATTTGTTTTTATATTTCAATATGTTACAATAAAACGATGAAACTGGCACGTTTATAGCATGATAAGAGACAGAAACAAACTGCTCATCTTGAGCATTACCCATTCACCATAAACGTACGAGGTACACAGCATGAAAACAACAAGCAAAAAAAATCTGCTCCTGGCCGCACTCCTTGCAACCGGCGTCACCTTTGGTCTTGCCCAAACAGGTATTGCCGCTGATGCTACTGCAACCCCGCCGGCACCAACAGGTGCCTGGGATTGCCCCTGGATGGGCAATGATCCGGCCATGGTCCAGAAACACAACAAATTTCTGCAAGATACTGTGGAACTCCGCAAGCAAATGGCGGTTAAGCATGCAGAAAAACGCAGCCTGATGCGCTCCGCACAGCCCGACAGCGCAAAAGTTGCCCAACTGACCGGCGAACTCTTTGATTTGCGCGAACAACTGCGAGCCAAGGCCCAAACTGAAGGTTTACCCATGGGTATGATGGGCGGCGGAATGGGTATGGGCAGGTGGCACGGCAACTGGGGGCCCTGTGATGGCATGGGCCCGGGTGGTATGGGTCAGGGCAGAGGCGGACGTGGCATGGGCCGCTGAATCACAATAAACTGACTGCATAGTTTCCATTCAAAAAAACCGGAGCATCCCCTGCTTCGGGTTTTTTGAATGGTTCATTGCTGTGGCATTGGCAACATTCCAGTTCCTGATAAAAACTGGTATCAAGGAAGCAAAAAGAATACCATGCAGGGCAGGCATATATAGAGGTACGTCTTGCAAGCATTTTCCGGCACCAGACACTTAAAAGCACTGGTGAGGTGGAATTAGGATTACAACATAGTATCCGGATCCACATCTATCTGTATGCTCACACTGCCGGGACAAAGCTTCTTTCGATGCATAACCAGCGCATCACAGAGTTGATGCAATGCGTGCAGATCAGCGCTTTTTAGAAGGACCTGCCAGCGCACCCGGTCTTTAATCTTGGCCAGCGGCGCTGGTACGGCCCCCTGCACCACAACCCTGTCATTCTTGTTTGCATCCCTTGAAAATGCGGCCACATTGGCTGCCGCCTGCTCCACCTCGCTTTCCTTAAGTCCGCTTATGCGCACATTGACCAGACGCGCAAACGGTGGATAGCCCAGTTGCTGACGTAAGGCCATTTCTTCTGCATACAAACCAGCATAATCGTGCTGTTGTGCCAGGCGCACTGCATAATGATCCGGCTGATAAGTCTGCACAATCACCCGGCCAGGGGAATCACCGCGCCCTGCCCTGCCGGTAACCTGGATCAGCTGGGCAAAGGTGCGCTCTCCTGCCCTGAAATCCGGCATGCTGAGCCCAGCATCTGCCCACAGTACACCCACCAGGGATATATTCGGAAAATGCAGGCCTTTGGCAATCATTTGGGTGCCAACCAAAATATCGATTCCCCCACTGTGCATGGCCTGAAGAAGCGTCAAAAACTGCCGCCGATTTCTGCTGCTGTCGCTGTCAACCCTGGCAATGCGCGCGGTTGGGAACAACAGTGCCATTTCCTCCTCAATACGCTCTGTGCCCAGGCCTCTACCAGCCACCTGAGAAGAACCACAGGATGGGCAGAGACTGTTCGGGTGCTGGTGAAAACCACAGTAATGACACAGCAATTGATTGCGGCTGCGGTGCAGGGTGAGGGAAACGCGACAGTGCCTGCATTCCAAGACATGGCCGCAGTCCTGACACTGCATAAAGGAAGCAAAGCCGCGCCGGTTAAGATAGAGCAGGCTCTGCAGGCCCTGTTCCAGATTTTTGCGCATGGCGCTGAGCAGCTCACCTGAAAAAAGCTGGTGCTCCCTGGATGCAGTGCCAGCTTTCATATCAATAATCTGTACCTGGGGTAAAGGATGCGAACTCACCCGTTCAGGCAGCTGCAACAACTGGTATCTGCCGGTTACCGCGTGGTGATAGCTGGTTAAAGCCGGGGTGGCCGAACCAAGCAATACCGGACATTTTTCCTGTTTTGCTCTGAGCACTGCCAGGTCACGACCGTGGTAGGGCAAGCCATCTTCCTGTTTGTAGGAAGATTCGTGTTCCTCATCCACAATGATCACGCCCAGATTGCTGAGCGGCGCAAAAAC
>JAAYIE010000048.1 GCA_012744275.1 Desulfobulbaceae bacterium
AGCCGTGGGAACCAGAAAATAGATTGTAATACTTAACTAACTCAAATCTAACGGATGTATCCTATCATTTTTTTCTTCATGCTAAAGTAAAGGGGGAACAAACATAAATACAATTAAGGGATGAAATATAATGCCAAAGAAAAATGTACTCTTTGTCTGCGAGATGAATACTTGCCGCAGTCAGATGGCCGAAGGTTGGGCACGCCACCTCCATCCACACGCGATCAATGCATTTTCTGCAGGCATAAGCACGGGCCCACTTGATCCCTTGGCCATTAAAGTCATGAAAGAAGTCGGGATTGATATTTCAGGGCAGGAAACCCACGCGGTTAAAGATTTTATTGAAGAAAAAATTGATTTGGTTATCACCGTTTGCGACACAGCCGCAAAACAGTGCTCCAGGTTTGCTCCAGAAGTCCATGTACTTTGTCAGACATTCGACAATCCGCCCGAATTGGCGCGTAACATGGCAGATGAAGAGGATAAGCTGTCTGTTTATAGACGGGTAAGAGATGAAATAAAGGAGTTCGTTGAAAGGCTCCCAGAGACATTCTGAGTGCCTGTTGCAGAATGTACATACAACAAAGCCGCAGCTACCTAAATAACTGCGGCTTTGTTGTGCTCCATCCGGAGCGCCTCAGGGCGCTTCTTCAGTTCGTCATCCGTTTTCATGCACGATGAAAATCAACAGCCTCCCCGAAGGCCTCAGCCACCGGCCGGTTTACTGGCTGCTTTTTCGGGTTCAGTGGCTGATCCGGCAATGGCTGCCCGGCTCACCTTGATGCGCACATTATCTGCTATTTCCAAGGTAACTGTATTATCGGTCAAACCAGTGATCTGACCGTAGATACCACCGCCGGTGATTACCTTGTCGCCCCGTTTCAGGTTGGCCAGATAGTTCTGGTGCTCCTTGGCCTTTTTCTGTTGGGGTCGGATCAACAAAAAATAAAAGACAAAAAAGATAAGGATCAGCGGTAAAAATTGGCCGATAAAGGCCATTCCGCCAGCTCCTGCTGCAGGTGCGGCCGCCTCTGCGGCCCAGGCGATTCCTGTCATGAACATCCTCCATAGCTGGGGTTAAGTTGGCTGCATTGCTGTCTGCAGGCCGCCGCGCTGTCGGTAAAATTCGCTGCGGAAGGCAAGGAAGCGATCCTGCTGGATCGCCTCGCGCATATCGGCCATCAGGGTACAGTAGTAGTGCAAATTGTGGATGCTGTTTAACTGATAGGCCAAAATTTCCCGGCTTTGGAAAAGGTGGCGCAGGTAGGCTCTAGAATAGTGTCTGCAGGTATAGCAGGTGCAGCATGGGTCCAGAGGGCTCGCATCCTTTTGGAAACAAGCATTTTTTATAACCACTCTGCCCTGCGAAGTAAAGAGCATTCCGTTGCGCGCATTGCGGGTGGGCATGACGCAATCGAACATGTCAATGCCGTGGAAAACACCCTCCACCAGGTCCTCCGGCGTACCTACCCCCATAAGATAGCGGGCATGATCCCTGGGCATGCGGTGGCCGCATTCGGCCAAAATTGCCAGCATCTCCTCCTTAGGTTCGCCCACGGAAAGCCCGCCCAAGGCATAGCCATCAAAGCCGATGTCTTGCAACTCCTGTATGGCTTCGAGGCGCAGGTCACTATACATGCCGCCCTGGATAATGCCAAAGAGCAGTTGGCCGGTTTGCGGCTGAGCCACGCGGCATCGTTTGGCCCAGCGGTTGGTCAGAGCGGTGGCGCGGATAGTTTCATCCCGGCTGGCCGGATAGGGGATACAGGTATCCAGTGCCATCATGATATCGCTGCCAAGGGCCTCCTGTACATGTACGGCATCTTCGGGGCTAAGGAAGAGCGGACTACCATCCAGGTGCGAGCGGAAGGCCACACCTTTTTCACTAATTTTGGCCAGTTCTTGCAAGCTGAAGATCTGAAAACCGCCGGAGTCAGTCAGGATGGGCCTGTCCCAGTGCATGAACTGGTGCAACCCGCCGAACTCGCGGATGAGTTCATGGCCGGGCCGGAGGTAGAGGTGGTAGGTGTTGCCAAGGATGATTTGTGCGCCGACCTCCTTGAGTGCCTCCGGGGTCATACCCTTGACCGTGGCCTGGGTGCCGACTGGCATGAAAACCGGGGTTTCGATCTCGCCATGCAGGGTTTTGAGTTGGCCGCAGCGGGCATGGCATTCGCTGGACTGGAAACTTTGCTGAAATGGTGATGCTTGCATGGATGTATTCTAATGAAAAGAACTGGAAATATGGCTTGTACGGGTACTGCTTTCAGGTTAGCAAGGCCGCCAGAGCCAGCCGCAATTGTTTTTCTTGGGCCAGCAGCGAGTCGTGCAGTCGGAACTGCACCATGGCCCGGTGCAGGTTATGCTTTGGATAGCGGTAGGTAAAATACGTGTTTCCCTGTAAATAGTCGGTAAAAAAGCGCAGGCCCAGCTCAAAGATGAGCAGACGGGCTGCTTCTAACAGGATTTGCTGATCACTTTGGCTGAGTAAAACCCTGCCGCCGTTTTCAAGGTAGGCTCCCAATAGCGCGCTGAAACAGTCCTGGTCAAAATGGGGCTGCATATTCTTTTCCTCACCACTCTGATTGCAGCAGGAACGCAGGCAGTCGCCCAGGTCATGCACAAGATATCCAAACCTGACCGTGTCCAGATCGATCAGGCTGAGCACCGTATCACTACCCTGCGCAAAGAGGAAGTTGCTGCATTTGGGGTCAGCATGTACCAGCTGCTGCCTATGGCTGCTGCTATTAGCCTGAAGCAGGCCAGCAAGCGGCCGTAAATGCTCGATACTGGCAAAGCAAAATTCTTCCTCGGTATTTTGCGGGCTGCGCTCGGAGCTCAGGGCATCAAAATGGCTCAGATACGTTGGTGTATCATGGAAACCCGGCAACGGGTCCTGAATCTCTGCGGCAGGAAGCATGCTGACGCCCTGGTGGAAACGGGCCAGCATCGCGCCGATCGCCGTCGCCTGCCGGGCATTTACCACAGTCAGGGTGCGGGAAGGACCGATATAGGTGATAAGTCGCCAAAGACCTCCTTCCGCATCCCTCATACAATCTTCGCCATCCGGATTGCTGTATGCTTCGGGAACAACAGGCACTGTTTGACCGTACCCGCGTTTTTGTGCTGCGATTTTTGCGCAGTGCCGAGTAACGATCCGGAAATTATTCATCACCACAGAAGGGTCAGGAAAGACTGTCGGGGAGAGGCGCTGCAGGACAGCTGCTTTGTGTCTGTTTCCGCTTATGAAATGTACGATCCAGGTCTGGTTGATATTGCCTGCCGCGCATGGCAATAGCTGCAACAGGCGGGTATGGGGCAGAAAAAAACGGAAAATATCGCCGGGAGCCAGGTCAATAGTCATGGGACAGGAAAGGAGGGCAGTCAAAAAATAGAAATCGTTTTTCAAGTCTGGTCGGGGCGGCGCAGCGAAAAAACCTCGAATTCTTGTCAAAGGCTTGCATTTTTAAGCTGGGCCCATTAGAACAAAGAGCAGTCGCTTACGCCAGCGTGCCTGCTTCTCTGTAGACAGAGCAAATTTCCTTTTTGCCTGGTTGCGAGGTAATGCTTGCCGTGTTGTCTGGGCTATGCACTGTCTGATTTGTTTCGTGTTTGTGCCGCTTGGTCATGCTCTAGTAAAACATATACCCATTGGGATGTCGCTATGAACCTGAAACGTTCCCTCTTCTGCGGTGTTTTTATCTCCGCCTTTCTCCTTGTTCAGTCTGCAGCCTTTGCCGAAATGGTCTCCATTCGCGGTGAAAATGTCAATATGCGCTCCGGGCCTGGCACTAAGTACGAGGTGTTGTGGAAAATAGGCCAGGGTTTTCCCCTGGAGGTGACACAGAAGTCCGGATCGTGGTACAAGGTGCGCGATTTTGAGGGCAGTGTCGGCTGGGTGCATCAGGGTGTAACTACTAAAGAAGCCCATGCGGTGGTACAGGCCAATAAAGGCACTAACAGAAATATCAATATCCGCAGTACCCCCAGTACCAAAGGCGCCATTGTGGCCACCGCCACCTACGGGGTAGTTTTTAAGGTACTCTCCAAAAAGGGTGGGTGGGTGCAAGTAGAGCACGCCAATGGCGTTAAGGGCTGGATTCGCGAGGATCTGTTGTGGGGTGATTGATCACCGCTTGTATCTGCCTGGTTTTTGCTCAATGGGAAGGGAACGTGCTTTCCTTCCCATTTTTTTCTTGTCGGCGCACGTGGTTATCTTGTACAGCAGCAGCACAATGCTGCCTGCGTAAACAGGCAAGAAGGTGCCCATGCGTGCTGTTCATCACCTGCCAACTCCTGCCATGATTGCCGACAAGTCACTTATTAGCCGGCGTTTTGCCAACGCACTTGCCACCTATGAGGATAAAGCACGGGTACAGGCCCAGGTGGCCGACACCCTGTTGGCCTATCTGTTCGAAGCAGTTCCCGGCATCAACCCACAGAGTGCATTTGAAATAGGCTGCTGCACCGGCATGCTCACCGAAAAACTTGTGGGGTGCTTGCCATCTCTGGAACGGCTCACCGTGTGTGACCTGGTTGCCGCTTTTCAGAGCTGTATTGATGCCAGAAGTCAAGCATGGCAGCAGTATGTCACCTTCCTTGCCGGTGATATTGAAAAGGTGGAGTTACCTCACAACTACGATCTTATCCTGTCCTCTTCCACCCTGCATTGGGTGCACGATTTTCCGGCCCTGAGCGCAAAGCTGGCCAAACATCTCAATCCCGGTGGAACGCTGGCAATCGGCCTCTATGGGCCGGATAATTTTACCGAAATCCTGGAGATTACCGGTAGTGGCCTGCCGTATCACAGTCTGGAAGAGCTGCAGCATATTCTGTCACAGCATTTCAGGCTGCATCTGGCGAGGGAGAGCCGGGAAGAACTCTGGTTTGCTGATCCACTGGCTATACTGCATCACCTGCGCGATACCGGCGTAAACGCGCTGAGCCCCGCAGGCTGGACCAAGGGCCGGCTGGCGAAATTTGCCGCCAGTTACCAGGAACGCTTCAGTGGCGAACAAGGCGTGCGCCTGACCTATCATCCCCTCTATTTCATTGCCACCAAGGCCTAGCCTGCGTCTTTCCCTCATTATCAGAACACCATGCATGTGCACGAACAGGTAAGAGTCCAAACAACCATAGCAGTGGCCGGTATTGACACCGGTGTGGGAAAATCCTACTGTGCCGGACTGCTGGCCCGTTATCTGCTGTCGCGCTCGGAAAGCGTCAGCACCATGAAGCTGGTGCAGACCGGTTGCAGCGGTATCGCCGAAGATATCCTCTTGCATCGCCGCCTCATGGCCGTGCCACTGACAGAAGAAGACCAACAGGGGAGCAGCAATCCCTACGTATTCAAGCTGCCTGCCTCGCCCCACCTGGCCGCCACCCTGGAAGGCAAGGCTATCGTGGAAGAGAAGCTCAATGAGGCCGTGGCAGTAATGCAAGCGCGCTATCAGTGGCTGGTGCTGGAAGGCGCAGGTGGCCTGCTGGTCCCCCTGAACAGCGAGCTTTTGCTGCTGGATTATTTGGCCGGCCACGGCTGGCCATTGGTTCTGGTCAGCAGCCCGAGGCTGGGTTCAATCAACCACACCCGGCTGAGCCTTGAAGCCATCAGGAGTCGGGGCATGCAGTTGCTTGGCCTGGTTTATAACCTGCACGGCAGCCATGATCCAGACATGGTGCGCGACACCTTGCGGGAATGCCGGCGCGCCCTGCGGGATTACGGGTTTACGGAAACCGTGGTCCTGATTCCGGACGTTAAGGAAAGCGCCGCCATTGCCTGGAGCCCTCTGCTGACGCCTCTGCAATAACAGCAAATAACCACACGGCCGTCTATCAGGCCGGCGCAGGTCATTGACCATTGACCTGATATAATGCAGAATTATCTCTTCCGACTCCAGCCTGCTGGAAGGATATCCCTGCGCCTCATTTCCGGATCCAGACTAAAGCTGCTGGGAAACAAGGAAAATGCGACGCAAGCCGGTCCTCCTTTGTACGTCCACATCGTAATAGCCCTGCCTCTAGCGGATCAGCTCTGATCTGAAATTGCAATCAGGATGCCTTATCTATGCAGCGGGCAGGTTCTTAGTCTGTACGAAGGTACATCCGTTTGCGCAATCCTGTCAACAGAACCGCAACTGTATCCCAATCTGAAAAAAACAAAATTCTGACCGGAAGCAAATACCACCCGGCTACCTTGCCCGTATCTTGAACTCCCACTCAACGGGATGATCTGTACAGGAGGGTATATGCCGCCACTTCAATTTCGATCCATCTGGATTTCCGACCTGCATCTGGGCACCAGAAACCTGCAGAGTGAGCAGTTGCTGGATTTCCTGCAAAAAACCGAATCCGAATACCTGTACTTGGTGGGCGATATTCTTGATCTGCTCCAGGCCAGGAGGAAGTGGTACTGGCCCAGGATCAACGACCGGATAGTACAGACCGTGCTGGATAAGGCCAAAAACGGTACTGAGGTGGTGTATATTCCTGGCAACCACGACCACGTGCTGCGCCGCTTTGACGGCATGGTGTTCAACAATGTACGCATCAGCAACAAAGTGGTGCATGAAACCGCAGACGGCCGTCGCTATCTAGTCATCCACGGTGATAAATTCGATCCGGTAGTGCAGAATAGTCCTTGGCTGGCCAGCATCGGCAGCATCCTCTACGAGCTGGTCCTCACCATAAACCGTTTCTGCAACAAGGGGCGACGCCGTATGGGCTATGAATATCGCTCTGTTTCATCCTGGTTGAAACACCAGGTGAAAATTGTGGTCAATTATATGGGGCGGTTTGAAGAGGTGGTGGCGCAGGAAGGCATCGAGCACAAGGTGGATGGCCTCATCTGTGGCCATATTCACCGCGCCGGCATCCGAGAAATTGGCAAGGTACTGTACAGCAACAGTGGTGACTGGGTGGAGAGTTGTACCGCCCTGGCAGAGAATCACAATGGCAGCCTGGGTCTGGTGCAATGGCCGGATCAGCAGGCACACATCCAACCCGTACCACGTGACATTTATGAAGATCTGTATCGTGACCGATGCCTGGCATCCACAAATTAACGGCGTTGTCACTACGCTGAACCGCACTGCTGATATGCTGCGCAGCTGGGGTCATGAGCTGCTACTCATTACACCTGAGCGTTTTGCAACCCTGCCTTGCCCAACCTATCCCGAAATACGGCTGTCGTTGGTATCGCCGCTATCTATCCAAAAATTGTTGCATGATTTCAAGGCTGAGGCGGTGCATATTGCCACCGAAGGGCCCTTGGGCTGGTGTGCCCGCAGCGCCTGCAAGCGTCTGGGGCTTGATTTTACCACCTCGTATCACACCCGCTTCCCTGAATACCTGCGCATGCGCGCACCAGTGCCCATGAAGATGAGTTATTCGGTGATGCGGGGGTTCCACGGCGCTGCCCGCCGCACCATGGCGGCACCCACCATCTTAGATGAACTGGAGGCCAGGGATTTTAACCATCTGGTACCGTGGTCGCGAGGGGTGGATACGAATCTGTTCCGGCCACGGGAGCGGGAGACGACAGAGAAGGGGCCGGTTTTTTTGTACATGGGCCGGGTAGCGGTGGAGAAAAATCTGCCCGCCTTTCTTGATTTGGACCTTCCCGGTGAAAAGCGGGTGATTGGCGGCGGTCCTGCCCTGGCGACGCTGCAGGCAACCTATCCGGAGGTACAATTCACCGGCCCAAAAGAGGGTGAGGCACTGGCGAGCGCCCTGGCCGAGGCGGATGTGTTTGTCTTTCCCAGCCTGACCGATACTTTTGGTGTGGTGCTTTTAGAGGCCATGGCCTCGGGTGTGCCGGTGGCGGCTTTTCCAGTGACCGGACCAAAATATATTGTGCGGGAAGGGGTGAACGGCTGTCTGGACAACGACTTACGCTGTGCCGCCCTGAGGGCGCTTACGGTCAGTCGTGAAAGCTGTCGCGCCTTTGCCGGCGAGTTCTCTTGGGAAACCTGCACCCACCAGTTTTTGAACAATCTCGCCCCAAATCGGCTGCCAGCTCACTGATTGCAGTTTGATAACAAAGTGTTATTTGTTCTGCTCTTGGCGCATGACCCTCGGAACCCCATGAAGAATGCCGTGATAGGACTCTTGTGCTGAAGCTTGAATACACCGAAAATTCGGCCGAAGCGCTTTGCTGTGCCGATAGATTGTTATTTTTACCGCAGACTTAATCGGACTGCAGCTCAATTACAGTTTCATCCGTGCCCGGCGGGCCGTTCACCCCGCGGTAGCGCAGAAAAACCTGATCGCTTTGTCTGAACCAGTAGGATGCCTCCCAGAAGGCGGCAATCAGGCTATCCAACTTGATGCGCACCTTTTCAACCATAACCGTCTGACCATCTGTCACCATCTGCTCGCTACCGGCGCGTTCAGCCCACATACCGAGCAACTCCAGTTCGTCTGAGCGCAAAAACCAGAATTCCGTTTTACCACGCTCCAGCGCCACCATGCGCCCCAGGGAAAAAGTTACCGATTGGAACCAGGGTTTATCGCCAAGGCGCAATGCCTTGTCTACGGGTTTTCCTTGAAAGGTGCCCTGCACATGGAGCATATCAGCCTTCCGTTCGGCGTGGACATTGGTGTGCGGCGATGACACCATGTTCCAAGCCAGGGTGGCTCCGTCTGGGGCACACAGATTGGTGAAGGTGGCCTCCGGCTCTTCCAGGGTGATAAGCACATGCTCACCCTGTTCTTCCAGTTTCCAGATATAGGTATGCGCTGCCTTGCCGGTTTGCTCACGGTAGCGCAGAGTTTTGCTTTGTTGCTCCGGCTGCTGTTTGGCCGGTGTAAAGGAAGGAACAGCAAGGCCAAGGCTGGTTGCGGCCACAAAAGCCAGACAGAAAACACGTGTTCCAGAACGTCTCATCATAATAGTTCACTCGCCAACATGGCGAGTTCGGAGCGCTCGCCTTTTTCCAGGTTGACATGGGAATAGAGCCGTTGCCCCTGCATCTTTTCGATGAGGTAACTAAGGCCATTTGACAGGGTATCCAGATAGGGATGGTCGATCTGGTAGATATCACCCGTGAAAACCACCTTGGTCTGTTCCCCGGCCCGGGTGATGATGGTTTTTACCTCGTGCGGGGTCAGGTTTTGGGCCTCATCCACAATCATGAACATCTTCACCAGGCTGCGACCGCGGATATAGGCCAGTGGTTCAATAATCAGCTTTTTCTCATCCAGAAGTCGCCCCAAAAGCTGGCTCATTTCGCTCTGATCTGAGAACTGATTGCGGATCACCGCCAGATTGTCATAGAGCGGTTGCATGTAAGGGCCGATTTTCGAGGAGATATCACCGGGTAAATAGCCGATGTCCTTGTTGGAAAGCGGTACAATTGGGCGAGCCAGCATGATTTGTCGGTATTGCGAGCGCTGCTCCAGGGCAGCGGCCAGGGCCAGCAAGGTTTTGCCGGTGCCAGCCTTGCCCGAAAGGCTGACCAAGGGGGCATCCTGATTGCAAAGTGCGTG
Source organism: Desulfobulbaceae bacterium (assembly GCA_012744275.1). GTDB lineage: Bacteria > Desulfobacterota > Desulfobulbia > Desulfobulbales > Desulfobulbaceae > Desulfobulbus. Next base: position 9,487 of record JAAYIE010000048.1, read on the forward strand.
TACCGCGAAATTTTGTTCGGCATTGCGTGGCGAGATGCCGTACACGATTCTGCGCTCAATTTTTTGCAGCATCCCGTTTACAGGAGAGTGGAAGGCCAAGACTGATTTTTTGCCGTTACGAATAATAAGGTATTCGTTGGGCCAGAGGGGAGGGGTGTCCAAGCCCAACGTCTGTGCATTGACGGGCTCATTGCCAGAGTGCAAGGCATCAATCAGTTCTGGGTCAGCCTCTTCGAGCAGGCGGCAGCCGGTATAGAGCTTGCCCACATCCTTGACATGATCGGTGGTGTAATCCTCAGCCATCAGGCCAACGGCCTTGGCCTTCATGCGCAGGTTGACATCCTTGCTCACCAAGATGCAGCGGCGCGTAGGATCTTCTTTGGCCAGGCAATAACCGATGTTGAGGATCTGATGATCAGGCTTGCCTGTTGCCGGGAAATGCTGGCGCAGGTTCTCGTGCAGGGGCTGTTCCAGTTTGATGGACACTTTACCCTTGCCAGGGCCGATGTCCACGCCACCGTTGAACAGCTTGTTAGCACTTAACGCATCGAGGCTACGAACAAACTCCCGAGCATGGAAGTTGAGGGAAAGATTGCCCTTTTTGAAGTGATCTAGCTCTTCGATAACGGTGATGGGGATAACGATGTCATGTTCGGCAAAGTTTTTAATGCAGGCGGAGTCATGCAGGATGACATTGGTGTCCAGGATGAAGGTTTTTCGGATAGTATTGGCAGGCATGAGGCTCCTGGAAAAGGGCGGGAAAGCGTGCTGGGAGAAAGGTTGTCCCTGCGTGGCCGCCCGGTGGGCCGACACAGGAAGGTGCTGCATGCGCGCTGTATGGCAGAGTAGTGCAGACCACACCAGATAAGTCGCTTTGGGGAATGGCGCAGATGAATGGCGATGGCAGTACAGCCGGATAGCTGGATATTGCGGACGAAGCAGAAAAAGGCTCGGTCATGCCGGAGGCTCTTGGAGCAGGGGATGCGGGCAGCAACCATTTCTCAAATCAGATACACTTACTATCAAGCCCAACTGTTCAGCACGGATAAGGGTTTTGTCAGGATTGCATCAGCAGGGATTGACTTGACTGCTGCACACTTGGTCCTGAGCATCGTTGTTGCAATCATAATATGGATCTAACCTGTCTGTAACGGCTTTTATGTATAGGTCGTCGTAAGAGTGTTTGTCGGGAATTTGGCACCAAATGCTTTTCGCCTCGTATATTTTCCGCGACCGTCTGACGGCCCCGCTTTCAGGAGATTCTATGATTCGCATCGCTACCACATATCAGAATAATCAGGATACAGGCAAACAGTGCAGGGATAGTGCAGCACTGCCGGCTGAACGGCTTGGAGCAGTCGAACGAGCCGAACAACCGCAACTGGACATCCTTTGTTGTCAGATTAAGGCGCAGGATGCCCAGGTCGAACTGAGGGAACTTGCTGCTTCCCTGCAGATGTCCTGCAGTTCCACCATGCTGGCCACTGGGAGGGAAATTGATCGGACCGAAACCGCGCTTTCCATTTTTACCGGCAGTTCGGTGTGGGTACTCAATAGCGGCAGTATCTCCTTGTCCACCGCCAGCAGGGAAAAGCATCGGGTACAATTTGCCTTGGTACGAAAGGCTTCAATCGCTGTGCTGGTGATCAACATGCTCTGCGATGGGCCGCAGGGCGAACGTCAAGCCTTGTTACACGCCTTTTTTGCTCACCAGCTCCTGAAGGAGCATCATTATGGTGCAGTCATCCTGTGTGCAGAACACGGTCTACGTACCCCGCGGCGGGGGGCGGCACAGTTGACGGCTGGCACAGGCTTCAAACTCCACAGCAATCTGAAGCTTGCTGGAGCAGGAGGAGCATTGATGCTGTTCATGCCCCAGGATCAGGGAGCGGCCGTGGTAGAACTCGGCAGCCAGGGAGCATACTGCCTCGATTCCTGGGCCACCCCAAATCAGGGTGTACCCGGGGAAGCACTTATGTTGGAGTTTCAGGTGCAGGCCGTGGCGCGCAAGAAAAGCAAAAAACCACGTTTCCCCCTGTCCTTTGCCGAACAATGGGCTGGCTATAAGGAAAATCTTCGTCCTTCTGCCGCAGTCTGATAGGTCTTGCATACCTTCTGCCCGATCAATTCAATTCTTTTAATAGTATGTTCACCATCGATAACCTTCTGCATCAATACTATCCTAAGCTCAATGCCCGGCCCCTGCTGGGCCCGCCCGTACGCGGCCTGCTGCGCAGACTTATGCACGAACGGCGTTTTGCTGATTTTTCAGAACAGTACCCAGGTCTCACCGGCATGGATTTTGTCGAACAGGTCCTGGACAGCTTTCAATTTTTCTATGCGGTCACTGAGCGCGAACGGGAAAACATTCCGGTAAGCGGCCGCCTGGTGATCGTGGCCAATCATCCCATCGGCACCTTGGATGGTTTAGCCCTTTTGAAGCTGGTGCACGATGTGCGCCAGGATGTGCGCATAGTGGCCAACGATGTACTGGCCTCGGTGCAGGCGCTTGCTCCCTGCCTCCTGCCGGTGCGCATGCTCAGCGGCGTCAGTATGAAACGGCAAATAGCCCACATTGAAGAGGCCCTGCACCGCGAAGAGGCAGTCATTTTTTTCCCGGCCGGGGTGGTCTCGCGTATAGGTGCAACCGGTATCCGCGATGGCAAGTGGCAAAAGGGCTTTCTCCGCCTGGCTGCAAAGACCCGATCGCCCATTCTGCCCATCCATATCAGAGCACGCAACTCGGCCCGTTTTTATGCCACCTCACTGCTGGCTCGGCCACTGTCTACTATCATGCTGGTGGGTGAGATGTTCCGCCGCCGCAAAAAACCCGTACAGATGACCATCGGCGGACTCATCCCCTTTTCTTCCTATGATGGTCTCGCTATTCGAGAAAAGGAGAAACTGGCCCTGTTTCGCCGACACCTCTACCGGGTGGGCGCACACAAGAGCCCGGTTTTCCGCACCGAGACAGCCATTGCCCGTCCGGAACGGAGGGTACTGCTCCACAAGGGTATTCGCGAGGGCGAGCTTTTAGGTCGTACTCCGGACGGCATGGAAATCTATCTCTTCAACAATGGCGGCAATGAGGTAGTGTTCCGGGAAATCGCCCGCCTGCGCGAACTCACCTTCCGTCTGGTGGGGGAAGGATCGGGCAAACGCCGCGACCGCGACCAGTTCGATCGTTATTATCACCATCTGGTGCTGTGGTCGTCGGAGGACCTGGAAATTGTCGGTTCCTATCGTTTTGCTGATGCAGCCCAAGTGATTGCGGAAAGAGGCCTGGACGGCCTCTACAGCCATAGCCTTTTTGCCTTGGATAGCGATACCTGCCTTTTTCTGCAGCAGGGAGTGGAGCTCGGCCGCAGTTTTGTGCAGCAGCGTTACTGGGGCAAGCGCAGCCTGGATTATCTCTGGTTTGGCATCGGTGCATTTTTGAAGCGCAACCCGCAGTACCGCTATCTGTTTGGCCCGGTGAGTATCAGTAATGCCATGCCGCGCACTGCCAAGGAATTACTCATTATTTTTTATCGCTTGTATTTCACTCGGCCGGAAACGCCGCCATGCTCCCGCAACCCTTTTTGCTTCTCCATGCCTGCTGAAGAATTGGCAACCTCCTTTTCAGGCAAGGATTACCGCAAGGACTTTACCCTGCTCAAGTCGCTATTGGCCGCCATGGGCGTGTCAGTGCCCACCCTGTACAAGCAGTATACGGAACTGTGCGAGGCTGGTGGGGTATATTTTCTTGATTTCAATGTTGACCCCGAATTCGCTGATTGTATCGACGGTTTGGTGGTGGTGGATATCGCTCTGCTCAAGGAGCAGAAGCGGAAACGATATATCGATAATAACGACGTTGTTATAGTTGGTTAGTTGGCTGTTTGCAGCGAGGCGCAGCAGGCAACATCCGGGTGTTCGTTGATCGGCTGGATGGAAAATACTGCTTGACGCGGACAGTAATACGTATTTCATTGCTTATATCGTTCAGGCTCCATTTGGAATAAAAGGGAACTCCGTGTGATTCGGAGACGGGCCCGCCGCTGTAACCGGGGACAAACGCTGCTCTAGGCCACTGATGCAAATCGGGAAGGCGCAGCGCGAGGATAATCCGGGAGTCAGAAGACCTGCCTGAACACCTGCATAGCGCTTCCCCGTGGACAAGGGATGCGACCCTTCGAGACGCGGATAAACCAGGGCATCCCCGGATCATAAACATGATCCGGGGTTTTTTTTGCTGTGCGCATTGAGTCCACGCACGATGGCGACACAGTGCAGCCGCATACCTTGCCATGCCGGTGTGTTGCGGAGGGGCCGTTTGCCGGCGGCTCTTCCGCAGGCTCCTGCTTGTTGCATGTTTCAATAACAGTGCATCTGCCTGGGAGGCATCGGGTTTTCCAGGTAACAGTGCTTTTTGGCCTGAGTGGTTTGGGCCGATACAAAAAAGGAGGATATTATGGTGAGATGTACGGCTTTAGTGTTCGCGTTGTACTTTGTTTTTTTTGCTCATGTGACGAGCGGCTTTGCCAGCGCCGACTATGAGATTGAGCAAAAGCATGCCATTGTGCTGGCCATGTTCGGCACTACAGTCGAGTCAGCCCTTCCCGCTCTGCTCAATATCCGTACCCAACTTATGGAAAAATACCCGCATACACCAGTGCGGGTTGCCTTCACCTCAAACATTGTCCGCAAAAAATGGCAGCAGCGGGCACAGGATCCTGATTATATCAAAGCACATCCCGAGATCATCCCGGAAATTCTGCATGTTAAGACACCGCTTGCCACCATTGCCGACCTGCAAAACGAGGGCTTTAATACCATCGTCCTACAGCCCACCCATATCTCCATGGGAGAAGAATTCCTTGATCTACATACCTTTGTTGATGGCCTGATGAATATGGGTACTGTCAAAAAGGCGCATTACAAGCCATTCGATAAAGTTGCGCTTGGCCGGCCAGCACTGGGCACCTATGGCACAGGGCGGCCCTACGCGGAAGATATCGACCGGATTGCCAAGGTGTTGGCGGCTGATGTTAAACTGGCGCAGGCAGCAAAAGCCGGTATTGTATACATGGGCCATGGCAATGAGTACTTTCCGGGTAGTGGTGGCGCATATCTAGAACTGGCTGCAAAAATGCGTGCCATGTACCCTGAGGTTGTTACCGCAATCGGCTGTGTGGAAGGCTACCCTGGTATCGAAGACGTGATGGAGATATTACGGCTGTACAAGGTGAAGAAAGTTGTTTTGAAGCCCTTCATGGTGGTTGCTGGCGACCATACCATCAATGACATGTCTGGCGATGACGAGGATTCATGGAAATCCATATTACAGAAAAATGGATTTGAGGTGGTGAGCGCCATCAATGAAGGGCTTGGTGAAAACGATGCGTTTGCCAAGATTTTTGTTGATAATGCCATTGATGCTGCGGTGGATGCCGGCATCACTCTCGACTAATTCCAGGCCCACATCAAAAAAGCACTTTCTGTGTCGGCATCAGTAAATACTCGCAGGACGTACCTCTATGTACGCCCTGCGAGCATTTGCCTTGCCTCCTCGATGGCAGCTTTATAATCTGTATCTGAAATAAACGCCTGTGTCAGGCTTCTTTGCTACTCTCTTTGCTCGAACATAACCAAGGGCGCTTTTCCATGGCATTGCATTGAAGCAGGCCTTGCTCCCAGCCACGCGATCCGCCGACCTCCCCGTTATCAGCCGGGGAGGTTTTTTTATGCGTTTTTCAGCAGACAGACCGTAAAAAGAGGCTACAATGACAGGAGCCTGATGCAGCAATCACAGGAAAAACAAGGGTTGCGGGCAGAATACCGAGTCCGCGCCTGGATAGGTGAAGTCGGTTTTCCCTCTTGGAGTCATAGATGTCCGAGTCAGTATCACGTTACCAAATTGCCCAGGAACGCTCTGCCCTCTTGGTCTGCACCCTGTCCTCATTTTTGGCGCCGTTCATTATTTCGGCGGTCAATGTGGCCATGCCCGCTATTCAGGCGGATCTTAATGTAAAAACCGTGGCTCTGGCCTGGATAGCCACCATCTACATGCTCACCATGGCCATGACCCTGGTACCGGTAGGTAAGCTTGCCGACATGTATGGCCGGAAACGATTTTTCACCACCGGGCTGATTGTTTTTACCCTTGCCTCTTTTCTGGCAGCCTTTGCCACCAATGCCGCTATGCTCATCGCGTGCCGGGGGCTGCAGGGCGTGGGAGCGGGCATGTTCGTCAGCACCGGCATGGCCATCCTCACCTCTATTTTTCCTGCAGAAAAACGGGGCAGGGTGATCGGCCTCTATGTGGCTGCAGTGTATATTGGCTTGTCTGTTGGCCCATTTGTTGGCGGTATGCTCACGGAGCTCCTCGGCTGGCGCAGTATTTTTCTGTTGATGCTGCCGCTGGGTCTTGTTTGCATAGTGCTCACCCGTTTGCATCTCAAGGGTGAATGGGCAGGATCCGATACCGGCTCCTTTGATCTGGGTGGCACGCTGCTCTATGCGCTTGCTATCAGCACCCTGGTGTACGGGGCCTCGACCATGACCACCGCCTTTGGTGCGGGCCTGGCGTTGTTAGGACTGGTGACGGGTTTGATCTTTTTTCTACACCAGTATCGCCACCCCCATCCTGTCTTGGATGTACGTCTCTTCACCGGCAACCATACCTTTACCTTTTCCAGTTTGGCTGCTTTGCTCAACTACAGTGCCACCTTTGCCGTTACTTTTTTAATGAGTCTGTATCTGCAGTACATTCAAGGCATGAGCCCCCAGGCGGCGGGTACATTACTGGTGGCCCAACCCGTGGTTATGGCCTTGGGTTCGCCCCTGGTGGGCCGCTTGTCTGAGCGAATAGAGGCGCGCTGGCTGGCCACGACCGGCATGATCATGACCGCCATTGGCACCGCATGCTACACTCAATTGGGATTGGATACGCCTCGATACTGGATCCTTGCCAATCTGATTTTTCTGGGAGCCGGATTTGCTTTTTTTTCCTCACCCAATATCAGCGCCATCATGGGTTCAGTGGATAAGAGCCGCTACGGCGTAGCCTCCGGAGTGGTGGGAATTATGCGCCTTTTAGGGCAGATGATGAGCATGGCCTTGGCCACCGTGGTGCTGGCACTGATGTTGGGTAACGTCCTCATTACCCCTGCCATGTATCCGCGTTTTTTGCAGAGCATCCACACCGTCTTTTACTGTTCAGCCGCGCTGAGCGCCATAGGAGCGTTTTTTTCTTTTGCTCGTGGAACAACCCGGCCACAGGTGCGTGCAGATCAGGAAGGGCCGGGCAAGTAATTCCAATCCTACATTACAAGTGCCCTTAAGTGTCTGGAATAAAAAATACTTCGAAACATACCTTTACGTACGACGCTTGCATCGTATTTCCCTTGCCCCTTTGAGAGCAGTTTTAATCAGGACCTGGAACAACCAGATGAAAATAAAAATCGCCAGGAACCATTGGTACCTGGCGATGGCACAGTAGAGGCAGTAGAGAGCAGAGATAAATCGCCGGACAGATAAGGTGAGTGGTGCAGCAGTCTCTCCTGCGACTGTTGGTGCAACTGCCGGCCAAAGGTTGTCCGGGCGCTTGCTGCAAAAAGTCAGAACATAGTAACCCGGAAAGCTCCTCAATATAGAATTGGAATTACTTCTGAGGACAGATAGTTCCTTTCACGGTAACATCTGCGCTGGTCAGGCAGGAAAGCGCCTGGTCCTGTACTTCCTGGCTCAGTTTGCCGCGCCTGCCCATGTCAGCGACAATTGCTGACCAGTCGGCATCCGCCTTGTCAAGGGTGGTACAGATACGCTTAATACCGTGACATTTAGTGCAGCTGTTTTCTATTACCTGCTGACAGGTTTGCGGATTCACTTCCGTGCTGCTTGCCATTGCAGCAAAGCCAAAGGTGCAGGCGCCGGCACATAATATTCCCAGCAATTTGTTCATGACCTTTCCTCCCAAGAAGACCTGTATTCGTGGTGTGTACTCTGCCCGTTCCATCTGCAGAATAGGTGTATAATCAAGGGTAGCACGCAAACGTTGCCGGGAAAAGAAATAAAGCATCTTACCGGGAGAATACGGTAAGATGCCCTTTGCTCAGACAGGCCGCGCTATTTTAACGCGACCACCTGCGTTCCTGCATGGTTTGTGGCGCATTCTTGGGGATGCGCTGCTCCCGGTAGGTGTCACGGCGCATACGCTCTTCCCGGTAGCGCCGGTAGTCGCCCCGGTCGTAATACCGGTCTCTATCCCGGTCGCGATAGTAGCGGGGGCCATCATAAAATCTGTCCCGGTCACGATAGTAGCGTGGTCCATCAAAATACCGGTCTCTGTAATAGCGCGAACGGTCATCGCGGTAGTTGCCGTAATAATAGGATGGACCGTAGTAGAAGGAACGCCCTGGAGTGACGTAGCGATAGCGCGGGTGCTGCCGGTCAACCTGGTACACCATGCCCGGGGTAAAAAATGGGGAACCAAAAATAATGCGTTCTCCGGCTTGAACCGGGGCTGCCGGATTGGCCAGTACCAAGCCCAAGCCAAGTACCGCTGCTAAGCCCAAGGTTTTGTATACTGTTGTCATCTGCCGAACCTCCATGGGAATGTCTTGCCTTCAGTTTGGCGGCGCTGGCTACCGCACAGTCGAATCAGCATCCTTCATTTCTCCTTTGTGTGCACGCTTGCATTGAGTTGCGGAAGATCCACAGCCAGACCCATTCAGCTACAAAATATAATTCCTTCAGTTTTTCTTGTCCAGCGGTCAACAGGAAACAGCAAAATCTCTCTTCACTTGGAATAACATACTAATTTTGCTTTAATTCCTTGTTGATCAGGGCCTTTTGCACCGCCAGTTCCACCTTGCCCAGCAAATCCGGTACATCAATGGGTTTCAGGCAGTAGTCGAATGCGCCGCTCTCCATGCCTTCGATACCGCTCTGCACCGAGGCATGCCCGGTGAGGAGGATGACTTCCACCTCAGGCCAGCGCTGCTTCACCCGACGCAGGCATTCAATGCCGTCGGTCTCCGGCATCTGCATATCCATGATGACCACATCCACCTCCCGAACTTCCAGGAACTGCAGTGCCTCGCTGCAACAGGATGCTGCCCTGAGTTGTAAACCTATACTGTGCATCCGCTCCTGCAGATCACGGCAGAATGCCTGTTCATCGTCCACCAGGAGCAATTCTGCCTGCGCTATTGCCTCTGATTGTGTGAGTTGTCCCAAGGTCATTTTTTTATTTTGAAGTGTTGCTGTACCCGGCTAAAAGATTGGCGTAGTACTCCGCGGTTACAGCAAGGCTTGTATGCAGGCTGCACCAAGGTTACTAAGGTGCTGCATAAATGTTTGGCGTTTTGTTACCGTGCTTACCGCAGTTAATTGCGTGTCGTTCGCTTGTGCAGCTATACTGTGGGTGGTCAAAAAATCGACGAGTTGTTGAAGTCTCTCGATGGCGTTGAGTCGCGTGTCCTGCACCAGGAAAAGCAATCGAAAAGTCTGAGCAGGTTCGTCCATGTCCACATCAATATACAGGGAGAAATTCGCACACAACATTTCTACTGTACAGTATTTGTCGCCAAGAAGAACGGAGTTTTTCAAAAGGGGTTTTTCCGCCCTGTGCTGATTGTGTGGACAGTGTTGCATTTGCTTCGCCATGCCCTGCCAGAGTTTGTGCAAAGGCGGCGGAGCAAGGGTTTCCATGGTCGTGGCTGTGTTCACGGCGTCGGATGCCAGGGTGGGATTCGTGCGATGCACGCAGAAGCTGAGCGAGGCAGCAGGGAGCTGAACTGTTTCTCCGCAGTATTGGTTCAGGAGTGCCTGAGTTGATCTGAAGCGACACCAACGGATAATATCGAGCATGGTCTTACAAGTCAAAATGCCCGATTCTTTGAATATTGGCCAGTTGGGATGGAAAATCCGGGATGCGCCGCTAAGCAGGCAGAGTTGCCGTAGGGCTTGTTCTACCGGGGCGCCCGCAGTTGACCTGGGCAGGGGAGGAGCGAACTGCAGGGAGGCGGTATCTATGCCGCGAAAAACAGCACCGTGATCTGCATCCACAGTAACTTGCATGCCATCCTGCAGGACGGAAGCAGTATTCCCAAGGGCATAGATGACCGGCAGGCTGCATTCCCGGGCAAGGATAAGCAGGGGTGCGCTACTGCATTCGGCCTCGATCAGTAGGGCGGCAATGCGGGGCAGCAGCAGAATCCAGTCTATGCGGGCCTCAGGCACCACTGCAATGGTATTTTCCGGCAAATCGCCAATGTCGTCCGGGTTATGAATGATGCGTATTGTCCCGGCGGCTGCTCCAGGAGTTCCGCTCTGTCCTCTCAAGAGAGGGGGTACAAAGGCCTTGATGCGGTGATGAAGCCTATTTGGATTGCCTGCAACACGTGGCTCTTTGGGCAGAGACGGTGGAGACATCTCGCTGTCTCCGGGTTCAATGCCTGCGCTGGCTGCAGATGGGATGCCGTTGCCCACCAAGCAGAGTGCGGAAATTTCCGTACGTTCGTGGCGCAGACCTTTTATCTGCACGTATATCAGGCTTTGTGGTGAATACAGGCTGGCGAGAATCTGTTTATAGCCAAGTGTCAGGCTCTGCACGTGGCAGCTTTCCAGATGTATATTCGCCGGATAAAGACCGGCAAAGGAACTGCGGTTGCCGTCTTCACTGTGCACGCGGGGATACAGGGAAAGCTGTATGTCGGGATCATTCGCAGGGTTGAGGCACTGCCATGCAAGGGTAAATTCGTTTTCCAGTTCCATGGGCAAGGGGCACTCCAGAATCAGCTGCTGTATCTTGGCGCTGGTGGCCGAAAGCGTTTGCAGATTGCTGCAATCAAGTTGTTGCAAGGCGTGATTGATGCGGGGGAAAAGGCCGCTTGCTCGGAAAAAATGGCGGGTGACCGCTCTGCTTATGGTAAATCCCTGGTTGGGGCATTTTGCCTGGTCAAGGCTGTGTATCTGTCTTGTATCTTTTTGAAAGTACGTTATTGTTTCTTTGTTTTCTATGGCTGTTCCTGGCAGAAATTGCCCGTCACTGTCGCCTGTAGGGAGATCCTCCAGCAGGCGACCAAGACCTAGCATCTGTTTGGTCAGCGCGGTGCGCAGGGCGAGATTGTCTTCATCCGTGATGGTTGGGAGGAGTCTGATGCATTTATGCGTCTGCACGCTCAGTTGCAGACAGTGCTTTTTGAGCACAAGGAAGCTGAGTGGAGGCCACCGTCCTTGTATCTTTTGGTTGGCTGGAGCTTTGAGATAGGTTTCGAGATTGAATAACGCCTCCAGCGCAGCCAGAGCACTGTTACTGCTGCTGCGGAGTTCGCGGAAGGCGGCCAGCTTCCAGCCGTGGTCTGCACCCTGATCTGTACGGGACAAGAGCGTACGTGCAAACTACTGGTCGGAATGCTGGTCTTTGTTGCGGCGGTTACGCAGCCTGGCACCCAACGCCATGCCGATAATCAGCGAACCGACCACAATGAGAAGGAGATATATACTGCTGAGCATATCTGCACCCATGAGGTTTAGGTTTGACTCTCCATCGCTTCTTCCGTGGCGTGGAGTTTGTAGTTACCGGCCAGAAAATTCTCTGCTGCCCATTGCACGCTCTGTTCGGTGGTCATGAGCATATCCAACTGGCGGGTGAAGATCAGCAGACGGCCGATCATGTCGATTTTCAGTTCAATGTAGGATTTAGGATACTTCTGAATACGGGCATCCACCTTGTCCACTTTGACGCTCACCTTAAAACCTTCGCGCTCCAGAATAATGGAAATGGCCCGTACCCGTCTGTTTTTCCGCACCGAGTCAGCGGCCCCCCCCTTGAAGCTGAAGGTGACGTAGTTTTTGTTCACCGTATCACCACAGTAAGCATCGACAACACTGTAGTGGTAGCCAACACGCGAGCTAAAGTTGAGGTACTTGTCGGCAATAATGGCATAGCTCCGGTCGCCGAAACGTTCGCCCACATGGCCCGGAGTGAAACTCTGCTGCACCATGACTGACAGCAGGCCGCCGAGGTTGACCGGCCTGGGCTCATTGCCATGCACATCTTCATTTAACATGCCGTCCAAAAGGGCGCGGAAAGGCGCGGAATTGATATGTTGCAACTGTACGGTCTGCCAGTCCGGCTGTACCTTTTCGCTTAGGCCGGCGCCCAAATCAATCAGATGGATATCCATGGGCAGGGACGCATCAAGCTTGAGCGACCAGCCGTGCAGCTTGGAGGCGAGATCGCTGATCTGAAACATTTCCTTGTACGACAGTTCATGGCAGAAGCGGGCAAGATCGTGCAGGGTTGTGCAGTATTCCGGTGCAAATTCCGGCGCTGCCGGATTGGTCAGATTCAGGGGGACAATGTGCTTGGCGATGAGTCGCAGTTGCTCATAGACGGGTGTACCGGTCATGTGGGCGTCTTTTGTTTTGCTGTCCGCTTTAAGTAATTCCTGTATCTCACCCTCATATACCCTGCCGGCATAGGCGTCTACGGTAATGATGCTGCCAGGTTTGATGCGCGTCATGGCAGGTTCCGGGCTGATCAGGGTGGGCACGCCGAATTCCCGCGCCAGTGCAGCCATGTGGCCGCTGACACTGCCAGCCTCCACCACGATAGCACTGCAACTGCGCATGACCGTGACATATTCCGGGGAGGAATGGTGGGCAATCAGCACCCCGTCTTCCGGAAAATCAGCCAGGTCTGCAAGCTGGTGTACATGGAAGGCAGGACCACAGGCCACACCTTGTGCGGCGATATCGCATTCGCTGAGCAAAAGCTCATACCCAGCTATTGGTGCAGCCTCAAGCAGACAGAAATTTTTCGGATTTTCTATCTTCAGTGGCCGCGATTGCAGAATCAGCAATTCGTCTTCAGGAGTCAGGGCCCACTCCACATCCTGGGGACAGCCGTAATGCTGCTCCAAGGCTGCTCCGTAGGCGGCAAGCCGCCGTATCTGCTCATCGCTCAGACATGGCAGGGCCTGCTCGTTTTCCGGCACCGGCAATTCCTCCACTCCGCCCTGCGGATTGAGTTTCAACTGCACCGCCTGGAGGGATATGGTCTTGTTCGCGATGGTCAGCGCGTCATCCTTCGCCACGGCATAGGAATCCGGGATGAGCATGCCGTCCACCGCATAGGGGCCCAGCCCCCATACCGCGTTGATAAGGATGTTTTCATCAATGATGTTGTAAGGATGCCGGGTATAGAGTACACCACTGGCCTTCGAGTCAACCATTTCCAGGCAGGCCACGGCCATGGCGAGGTGCTCATCCAGTACGCCTTTGGAACTGCGGTAGGAAAGCGAACGGGCGGAATACAGGCTGGCGATAACTGCCTTGTAGGCCTCGTCCAGTTCGGGAAAACGAACTCCCAACATGGTGAGGTACTGACCGGCGTAGGAAAGGTCGCCATCCTCTCCCACTGCACTGCTCCTCAGGGCCAGGAGCACATTGGGATTATCGCCCCAGATTGCGCGGCAGGCGTCCTGCAGGTCCTGGGTAAGTTCCGGAGGCATAGGTTTGTTCCGGATGAGCTTGATGGTTTCTTCGCTTAGCTTGGTAAGCTGTTCAAATTCATTGACATAGATAAGATTCTTCTGATTGATGATTTCATCTTTCAGATCGTTGTAATCAAAAAAAGTGTGAAAGGCTTTGGTGGTGATGGCAAATCCACGCGGTACCGGTATGTTGATTTTGTTCAGAATTTCACCGAGGTTGGCGTTTTTTCCACCCGCCCAGTCAGCATCCTGCAGGGAGATGTGCTGGTAGCCCACCGCGTTGGCAGGGGCATTATCGATGATGTGCTCGTTGGTGATTTCCTTGATGGTATTGTTGATCTGTTCAAGCGAGGCGTACAGGCCCCGATACTTGGAGCCCGACATGACGTTGAGGCTTTTCACCATTTGAAAGGCGTGCTGTAAGGCTTTGTTGACCTGATTTTTGATGTATGAAAAACCAAAGACCTGTTCGCCTTTGAGTTTTTCGTCAATGTCAGAAAGGATGGTCAGCAGCTGGGAGTTGGAGGAAAGCAATTCCTTGAAAAGAGCATAACGAAAGCGAAACAGTTGGTTCATCTCCGACTGGCTGTCCTGCTGGGCCTGTCCTCCGCGACGTCTGCGCAGGGTTTGATATATGCCTTTGATATTACCGAGAATTGTTGTCATAACAACCACACGCTATGTAGGTGTATAAGTATGTGCTCCGGCAGGCGGTGATGCGGATAGCGCTTCTGGTCAGCCTAGTACACTGGTCACACTGCGCAGGAATGTTCTCCGGCAAGCATCTGGTCGATATCACCGCTGAGTTTTTTCATGTAGTAGTTTACATGGCCGCTGTTTCCCATGATCATGTCGAGCTGGCGGGTATGCAGGGTAAGGTAGCCAAGGATTTTCAGCCGCTCGAGCATGTACTCCATATTGCGCCCTTCGATGCGGGCATCGAGATTGTCGCCGTTGATGCTGGTCCTGAAACCGTAGCGTTCCAGAATTTCCTGGATAAAACGTAGCCGCCCCAGGCAGCGTTCGAAATCCGCCGCGCCACCCTTGAATTTAAATCCAAGATAATTTTCAACCGAACGCTCGCTGACCATGGCCTCCATGGTGGAAAAGTGATAGCCCAGCCGGGAGCTGAGGGTGCAGAAATTCTTTGAAATCATGAAATAATTTCGGTCAGCATATTTGGTTTGAGAGCCGGTCACCAGGGCGGTATTCATGGTGGAGCGGAACAGGATAGTGGTCATGCCGCCGCCGTCCATGGCGGGCGGACCATCCCAGGGAATGGCCACGAATCCCTCCCAGAAGGCGAGCATGGGGATGGAGGCGATATCCTCCAGCTTCACGTATTTGTCATGTACTTCATGGACAAAGCCATCATCCAAATTTAGAATCCACCAGTTCATTGGCACCTTGTAGTGCAGTTGCTTGCTGGAACGCTCCGAAAAATGATGATCTTTGCCGAAGTTGAACATCTCCACCACAGATTTCTCGTGAATGAAGCGAGTGATGTCGTGAAAGGTGCTGCAGTTCTGGGGCTGGAAATCCCGCGATTCGGGATCAATCAGGTTCAAGGGGATAATATGTCTGCTGGCCTGTTGTAGCAGTTCGTAGATAGGGCTCCCTTTCATTGGGGTGAGCTCCGGCCGCTTCCATTCAAGCAGAGGTGCAATACTGCCCAGGTATATCCGGCCTAGGTCGGCAGCCACCGTAACCAGTTCGCCATTTTCAACCAGATCCATGGCTTCGGTAACGCCAAAAATGGCGGGAATACCGAATTCTCTGGCCACATTGGCAAGATGACCGGCGAATCCTCCGCGTTCCGAAATCACTGCGGCTGCTCTGGCCACCAGCGGGGCCCAGGTGGGCAGGGCCTGTTCCACCACCAGCACGGCTCCTTCGGGAAACTGCAGGATATCGACTTTTTTCGACACCTTGAACACCCCGCCCGAGGCTGTGCCTGGACTGGCGTTGATGCCGCCCTCAAAAATCAGTGAGGCGGCAAAGCGCTGCAGGTTCAGTTCCTCTGCCGGCAGGGTTGCCTCCATCTGCTGCAGGGGACGGGATTGGAGGAAGAAGATGGTGCCGTCCTCAGTGATCGCCCATTCAATATCCTGGGGAAGCTCGTAGTACTCTTCAATCTGAATGGCTGCATCGGCCAGTTCCCTGATCTTGCTTTCGCTTAGCGACGGATCTTTGGCTATGCTTTTGTCTGTTTCGGTGCGGATGCAGCCATCCATCTCGTAGCAGACCACCTGAAAATCCTTGTCACGAACATCCTGCCTGACAATGGTGAGATCCTCATCCCTGGCGACCACGAACAGGTCGCACAGGGTGTCGCCGTCCACCACCGCCTTGGGCAAACCCCAGGTTGAGTTGATAAAGATGTTATCATCTCGCCGGTCAAGTGGGTTGCGGGTGTAGACTACGCCACCGGCAACCGCGTCGACCATGGCAAGACACCCTACGCACATGGCGATGTCTTCATCGCGAAAGCCTTTGTTGATCTTGTAGGCAATGGCCTGGGGACTGTATTTGCTGGCCAGCACCTGTTTATATACGTGGAAAAATTGTGAAAAATGCACGTTCAGTTCGCTGCGGTACTGACCGGCAAAGGAGCTGTTTTCGGCATCTTCACCATGGGCGCTGCTCCGCACCGCTAAATGGAGTTCCGGACCCTCGTACTTATCTTTAAGTTTTTCGTAGGCGTTATGCACGGCTGCACGGATCGGTTCCGGCACTTCGGCTGCAAGGATGAGCTGACGGATCTGGGAACTGACCAGATCCAGGTTACGGTCGAGGTCCGAACCAGCCACCTGGAAGAGGCGATCCACCTCTTTTTGCAGGCCATCGGTGTTCATAAACAACTCATGCGCTGCAGCCGTCACTACAAAACCGGGCGGCACCCGCATGCGCAACCGGTTTTTGACATCGCCCAGGTTGGCCATCTTGCCGCCAACTACATCCATCATGTCACTGGTAATCGACTCCAGGGGAATCACCAGACGCCGGTCGCTCAGGTCCTTTTTCTGATTGAGCAGGGCGTCAATTCGGCTTTGGATGCTGGCAAAGGAGTCTCTGAGGGCGTTGTATTTGTTTGGGGCAATGTTTTCCATATGCTTGATCATATTGAAAACATTGATCGACACCGTACCGCAGGCTTTTTGCACAAAGGAGAAGCTGAAAGGTTCAACTCCCTGCAGGGCTTTTTCAATCTCCGCCATGGATTCCAGTGTTTTGGTATTGGCAGTGAGCAGTTGGCGAAAGCTGTAGTAGCGGGTCTTGAAGGTGAGCTGCAGTTCCTCGACTGCAGCGGCGTCCAGGGCTTGGATAGTATTGTCCTGGTCTCTGGCAAAGAGTTTTTGCAGACGGTTGCTCAAAGTTTTCAGCATAATGCACCTCGTGCAAAAAATGCGGCAAATGCCCGGCCCTGTCAGGGAGTAGTGCTCCCGCTCCGCTGGCGGCGTTCGATGAGCTGTTTGCGCGCATGCGCATCTTCAATCTTGTAGAGTAATTCCTCGATATTGACCGGTTTCATCAGATAGTCGAAAGTGCCAAGCTTCATCAGCTCCAGGGCGTTATCTACACTGGTGTTGCCAGTGAGCATGATCACCTCAATAAGCGGATTGATTTCCTTGATGGCGGCAAAGGTCTCCGAACCGTGCATGCCGGGCATTTCCTGGTCAAGCAGCACCACTTCGGGCGGATCGCTTTGCACCAGCTCAAGCGCGGCTTCGCCGCCGTCGGCGGTCAGCACCGTGAAGCCTCGTACCCGCAACTGGCGCGCAGTGGCTTCACGAAAAATCTCCTCATCATCAACCAGCAGGACCTTAAATTTCGTTTGTTTTTCCATGTTGTTTTGCATGCATCATTAATGGAGCGGGCAGTAAAAATTAGTGGGCAACAGTATGGTGAAGGTACTGCCCTTACCGACAACACTGTTCACTTTAATAACTCCGCCCAGGTGTTTCACGATGCTGGCAGCAATGCTCAAGCCCAGCCCGGTGCCAAGGCTGCCACCTTTGGTGGTAAAGAAGGGGTGAAAAATTCGTTCAAGATTTTTTTGAGGAATCCCCCTGCCCGTATCAGCAATGGTGATGGCCACCATACCATCCTGAATGCCTGTGGTGATGGTAATAACACCCTTATCCTGGATGGCGTCCGCGGCATTGACCAGAATATTGTTGAAGACCTGGCGCAGTCGCTCGCATTCTGCAAGAATGGGTGGCAGATCTGGGGAGAGGGCAAGCTCCACCTCAATGGCCTTGCCCTTGAATTCCACTTTTTTCAGACGGTTGACAACTGTTTCCACCTGGGTGTTGATTTCGCATGGCTCGGTTTGCGGCATGCGGGTCTTGCCCATTTCTTGCAGTTTTTTTGTGATACCCTTTGCTCTGGTGGCAGCATTATCGATGACCGTCAGCTCCTTGTAGAGGGCCTCAGTACTGTTGTCCAGGTCGAATGCGGGATTGAACATATCGCGGATGACGCCGCTGGTGGCCATGATGATCGCAAGGGGATTGTTGATTTCATGGGCAACGCCTGCGGCCAGCTCACCAATGGATGCCAGCTTGGATGCATGGGCGAGCATTTCCTGCAACTGCCTGCCCTTGTCCGCCATACGCCGGGCATCATTCGTCAGCTTGCGAATGGTGAAGAAAATGATGATGCAAAAGAGCAGACTGATAGAAATCAGGCTGACGGTTAGAATGAGGCGCGCCTGGTGCATGCCGGACTGGGCCACGGACAGTGGCTGGGTAACCAGCAGTGCCCAGGGCGCTTCCTTCAGCCAGGTATAAGCAATTAGCGTGCTGGTTTCGTCAATATCCTGTTCATGGATAGCCACCGACTGGGTGAGCGGTGGAACGAATGGTCCCCGATCCGTGGCGTTGCCTGTTTTGGGATCAACCACCTGGTATTGTCCGTTTGCGTTGACCAGAGCGGATTCTACACTGCCGCCATGGACGGTGGAACGCAGCAGCATATAGAGCTTGTCGGGGTCCAGGGTGGCGCGCAACACATATACCTTGCCTGCAAAGGTGTGCCTAACCGCCATCGTGAACTCGGCGTTCTGGCGGGAACCCAGATAGCTGTCGCTGACGATATGATGTTTGTCTTCTTTGAGCAGTTGCTGCAGCCAGGGAGTGTCACTGTAGTCTTTGCCCAAGAGTTCGGGAGAGGCCCCGGCATAGCCTATCTGCACACCTTTTGGATTAATCAGCCCCACATCGATGAAGCCGTCATGGAAGTTGGTGAGGATGCGCAGGTAGTCATTCATGGCCGCCTTTGTCGGGGCCAGGGCAAAACCCGGACTCAGTAGTAAATTATACAGATTGCCGATTCGTTCCCGCAGGTACAGATCCAGGGAGTTTTTCTGGTTGTCGGCTACAGTTTGCAGATTCAGGATGGCGCTGCTGCGCAGGGTGTGGGTAAATTGATAATGAAAGTATGCTGCTAGCAGGGCATTGGGGAGAAGAAATCCGATGATCAGCCCGATAATCAGTCCCCTCTGCAGTTTATCGAAATGCTGGTTGACCCGTCTGCGGTTTTCTTCGCTGTCGGCATAGTCGTAGAGGTGCTCGGAGCGCCGCTTTTCTGCGGGCAGATCGTCCTGTAGCAACCGCATATCCCAAACTCGCATACGACAACCTCCTGCGTGCCAGCGATGAAACGATAACTCAAATCTGTGCCTGGTGGGGGGAGAGGACAGAAACTACTCTCAGGAACTGTCGATTGCCGCCGAATGGAGCAAACAGCGGCAATCGTGGCGGCTTTGATCAGGCCGTGCCCCGTTTTTTGTTATAGGCTTGGCCGATGGTGTCCAGCAGTTCGTTAATGGGTGCTGGTTTCATGATGTAGTCAAATGCGCCGAGTTGCATCCCTTTTAAGCCGAACTCCACCGAGGCATGGCCGGTGAGCATTATGACTTCCACTTCCGGGCTCATCTTTTTCACGTGCCGCAGAGTCTCGATGCCGTCCATCTCTGGCATTTTCACATCCAGCACCATGACATCAAATTCCTTCTGCTTGAGCACTTCCAAGGCTTTGATGCCACTGTTTGCGCCCTCAGCCTGCAGTTTGCGTGCATTCAATCGTTTGACGATGGTTTCCCGAAAATCGTCTTCGTCGTCAACAATGAGCACCCGTATTGCGTTGTCCATCGCGCTCCTCAGTGTTTTGGTAGAATGATAGTAAAGATAGTACCTTCTCCTACTGTACTCTGTACTTTAATTTTTCCACCAAGTTTTTCGATAATGCTGTATGAAATGGAAAGTCCAAGCCCCGTACCCTTGCCGATCTCCTTGGTGGTGAAGAAGGGGTCAAAAATTTTGTTCAATTCGGCTTCGGTCATCCCCTTGCCCGTATCGGCAATCCGTATTTCCACTTCGTTGCTTTTGGCCAGGTAGCGTGAACCTACGGTTACTACGCCGTTTGAGCCGATGGCATCAATGGCGTTATTCAGCAGATTCAGCACCACCTGCTGGATTTGCGACAGGTCACTGGTTATTGTTGGCACATCGTCGGCATAATCTTTTTCGATTTGAATGTTGACATAGCGTGCCTCATTTTCAAGAAAGCCTGTGGTTTCATCGAGCAGATTGTTCACATTGATTTTTTCTTTGGCAGGCTCCATCCTACGAGCAAAGCCAAGTAGATTGTGGATAACCTTTCTTGCTCTGTCCACATGCTGTTCTATTTTATCCACCGCATCACTGAATTCTTTAATATTCGGATTCGCAGTCAAATCCTCCTCAACAAGCAAATCCTTCATCCAGCCGGCATTTTCCGCGATCGACGCCAAGGGGTTATTCACCTCATGGGCAATGCCAGCTGCCATTTTACTCAGGGCGATCATTTTATTCGCCTGCAGGAGCATGTCGGAGTTGGCTGCATTTTCACGATCTGTTTCCCTGATGCGGTTAATGAGCGCATTAGTGAACAGGGCCGCTCCGGTGCAGATGGCAAGCAGTCCTGCGGCGGTGAGGAGGTACATCCAGAAGCTTCCCTGCGCCAAGGGAGAAAGGATTTCATCCGGACTTTCCTTGCTTACCAGAACCCAGGCGCTGCTTCGCACCGATGCTGCGGCTATGAAGACATCATTACCTTGGATGGACATGCGCTCCACCCGAGTTTTGGCCGTTGCGCTGAGATCAGGATATGGGATATTTCCGTTATCCGTTCCTTTACCAAAGCGTTTGAAGATGGGTGCTGACAGATATTCGCCACCAAAGCGGGGCAGGGTCTGCAACTGGTTTGTGCTGTTGATGATAAAGGCGTCACTGAGCGTACCGATCCAGGCCTTTTGAACAATATCATCTACATTTTTCAGATTGATGGTCAGGCGGAGAATCCATGTTTCATTTTTTTCCCGTATCAGCACGGCAATGATGAAGTGAGGATAGTGCCGATATCCCATAAACACGTCACTTATGTACAGGCCCTGCGACATGACCGCATAAAACCAGGGCTCATTTTTGTAGTTGGCAGATTTCAACACATCGTAGTACGGACCGACATAGGCAAGGTGATTACCTGCTTTGTCGATAACTCCTATATCCACGTAGGAGTCGGACTTGGCATGCATGATGGAAAATACCCGTCCCAGGTAGGCTTCGTCTATCAGATCGGATATTTTGTTGGTGTGGGCTACGGTATATATTTGCGCAACCCGCTCATTGAGGAACAGGTCAAGCGTATCCCTTCTGGCTTCTACCCGGTTCAGCAGGTTTTCCGAAACCTTATCAGTGTAAATGTCGTTAAATAGAGCGTGTAAAGAAAGATTGACAATGAGCAGCGGAATAACGGAAAAACCAACAATGGCCAGGCAGTGCTGCCACCAGAGCTTTGTATAATTTCGTTCCATCGTAAGGCCTCTCACTGTGCCAGTTTATGCGACCACTCTCGTTCAGTGGTCGGCCGGTCGTCAATAGCGTACGGGAAAAATACACAGAGAGTATTGCAATTTTTTTGTTTTTTTGCTGCCTTTTCTGCTTTTCTCCCGGTAGTAAATGCGTTTTGCTTACCCTGCGTTGGGGTTGTGGTGTACATGTTATTTAATTTGATTCTGTATCCGCGCGCCTCGCTTCGATGGCAGGCGCCTGCAGACATACGACATCGCCGACACGCACTGCGTTATCCCCTTCGATCAGCAGAACAACATCTTTTTTTTGCAGGCTGACAACGTTTGCGCTCTGCAATGGCTCTCCGTTTGCTCGAAAAACCGGGCACTGCCTGCCAACAACCACCGCCGCTCCAGGCGGGAGATCACAGGTCAGCTCGGTGCCCTCTCCTGAGCGAGTGAGCTTGTAGATTTCAGAGCACGCATGCTCTGCCAAAAGACGGGTCCAGCGGCGGCCAAGTAAAAAATTACCCATACCAGTCAGGATGCCGCAAAAAGCAAAAAAGGCGACAAAAGCAAAGGGACTCAAACCGGTCCGTCTGGTTAAGAACGAAGAGGAGTGGGCATTCAGGACGTCTTGGCTGCCCCAGATCCTGATGATGAAAACGAGGGCAGGATTTTGCTTTTCCCCGTATTGATCTTTAACCAGGACAACGTATTCCGCCTCCTGCGCGTTAGGTGATACTTCAATGGCGCCACGCCACATGGACCCACCAAGCCAGAATCCGGAAAAAAGGGCCTTGGGAACAAGGCGGACAGTGCCATCTGCCGGAACACCCTCAATTATCATCTCCTCAAGGGTGTCGGTTTTGGGTGGCATAGGGCCGCTTATCGCATACGAACTCCCCGGAAGGAGTTCTATCATTCCCCTGTTACCACTTATGCCGCCGATGAGGGAATCTGCCAGGGAAAGGAGGGCGGCAGCAAAACAAAACGCAGCAACGAAACCGACTTTTTGCTGCCAGTGAAGGATGCGCGTGGAGTCGTTGATCACGGTGTTAGCGGGCGATGGCGGTTAAGGATACGTTTGCCGCCTACGCCAATCAACAGAATTAGCAGGAAAAGTGTGCCGATGGTCTTAAAAAAGGTGTGGTTAAAATCGTCTGGTGTCAGCGAGGCTCGGTACATGGCGACAAACAGGGACCCTAATATAAGGCAGTTGATGCACACAACCAGGATTCTGTGCAGCATAAGAAATCGATATTCCGACATGGGTTCCTCCTTGATTGCGTGATTGCCCATGCGGGCGGGTACGAACCCGCCCGCATGGTGGCTAAGCTGTTTTTGGTTTGGCTCTATTTTTTGTAAATATCTGTTTTGCTGATATTCATAAAACGAAGCGCCTGTCCTTCAGTTTTGAAGTAGATACGCACTTCATCGCCGGTGTCCCAAGTGCTGGGAGGATAGTTTTCATATCCGGTCGGGACTGAGAAGGTGCAGAGGAGTTTCTGGCGACCCGAATACACGGTGATGGTATTCTTTTCCGTATCAATGATCGGAAAGGATTTCGCCTTCTTCTCCTTGGCGTCATATACCAGCGGATGGTTTTTGTCTATCTGCTGCTGGGTCTCGACAATATTAATGGGAATATATGCCAGATTTTGCTTTGGGGCATCGTATATTTCGATTTCCTTCTTGTCGACATCCAGTTTCAAGCGCTGGCCGGCCTTTGGTAGTGGGCCAACTTCCGCAGGATCTGTGGGCAGATTAAATACTGCCGCGGGCATGACATCGTAGACCGGATGAGCCGGATCCATGGCGCTGTCGTGTACCACTGTGATCACGCGTTTTTCCGCGTCAAAGGCAACAACACGTCCTTGTTCCACTTGACCGTATTTTGAGGTGTCGCAGCCTGTGATGCCTAGCATGAGCCCAGCAGCTGCAATGAGAAGAATAGGTCTGATATTCATGGGGTTCTCCTTGTGCGTTGTCCCTAAGGTTTATTTCTGCTTTTTCATGGCCAGTTCTTTCTTAGCGCCCTGCACCATACGAACAAAGATATAGAGCGACATCAGACTGACAAGGCTGAGTACCAGCACGGTGGAAGCGTTGTTCAAGAGAGTCTTATACGCAGGCAACCAGGGCTGAACGAGCTTAAGCAGGATGGAAACGGCACAACCGATAACCGCCAGACCAAAGGCGATACGAATACCATAGCCTTTGATGTATTTGGTCGCTACAGCGCCGACCTGGGCTCCTATGGCTGCGCCAACCAGCATGATCAGGGCGGCAACCAACTCGGTACGGCCTTTGTAGGTATAGGTGGCTGCACCGTACAGACCAGAAATGGCAACCTCAAACAGGTCGGTACCAACGGCAACGTGGGTCGGGCAACCGACCAGGTAGATCAGTGCGGGCATACGGATGAGTCCGCCGCCGATGCCGAGGATGCCGGCCAGCCATCCGGTCAAAAAGCTCACGATGATGGGCAGCCAAGCAGAGCAGGTGATACCGGCAGCATGGAGGGTTACCATCGGCGGGATTTTGATCTTGTGCAGGGTCTTGTGCCACTCAACGCCGGTAGCGCCAGCTGCAAGTACTTCACCTTTGGCTGCAGCGGCTCTCTCCTTGGCGCGGCGCTTGCCCACATCATGGAAAACCGTCCAGGCAATAAAGGTCAGGAGCGCAATGTATATCCAGCGAACAACCACTTCAACCGAGCCCAGGCGCTCCAGCCACATAATCATCTGTGCGCCCACCTCGAAGCCGACCACGGTGCCCACCAGCATGATGAGACCTAGTTTGTAGTCCACGTTGCCGAACTTACCGTGGCGCAGGGTGGATATGAGCGATTTGCCTGCCATGTGGGCTATGTCCGTACCAATAGCAAACGCCATGGGGAAACCAAGAATATTAAGACCAGGGGTAACCATCCAGGCACCGCCCATACCAAAAAAACCGCCGATGATGCCAACGCCTACACCGAGAATAATGAGGCCGGGCCAGAAAATTTTAACACCCGCAATGGGCATGAGGATATATAACCAGTCCATGAGCAACTCCTTATGTATGTAAAATGTGCAAGCGTTGGATCAATGCTCTGCCAGTTCGCGGGATTTGAGATCAATACCAATCCAGCTCATGACGATATCTGCCAATATGCCGAAGATAACGCCTACTGTCGGAATAATGAGAACGGTCAGGATCATGAACTCGAGGTGGCTCTCATTGTACATATTGGCCCACCAGGCCATGATACCGTCAAGTTTGCGGGTATCTGCCACGATGACAACAGGTGCGCCACCACCACCGGCAGCGAGCACCCAGCTCGGCGCGAACAGGATAAGAGCTGTCAGCGCCCACCAGATTCGAGATAAACGTTTTTTCATTGTGTTCTCCTTGACATGCTGAGGCATTTATCATTGAGGCCTGCAAGGACATTCCCTGCTATGGCCGACCAGCCAAAGAGTCGGACGCTGCAGCGGGGGAATTCTGCAGCGTCCGGCAATAAACCTTTACTGTTAAAACGGTACTGCACTGGTAACAGGCATAAGGTTTTGCCTTCATATAGCAAATGCCATGCCATTGCGCGAAAAATAAAATATTTTAAATATAACCTATTGTAATTATAAAAATTTTTCTGACGCGGTGATGTGTCGTTGTGATGATTGCTGTTGCGCAAGTCGAGTTTCTTGCGTTGTTGCGCAATAATTGGTAGAAAGTCTCATGAGGATTCGGTACTGCTGTCTCAAGCTCACACGGGTCAAGACTGAAATATGCGCTTTTACCAGCCCCCTCAAATCAACACTATTCTGCACCCCGGTAATATTCTAGGCCGCTGGAGTATCGGTAAACACCTTGTTTTACTCGGTGCTGCAGTCATGATACCCATTCTTGCCATCTCCTTTTTCACAGTTTATAAAGTTGCATCAGGTTACCTGGTGGAGGCCTTTTCCAGGAATGCGCAAATGCGTGCATTGGCCCAGGCGAATGCTATTGGCAGATTGCTGGATGAAGCGCAATTCGAACTGGAATATCTGTCACGCAGTGAGCTCTCGGCGGATGTCTTGCGCGTTTATTTTAACCAGAAATCCTTGCAGGAACGGAATCGCTACAGTGAAGTGGCATTTCAGGGTATAGCTCCTGGCGAGCATTTTGTGCTGGTCAATACAGGGGAACTTTTTGTGCCTCTGAGTTCTGCGCAGGTGCATGCGGGTGGTGGCGCGGATGGTGTTTTTTCACAGGTCGATGGAGCGACCAGGCAGCCTGGACAGGCTGTGCAGGTGAGTGAGCCAGTGGAAGCCACGTATGCGGCCCTGGCCGTGCCTTCGGGAGTACGGAACGTGTCCGTGCATGTTATTCGCCTGACTGCACCAATTTTTAACGCAAAGAATGAATATCGCGGGCAACTTGTTCTGTCTGTGAATCTCTTGGGCGTGCGTAATATTATTTCATTGCATACGTCTCCCCAGTCGCCCCTTTATTTGTTCCCACAGGACAACAACCGCAAGCAAAGTTTTGTTTTCGACCCGGCTGGCTGGCTGCTCTTTGAATCTGAATCAGTGCAGGAGCAGCAGAAACCATTAGCGGTTGATAAACTTCGGGTTGGCTTGCTGGGGGATGTTGGACGTCCGGGCTTTAAGGAGGCCTTTCGTCCTGCCTATGACTACAAGCTCTATTGGACATTGGTGACTGAGGTTCAGTCAGGAAAGTCAGGTCAGCTCCAGACCTCCGGATTTTTTACGGAACCACAAAAAAAAGAACAATCCCTATTTTTGAGTTATGCGCCTATTATATTTCAGGGTAATGGAGCTAGTAAAATTATTGGCGGAATAGGATGCTTCGATAGTAGCACGGTTCTGTATCAGGTAAATAATGCGATCATAAAAACGCTGTATTTATTGTTTTTGGTCAGTATTTTTATATTTGCTGTGTTGTTGTACTTTATTGGTCGACGTATAACCAGGAGCGTTAATGATCTTTCACGGTCGATTGAAGAAAAAATTCAAACAGATGACCATAAACCTTTTGATTTTTATTCGTCTTACTCTGAGCTCAATCAATTTCCAAGGGCTATCAATATTCTTCTCCATCAACTCTACATTGCACGTAGGGATGTGCTGCAGCATCAAGAGGTTGACGAAAGTGAACGGCTTCGTCAGATCGTGAGCCTTGAAAAGAAAATTGAAGCCAACAGCGAGCTGGATCAGGAACTTTTGCGTAGCCCGTTGCATGGTATTGTTGGCGGTAGCCCCGCAATCGCGCAATTGCGGCAGCAGATTCACAAAGCTGCTGGAGTTCTGGCTGACGTCTTGATTATAGGGGAAACAGGGACTGGAAAAGAATTGACAGCCGGAGCAATCCATGCCTTGGGCTATCGTGCCAAGGGGCCTTTTATCTCCATCAGCTGCGGTGCCCTAGATGAAAATCTGCTGATGGATGCGCTTTTCGGTCATGTGAAAGGTGCTCACTCCGAGGCGCAATCCGACCGCAAAGGTGCTTTTCTTGCTGCCTCAGGCGGAACTCTGTTGCTCGACGAAATCGGTAACGCATCCACCCGGGTACAGCAGGCATTGTTACGCGCCCTTTCTGTACGGCGTATCATACCCCTCGGCTCTGACCAGGAAGTTGCCTTTGACGCTCGTATTATTGCAGCTACTAACGTCGATCTACTACAAACAGCATCGGACAGCACCTTTCGTGAAGATTTATATTACCGTTTGGCAGTCATTACGATCAACACTCCTCCCCTGCGCAATCGCATGGAAGACCTTCCTGTTTTGATTCGCTATTTTCTTGAAAAAGAGACAGAGCAGCCACAGGGTACAGCTATTGCTGTGAGCCGTGGGGCCTATGAAAAAATGCTGCGGCATGATTGGCCTGGCAATGTTCGCGAGTTGAAGAACTGTATCACCCGCTCACTTGCCTTTGTTGATGGCAATGTCCTCTTGGCCGAGCATATTCTCTTTAACGAACTTGTTTTTGACGCTTCTGATGCCGCAGTGCCGACAGCGAAAAAGCCTGGCCTGTCACAGCCATCTGGTCAGAAAAATGATGAAAATACGCGGCAGGAACTTGATTTGGAAGGGCTGAACGAGCGACAGCAGGCGGTGTGGCCACTCATTGTTCGCAAGGGCAGCATCAGCCGTGGCGAATATCAGGAGGCCCTGGAAAATTCGATTTCAGTGCGAACTGCTCAATACGATTTGTACGATCTTGTCAGTCGAGGGGTATTGGTCAAATCAGGCCGTGGTCCATCCTGCCGATATACGCTTGCTGAATGATTTCAGTTTCAGATCAAAGCTGGAGGCGCCAGGAAGATGATGCAAAAGCGGTTCAGGCCAGGATTGGCGATATGTGAAGACCATTCTTTGGCTGTCCGCAGAGAGTGCTTTGATCCGGACTTCGCAGTATAACTCCTGGGCAAACGAAAAACCCTGAACCAGCAATAGATTGGTTCAGGGTTTTTTCTTCTGGCCAAGGTGGCTTATGTGCTCTCCTGCAGCAGTAAGGGGCAGAAGATTTTATGAGCCACGACTTGAATTAATGATCGAGTTTGACGCCCAGAGATTCAAAAAGGTAGAGGATGCCGAAGCCGTACCAGCAGGTGTATATTACATAGAACACCAGGGCAAAGATAAGCAGCGGCAGATTCTGACGAACAGGCTTACGCTCTACCTGGTAGTAGTTATATGAGGGCTCCAGTGCCTTACTGTTTACACTTTGGGTGGCGCTGAGCATTGCTGCCTTTTCACCACCACCTTTTTCAAAGGTTTTGCCCAGGGAAGCCAAGGTGTTATGCCAGGCGTATACCGCGCTTTTCTCGTTCAATGCCGGGTATTTGCTGGCGATAGCTTCACCCTGGTTCTGATACATAAAGTCAGCGTCATTCAAGGCTGCCTCCAGGAGTCTCCCGAAATCACCGCTGGTTTTGACCTGGGTATCTACAGCCGCGGCAGTAAAACCATTAGCGCTCAGCACCTGGGCTGCCTGCTGCGCCAGGACTGGGCTTTTGTAGTGGAGGTCCGCTTCAAAAGCCTGGCCTTCAAAGGTTTTTGCCCTTTCCCTTTCCTGGGGCACAAAGTAGGCGGAGTCTTTGGACAGGGAGTTAAAGAAGTTGTCCATAAAGGTCAGACCGTCGGTTTTGCTCCCAGGCTGCAAGTCTGGGTACAGGGGCATGAAGATCAAGACCAGAACGACAAAGAAAGTGGAGAGCAGAAAGATTGATCTGCTGCGGTATTGTTTGGTGGTGAGCATTAGTGCACCTCCTCGGCTTTCAGCTGATTGAAGTTAGAGAAAAAACACCAGAAAACCCAAAGGGCGAAGGCGATGATGATCGCAAAAAAGACAACAGTACCAATAGTGTTGATGGTCGAAGTAAGAGAGGCGGGCAGGTTAATGTAGCCCATCTTTGCCAGCTTCTCGGGCAGGGCGGCCAAACGGTTAATGAAGCCTGCGGATACGGTCAGGGCGAAGAATCCGCGAATGGTCATACCCGGAACAACCTTGGTAACCAGGGAGCCAATCTGGATGCCGATGAGCGAGCCAAGCAGCATGCCCATGGCCAGGGTGTAGAAGATAAAACCGTACATGGCGTACTGGGTGATGGAACCATAGCCAGCGGTGAACACGATCTGGAAGATATCGGTGCCCACGGTGGTCATGGAGGATACGCCCAGGCCGTACACAAACATGGGGAAGGTCAGAAAGCCACCGCCAACGCCCATGAGAGAGGCTGCGGTGCCGACGATGAAACCGCTGATGACCAGGAAGATCCAGGAAATGCGGCGGCCGCCAGGGGTGACGTTTTCGTCAAAGGTCAGCATAGGCGGCAGGTTGACGGATTGCAGTCTTTTGCCCATGGGCGGAATTTCTTCGGCAAAACGGGTGGCGCCTTCTTCCTTGACCGCTTGTTTGCCGCGCGCCTTTAAAAAGTCGTTGATGGCGAAAAAGGCAAGAAAGCCGAGAATAATAACGTAGATCAGGGTGATGAAGGTGTCGCTCAGTACCGGGTTCTTGTTGTAGAGCCAGCGGTTAAGGATACCACCCGCGGTTGAACCGACAATCGCGCCAATGAGGAAGGTGACTGCCAGGGAAACCGAGATGTTGCCGAGCTTGCGGTGGAGCACCGAACCCATGATCGCCTTGGCGAAGATATGGAACAGGTCGGTACCTACGGCAAGGATACCCTTTACACCCGCGCTCATCAGGGCCGGAGCGATGATGAAGCCACCGCCAGCACCGATGCAGCCACTGATAAGGCCTGCGCAGAGGCCAACCACAATGGATGCCAGAAAGATAGTGTTGGTGTAGTGCGAGGGGCCGTACGCGGATTTACCGCCAAGAAAACCCGGCACGCTGCCATCGGCGGCAAAGGCCCAGAAACAGCCCGCAAACACGGGTATGAGCAGCAGGCCCAACACAAAGAGGCGTTTGCGACTCCTGAGGATGTTGGTAGACATCTCCAACTCCCAGCGCGCGTGATACTGCGCCCCTGTTAGCATGAACTTGTACAGATCTCGGAAGAATTGCATGGTTTGCTCCTTTGTCGGTGGCTTTGTATAAACGGCTCAGCCCTTTGTGGGCCGTGCCAGATTGTTTTTGCTCTGCGCTGATTCTATTTTCTCCTGTTGAATCCGCTTGCGTTCATAAGCTGCGTCAAGTTTTTCCATGAGCGGTTCCATATCCATGGGCTTCATTAGATAATCAAAAGCACCGTACTTGATGCCATTAATACCGGACTCCACGGTGGCATGCCCGGTGAGCATGATCACCTCAGTCATAGGTGCAATGCGCTTGATCTCTCGCAGGGTTTCAATGCCGTCCTTGCCGGGCATTTTTACATCCAAAAGCACCACGTCATAGTGTTGTACGTTGATCATCTTCAGGGCGCTGTCGCCGTCCGGTGCGCTTTCACAGTTGACATCGCGCCGAATGAGTTGTTTGGTCGTAATTTCACGAAAATCTTCCTCGTCATCCACTATCAGTACGCTATATCGTGCCATTTTCTTGTCCTGTTTCTATGGTTGAGGTTATCGCCACAGTGTTGATGGGTATCTTCACGGTGAAGATTGCGCCTGTGCCATCGGATCTGTTCTGTGCTGTCAGAGCCCCTCCCAAGGACTGAACAATGCTCCGGCTGATAGCCAGGCCAAGTCCGGTACCTTCCCCCTTTTTCTTGGTGGTGAAAAACGGATTCCAGATCGTGGTCAGCATCTGTGCCGGAATGCCGGGGCCGCTATCAATAATATCAATGCGAATTTGCCTGTCATCGCGGCTGGTCGAGATGCATACTTTGCCATCTTGCGCCACCGCGTCGAGCGCGTTGTCCATCAGGTTGAGAACTACCTGCTGTAACCGATTACCTTCGGTCATGGTGGCGGGCAACCCGGGCTCAAGCTGCAGGACAAACTCAATATTGTTGTACAGTGCCTTTTTCTCCAGAAAAGACCGGGTTTCCTCCACCAGCTCGTTGACCTGCACACTTGTCTGCTCTCCATCCGTTTTCCGGGCAAAACCGAGCAGGCGGTGAGTAATTTTTGAGGCCCGGTTGACATGGTGTCTGATACCGATGCAAGCGTTTTTGTATTCCTCCAGATTTTTTACCTGGGCGGGGTCTTCGTCGCCAAGCAGTTCATGCATCCACCCTACATGTGACAGGATCATCTGCAGGGGATTGTTGATGTCATGGGTAATTCCTGCGGCAAGGCTACCAATGCTGGCCATTTTTTCAACATGGGCCATCTGTTCGTCCAACTTGATGGCGTCCTGGTCAGTTGCAGTAAAACGGGCCACGAAAAAGCGGCTCAACCAGAATGAGGCGGCGCAGATTCCCACAGCAGCAAGGGCAAGCAGTGCTATTTGCCTGGAGCTCGGCAGGGATACAAGCGCCATCAAGCCGATGGGCATGACGCCGCAGACGAAAAATGCTGCGGTGAGCAGTTGTCCGAGCTTTTTATGGTGCTCCTGATGCATGGTGTTTCCGCTTTATACCAATTTTATTACAAGCCCGCTGATTCCGATTCGACAACCTTGGCAGCAGGGTGCAGGCTCTGAATACAAACCTGGGGTGCGAGCAGGGGCCGCAGTCCGGCCAAAAGGGCCTCTGTTTCGTGGGCAGCGCCCAAAAGCACGATCCGGTCTGGCTCAAGAGTGATGATTTTCAATTCGGTGTGCTCTCCATGACGAATAAAATCAACGATGAAATCCTCCTGATCCCGCAGGCGGTAAAGCAGGCGAATGACAGCGGCGGCCAGTTCTGGTGCCACCTGGTCGCGCAGACCGATAAAGAGGATTTTTTTTCGACCGCCCTGCAGCAGTTGCTCGGGGATACGAATATTGTGGCTAAGAAGGTGTTCGATCAAATCCCGAGATTTAATCATCTTTTTGCCACCCTGCTGTACTACTGGCACCAAGCCTTGGCGTACCCAGCCTTCGAAGCGTGCCTCCGACACAGAGCAGAGTGCCGCTGCCCGACCGGGGCTCAGATATTCGTGCTCTTGGGCTCTGGTTTTCGCTGATACCGGCTTGGGCATGGGCTTGATTTTCTGTTCGGTTCGCATCCTTTATTTTTATGCATGAACTGTGCCATTTGTCGGCTTGGGTTGGCCTTTCTTCATTTATATTGTAAAAACAGCAAGAAAGATGGAGGAGCTTGTTGCGCTCTCCATGCTGGCATGCTACCTAATGGTGACAGGTGTGGCGGAAGCTTGTTAACTTTAAGTGACAAAAGCGCAGATATCGATTTTGGTTATAAAAAGATTAACTATTTTTTAAGATGTGCAGCTGAGAACAGTGTCTAAACTAGCGTAGTGTTACTAACAGGTAACAACAAGGAGCAGGAATGGAACAGAGAACCATTGCCATTCTGGAAAAGCAGCGACAAGACTTGGTCGTCCGGGTGCTGAAAAAGCACGAGGAGGCTGAAGCAGGTCGACTCCTCACCGAACGTATCCTTGCCGGGATTAGCGAGTTTTTTCTACTTTTTGATAAAGATTTCAATTTGCTGCAGGCAAACCATGGTTTTGTCCCGGGCCGGAAATACAATCCTTCTTCCCCAGATTCGGCCGACAAAGGCGATCTGAGCCTGCACCATCTCTTTGCCCCTGAAGCTAGTAAGCGCATCCAGACGCAGCTGCAGGCCGGAGATACGAGCGAAATCGAAACAGAGCTGCAAGTGAACGATGCCGAGGTACCGGTTCGACTGCGGCCACAGGTGCATC
Organism: Desulfobulbaceae bacterium; assembly: GCA_012744275.1. Taxonomy (GTDB): domain Bacteria; phylum Desulfobacterota; class Desulfobulbia; order Desulfobulbales; family Desulfobulbaceae; genus Desulfobulbus. The sequence continues at coordinate 42,030 of JAAYIE010000048.1, forward strand.
GCACCCCCGGAGGTAGTATTTTGTATATTCTGCTCTGCACCGACCTGAGCGAATTTTACCAGCTCATGGAACGAATCAGGGAGGGGCAGAAACAGCTCATGCACTCAAGCCGCCTGGCCAGTTTGGGCGAGATGACCGCCGGCATCGGCCACGAGCTGACTCAGCCACTCAACACCATTCTGCTGTTGGCAAGAAACGTCCTCAAGGTGCTGGACGCGCCATCAGATCAGCAGCACCTGATCCGTGAGAATCTGGAATTGATTGTGGACAGGGCCGAGCGTGCCGGGGCGATCATCACCACCATGCGCAGCTTTGGCCGCCGGGTAGAGGGAGATCTGGCCGTGGTTGACATCAATGCGCTGCTGCAGAAAATTCTCCACTTTCTCTCCGGCCAATTGCGTATTCATGAGGTGGAGATTGTGCAGGACCTGGTGGATCAGGCCCTGCCGGTTTGGGCCATTGAGGTGCGTCTCGAACAGGTTTTTCTCAATCTGGTGCAGAATGCTGTTCAGGCCATGGGTGAGACAGAGCATCCATGCCTGCGCCTCGGCACCCGCCTGCAGGAGCGCCTGGATCTGCAGAGCATGCGCTACGAAACCTGCGTTGTGGTCCAGGTGCAGGACAATGGTGTTGGCATGGATGAAAAGCTGCAGAAAAAAATTTTCGATCCCTTTTTTACTACCCGGATCAACGGTGGCGGCATGGGGCTTGGCCTGGCCCTGGTGGACCGCATTGTCCGGGAATTTTCCGGTTTTATAGACATTGTCAGCAGCCCTGGCCAGGGTTCCTGCTTTTCTGTTTGGTTGCCGCTCCACGCCTCTGCATGCCAGGTCATGAAGGATAACCAGTCATGAGTAGGGCAAAAGGGGCAGCTTTACGTCTTCTGGTGGTGGATGATGACCGTTATCTCCTGCTGGCCCTGCGCCAAACCCTGGAGCTGGCGGGCTACAGGACCGACATTTTCACCAGTCCGCTGGAGGCGCTGGCCGCTGCTGCGCAGCAGAATTATGCGGCTGTGCTCACAGATATCCGCATGCCCGAAATGAATGGCATGGAACTGTTGCGGCGCTTGCACGGTATTGACGCGGATTTGCCGGTTATCCTCATCACAGGGCATGGTGAGGTGGCGCTGGCGGTGCGCGCCGTTAAGGAGGGGGCCTACGATTTTCTTCAAAAACCGGTTGATGAGGATGTGCTGCTCGGTGCCCTGGCCAGGGCGGTGGAACGGCGCAGCCTGGTGCAGGAGAACCGGCAACTGCAGGAAAGTTTGAGCGCCAGCCGGAGCAGCCGCTCCACTTTTTACGGTCTGGTGGGGGCACATCCCTCCATGCGGGAACTCTATTCCCTGATCGAAACCCTTGCCCGCGAGCAGGACCCGGTACTCATTAGTGGGGAAACCGGCACCGGTAAAGAGTTGGTGGCCCGTGCCCTGCATGCTTTGGGCGCAGCCAAAGGGCGTGGCCCCTTTGTAGCGGTCAACATGGCTGCCATCCCTGCTGAGATGATTGAATCCGAGCTGTTTGGGCACGAGCGGGGTGCGTTTACCGGAGCGGAGTACCGCAAGAGCGGTAAATTCGAATTTGCCGGCCAGGGTACGCTTTTTCTGGATGAAATTTGTTCCATGCCGCTGCATCTGCAGGGAAAATTACTGCGGGTACTGGAGGAGCGGGCCTTTTTCCGCCTGGGCGGCAACACACTTATTCCACTTAAGGCGCGCGTTGTCACCGCCACCAACAGGGATCTGGAATATGAGGTGAGCCTGGGGCATTTCCGGCAGGATCTCTACTTTCGCCTCAATGTGTTGCCGGTCAGCATTCCTCCCTTATCGGAGCGCAGGGAAGATATCCCTTTGCTGGCGCAGAATTTTTTGGATGAATATAATGCCCTGCGCGATGGTGCAGAAATTGTGCTGGAGTCAGCTTTGCTGGAGCAGCTCATGCAGCGGCCTTGGCCAGGTAATGTTCGGGAGTTACGTAATGTAATCCGGCGGCACTGCATCTTGGGGGCGCAGACGGAAGCCTCAACAGGGCCGGTGCTGCAGACGGAAAGTGTGCAATCCATGACCCTTACCAATTGGAAGGAGCACATGGCACGGGAGGAAAAACACTACCTTGAGCTGGTGCTCAGCCATTGTGGCGGCCAGGTGAGTGCAGCCAGTATAATGATGGGGCTGTCGCGTAAAAGCGTGTACGAAAAGATCGGCAGGCACGGTATTGACCTTGACCGCATGCGGCAGGAGGAAGCAGCGCCATCAGGAACAATTGCTGCGAACAGTACGCAAATACCGTAGCGACTGAACGGAAGCCCTCTTGACGAAGCTTCTCTTGTGCCACATTATAACATTGGATTTCTCGCTTTTTTGCGGGGAAATTCTGCAATCTTTCAACCGCATGGAGGGTACACTTCAATGAGATACAGACACTCGCTTGCCAAAGGCGTGCTTTTCGCCGTTTGCGCGATGCTTTTTCAGTTTGGCATGACTTGTAGCCAGGCCCAGGCCCAGGCCCAGGACGAGGCTGATATTGCCCTTTTGGACAGGACTTCCAGGGCCTTTACCTCGGTGGTTAAAAAAGCGGGTCCAGCGGTAGTGCATGTTGGCGTTGAAAAAACCGCCAGCAGAGGTGGTGCACAGCAATTTCCCTTTGACCTGTTCAATGATCCTTTTTTTGAGCGCTTCTTCGGCCCGCAGTTCCGTCATCCTGACGTCCCACAGGGCAGGGGAAACCGGAGCTTCAAGCAGCAGGCGGCTGGTTCCGGTTTTATTATTTCTTCGGACGGCTATATTCTGACCAACAACCATGTGGTCGATGGGGCAGACACCATTACCGTGCGCTTGGAGGATCAGCGTGAATTTAAGGCCAAGGTGGTGGGCACAGACCCGCAAACCGACGTGGCCATGCTTAAGGTCGAGGGTAAAAATCTGCCGGTGCTACCCCTTGGTGACTCCGATGCACTTGAAGTGGGAGAATGGGTGATTGCCATTGGCAGCCCCTTTCAGCTCAACCAGACCGTGACCGTGGGTGTGGTCAGCGCTAAGGGCCGTAACCGCATGGGCATAACCGATTACGAGAATTTCATCCAGACCGATGCTGCTATCAATCCTGGTAACTCCGGCGGCCCCTTGCTGAATATTCGTGGCGAGGCCGTTGGTATGAACACCGCTATTTTTTCACGTAGTGGTGGCTATATGGGTATCGGTTTCGCCATCCCCATCAACATGGCCAAAAATATCGAACAGCAGCTGCGCACCACCGGTAAGGTGACCCGTGGCTGGCTCGGCGTCATGATTCAGGATGTGAGCGAGGAATTGGCCAAGCAGTTCGGCACCCAGAACAAGCGCGGCGCTCTGGTGTCCGAGGTGACTGCCGATTCGCCCGCGCAAAAGGCTGGAATGCTCCAGGGGGATATCATCACTGCGATTAATGGCAGGGGTATTGATAATGTAACTGATCTGCGCAATCGTATTGCAGAAACTTCGCCCAACACAGCGGTGACCCTGCGTATCTTCCGCAATGGTCAGGAGCGAGATCTGAAGGTAAGTATTGGTGAACAGCCGAAGAATCTTGGTGCCCAGGCAGGCTCTGGTAGCGGCAGTTCGCTTGACAGCATGGGGCTTTCCCTGCAGGATTTGAGTGATGTACTTGCCCGTCAGTTTGGCTATGAAAAGGACCAGGGCGTGCTCATTGCCAGTGTGGAACCGGATAGTATAGCTGCGAGGGCCGGCCTGAGCGGAGGCCAGCTCATTGAAGAAGTCAACCGTACACGCGTGCGCAACATTAAGGAGTTGGAGCAGGCGCTAAGCAAGAATCGCGGCGCCAAGCAAGTACTGCTGCGGGTGCGCGTAGACGGCAATAGCCGCTATGTGGTGCTCCAGTCAGAATAACAGTTGCTTGTTGGCCACTTGCTCCAAGGGCAGGAAGCCAGGCAGGGGCGGAGCATCGGGCTTGATCCGCACACTCCGTCGCGATTTTAGCATAATTTACTATAATTCCGCATATATTCAGAGGCGGCGAGGGCAATGATGGCTTGGTCGACACGCAGGGCGGCATGGGGGCAATGGGTTGCCGTTGCCGCATTGCTCCTGATCGCGGCGCAAAGCGGGTACCTGCTTTTGCATGGGGAGTCGTATTGTCCAACGGCCAGTTGCAAGATTGTGGAGCAACAGTCGCCTGTTTCGGCCCAATTCATGAATGCCGGCGGCCTGCTTTTCTTTGCGCTGCTGCTGGTGCTCTTTCTGGGGGCACGGCGGCATAGCACGGGTCTTGCTGCAGGGCTGCTCGTCCCGCTCTTGCTGGCGGGAATTGCTGCTGAAGGCGTCTTTTTCGCCTTCCAGTACCAGACGGGCTACTTCTGCGTGTACTGCTGCATTATTTTGGCCATAATTCTGCTGTTGAACGCCTTTTTGGGAGCCAAACAGGGCATGCGTGCGCTCTTCGTGTTTGGAGCTGTATTTCTGGCCTCTGTTCTGCTTACCACTCCCAAGGGACTGACCGCAGTGCCGCAATCCATCAATGCTGGTACCCTTGCCCATCGAGTCGGTCAGGCTGGTGCCGAGGAACGCTATTTCTTTTTTTCCGAAGACTGCGCACACTGCAAGGCTGCTTTGGCCTCCCTGATGCGCGACAGGCATGCAACCTTGCGGCTCAACCCGCTGGCCCCACCCAAAGGACTCGACTTAACCGGGCTTGAACAAGATTCCGATTTTAATCCAGAGGCCAATCGCGCCTTTTTGTCCGGCTTGGGGATTGATACCGTACCCGTGCTGCTGGTGCGGCAGCAGCATGGTGGCATACACATATTTTTAGGTGAAAATCAGATAGTTGGCCACGTCCAGGCTTCGACCCAGAGTAGAATCCCGGAGGGTGTATCGGGGCAGTCGCAGTTGTCTGCGCCACAAGATTTCCTATCTCCAGAAAGAGATGGCTGCAGTGTTGACCTTGGCTGCAGTCAGTAATACTGATTTCAGATCAAAGATGCGTTCAAGGGATCTTCTACAGTGCCGCTAAAGGCATTGCTTTGCTCATATATAAAATTGGAACAAACTGAAAACCAGAGTACGGTCAGTTGCACAGATGCAGCAGGTCGTGATTGTAACCATCAACATGTAACAGATATTTCTCAGAACAGGAGGACAGTATGGCAACAATAACATTGAAAGGTAATAGCATTGACACCGTAGGTTCCCTGCCGCAAAAGGGCAGCAGTGCACCAGATTTCAAACTAGTCAAGGATGATCTTTCCGAAGTAACTCTTGCGGACTATAAAGGTAAGAAGGTGGTGCTCAACATTTTCCCCAGCATTGATACTGGAGTATGCGCTGCTTCGGTGCGGCGATTTAACAAGGAGGCCGCAGCCCTGCCCAATGTGCAGGTACTTGGCGTTTCAGCAGACCTGCCCTTTGCCTTGGGCCGCTTCTGTGCCGCTGAAGGCATAAAAAACGTGGAAACACTTTCGTCATATCTGGATCCTTTTCGCAATCCTTCCTTTGGCAAGGACTATGGTGTACTCATTACCTCCGGGCCGTTGCAGGGCTTGCTGTCACGGGCAGTGGTGGTACTGGATGAAGATGGCAAAATAACCTACACTGAGCAGGTGCCGGAAAT
>JAAYIE010000049.1 GCA_012744275.1 Desulfobulbaceae bacterium
ATACGTTCGTTACCATACAACATGAGGGTTGCCTCCTTTTGTTTTGATTCCAGGTTTGCACCATTATCAAAACCGGTAACCCTCAGTTTGACAACCAAGGTGTCAGATCAAGTCGAAACTATATCAGATAAATGAACGTTGTCTAACTCTTTGGTATAACCAACAGATCCACTGCTCAAAATCGATTGATGCAACTCCATTTCCTTACGCATACGCTGGGAAATGATTTGAATGTTATTTACGATTTTCGATGGTTGCAGTTCCAGAAGCAATTCACTCGATCCTGAAATAACGGTCAGCATATTATTAAAATCATGAAAAAATACTCGCTCAAGGGATGCACGTTGATAATCTTTAGTGATATCCTGAAGGAAAATAAGCAGAAATTTTTTTTCTGATACAATAATCTGTTGCGTTTTTACCAAGAGCACCAGATCCATCAACGTTCCTCCTCGCTTTGCCGCCAAGGAGCACACTTTCTCCGCTGGTTTGCCATCACTTAAAGTTGAAAGAATCGCCAGAACCGCGCCACAGGTAGAGCAGTGTTGGGAAGTACCGCAACCTCCAGGCCCTGTATCTGCATGCACACAGCTTAAAGCTTCCCCAGGACGCATACCAAGCGCCTCCGAGGCGTTATCTATCCCCAATTCCCTGAGAAAGGCGTCGTTTAAGGCTATAACTTGCCGGTTTTCATCCAAAACAGCCAGGAGTCCCCCTGCAGAAGACAGCACGCCCTCAACCACGGGATCATTGCTGATAAGGCAGATTTTTTCACTTAACTCTTGAGAACTTGAGCGATCCGCAGAGGCGAAAAAAGACTTAATTTTTTCTTTCATGAATTAAAATATAATGAAGAATTTTGTGCCAGTGGTACTGATGTTTTGCCGCTCTCGGAATAAAAAATATGCAGTGTCTACAATTTTTTAGCAAATGTTTTTCTAAAGCAAGTGATACAATTCTTACATGACCGCAAACCAGGCGTAATGAGGTGCAGTACGGATAACGGATAGATAAGGCAACCACAACTCAGCTTACCTATTTGTAGCAAGATCACCACCGAGAACAACCTATCAGCTTACTCTATACACTTTTCAGGATGTCACAAAGTGGTAAATTCGCACCAGCATTCCCTTGGAAGAAGCCTGCAACGCCAACAGGAAGCAGCAGAGAGAAGGTAGCAACCTTTCCGGCACTGACGCAGAAGCAGTTACCATACATGGCACAAGGTAAGATACACATCAAGCATCCCTACCTCTGGGGCGGCGGCCTGGTTATCATCTCCTTAAAGCTTATTGCATTTCCGGGTCAAAATGGAAGCCAAGAAGCAGGAAAAAGGCATACGGTACACAAGGTATTCGCTATTTCACCAGAAATCTGCCGCCCATGGCCCGATACACCGTGCTTTCATCTCGGAGCAGCACATACTTGCCCTGCAGGGCGCTCAAAAGAGTATCATCTTCACGGTTGAGTGCCTCCAAATAATCCTTCAGCTCTCCTGCACCCAACTCGTAGCGGGCCTTATAATAGGCGCTAATCGTCTGTTCCCGTTTGAAACGCTCGAGCAACAGGCTTAAGGAACGACTGCTGTGATTGCTCACCCCGTATGAGGCCCGCACTTCATTCAATGCCGTAGTAATTGCCCGGATAAAATCCAGCCGGGCCAACTCGTATTCATCCTCACTCAGACGAACATTCGCCCGCACCTTTTCCCAGTCGAGAAAGGGCAGGTTCAAACCAACGGTTCCACTGAGAAAAGGAAATTCAAACAGATTGCTGCTGCGGCTGGATTCCGTGCCCAAAGCAGCGCCCAGGCTCAACGCCGGGTACCAGGCAGCATAGCTGGCCTGAATATTCCTGAATGCGCCGGCAAAGCGGGCTTCCGCAGCTTGTATATCCGGACGTGCCGCCAGGGCGGATATCGGTACCTGCAGATCCACCGGCAAGGTCTTTTGTGTAAGTAAAGGCTCCTTGGATAGTGACGGCAGCTCGCCCGACCGGTCGTTCAACAGATCACTCAGGGCTTGTCGCACTGTCGTCTCTTCGGCGGCCAGGTTGCTTAATCTGTTTTGTGCTGACAAGAGCGATTGTTCAGCCTGCTGCACCTCAACCGACGCCACTTTGCCCAATTCCGCCTTACTGCGCACCAGCTGCAGCACCTCTTCATAACGGACCATGCTTTTGTCCAACACCCGCTGCCCCTCTGCCAGGTAACGCAATGAAAAATAACTGTTGATGACGGAATGAATCAGGCTCAGACGCACCGACTCCTGGTCGGCAATGGTGGCGCGATGCTCCCAGGCCCGTGCGCTGGCTGTGTGGCGAAGGCGCTGCCAAAGATCAATCTCGTACTGCAAGCCAAGCCTGGTTTGATAGCTACGGCTGGTGGTATCCGCCTCCAGGTTGCGGCGAACAGAGGCAGAAATATCTCCAGACGCGGTGGGGAACAAATCCGCTCCGGCCAACTGCGCCCGCACCAGGGCGCTATGGATACGTACTGAGCTCTGGGCAAAATCCACATTACGCTCCAAGGCAAGGGCAACATAGTGCACAAGAGCTGCATCGCCGTAGCCACGCCACCAGATCTCGTCCTGCACAAAGCGCTGCTCCATCTCCTGCATGCTCAACAAATCGTTATGTAAACCGGTTTTCATCTGCGGCCTGGCGCAGGCATTCAGCCCCAAGATAATCACGATAAACAGGCAGCCAGAGCAAAAACGCATTATTTTTTGCTGATTTATCATGGTTACTCCCTGGCCAGGGCGTCGATGGGGTTGAGCTGGGCGGCGTTGCGGGCCGGAATGAAGCCAAAAACAATACCAATAGCCGAGGAGCACGCCAGGGCAAGCACCATTGCCCAGGTGGAGTAAACCATGGGAAAATTGCTGACCAGCATGGAAAAAATTACGCCAAGAAGACGGGAAAGCGCCACGCCGAAAAGGCCGCCCACCATGCATATGAGCACCGCCTCAATCAAAAACTGCTCCATAATGTTGCGCTGTCTTGCTCCCACGGCCATGCGTACCCCAATTTCCCGGGTACGTTCGGTTACCGACACCAGCATGATGTTCATTACACCAATACCGCCCACCACCAGAGAAATCACCGCAATGCCCGAAATGAGCAGCTTCAGAGTCCCGGTGGTGCTTTCCACTGTTTTCCTGATGCTGTCGGTGTTGATGGTATAGAAATCCTGTTTTTTATGGCGGGCTGTGAGTAGTTCGGTGAGCTTCTTTTCCGCCATCAGCGGCAAAACGTGATCATTGACCTTCACAGTGATCGAACTGATGAATTTTGTCCCGGTAATCCGCCGCATCACCGTGGTGTAGGGCGCATAAATGTTGAGACTGCTGGATCCAGGGCCAAAGCTGCGTTCCTGCTCCTTGAGCACCCCAATAATCCTGAGCGGCTTCTGCCTGAACAGAATGACCTTGCCCAGTGCATCTTCACCGAGCGCAAAAAGCTGGCTGTAGGTATTGTAATCAATAACCACGTAGGATGCGGTGGCGCGGACATCGTTATGGTCAAAAAAGCGTCCCTGTGCCATGGCCAGTGCCTTCACCTCAAAGTACTGCTCACCTACTCCGTTGAGCATGGCAGAGAGCGTGTTATTACGGTAAACCAGATCGCCATTGTTGGTGGTATTTGGAGTAACGCTTGCAATGTAGGATTGCTTGCCCAGGATGTTGGCGTCAGCCACGGTGAGCGTACGGATACGTCCGGCGCGACGGTCTCCAAAACCGGAACCACGCATGATGTCGATGGTGTTGGTTCCCATGGCATTAATATCGGCAATAATCTTCTGCTGCGACCCGCTGCCCAGTGCCACCACTGAAACTACCGAGGCAATGCCAATAATAATACCCAGCATGGTGAGCAAGGTACGCAACTTGTGAGCCAGCATAGCCTGCACCGACATGCGGAAGGCTTCCCGGAGCTGGTCAACCCTGCCGGCAAAGCGATGGAGGCGCTTATCTGGGCACTGCGGCTGCACTTCTTTTACGTCGGCTTTGTCGAGCGGACGGGTACGCTGATCTGCAATCACCGCACCATCGTGAAGCTCGATTATGCGGTTAGCATGGCTGGCCACACCATGGTCATGGGTGACCACGATAATGGTGTGGCCTTTTTCATTGAGCGCCTTGAGGACCTGCAAGACATTTTCGCCGCTTTTGGAATCAAGTGCGCCGGTGGGCTCGTCGGCCAGGATGAGACGGCCACCGTTCATCAGTGCCCGGGCAATACTCACCCGCTGTTGCTGCCCGCCGGAAAGTTCAGTGGGTAGGTTAGTAAATTTATCTCCCAAGCCCAGCTCGGTCAGCAGTTGATGGGCGCGCTGAGTGCGCAGCTTGCCAGCCATGCCTGCATACACAGAGGGAAGGGCTGTGTTTTCTGTGGCGGATAAGGTAGGTAAGAGATTGTAGCGTTGAAAAATAAAGCCGATTGAGCGACTGCGCAGGGCAGCCAGTTGGTCCGGGCTGAGGCTGCCGGTATCGTCGCCGTCAATGCGGCAGATACCTGAACTCTGTGTATCCAGGCAGCCGATAATATTCATCAGGGTAGATTTTCCCGAGCCCGACTGGCCAATAATGGCGACAAAATCACCATGTTCCACGGAAAAGGTCACATCTTTTAAAACCTGGATACGACTTGCGCCCTGTCCGAAGAACTTGTTGATGCCTTCAAGCTCGATAATCCTGTTCATCGTCTTGGGCCTCCGGACATGCGGCGCCCACCCATACCGCTTCCGCCTCTGTTAATTTCTGCCTGGGTAAGCTGTCCCATGATAACAGCTTCACCTTCTTCCAGGCCGCTTACTATCTGCACATGAATGCCGTCGGATAAGCCAGTACGTATCTCACGCTCCTCGGGTTCGCCTGCGGCATTCAGTACCTGCACACTTTTCTTCCCGCCAGGGCCATTTTGCACCGCGGTAATCGCCACCACCAGTGTGTCTCGCACTTCGTCTACGGTAATGATATTTTCCGTGGTCATACCGATGCGCAACAGGCCGTCGGGATTATCCATCCTGGCCTTACCGTAGAAGTACACGGCATCAGAGCCGGCACCGGACGCCCCGGCACTGCTGGAACTGGCGGAACTGCTGCCGTATTTGCCGTCGGAGAGCGTAGTCATGCCCGGGTCAAGCGAACTGATGCTGCTCTTAAAGATGATATCCGGCATGGACAGCACGGTAAACTCCACGGGCATACCTTCCTTGATCACGCCGATATCGCCCTCGGATATCTCAATATTATTTTCCATCTTGCCCAAATCCGCAATCTGCACAATGGTGGGCGTGGTCTGATTGGCGTTCACGGTCTGGCCTTCGTCCACTACCACCGCCACCACGGTGCCATCCAGAGGCGCAGTGATTTTAGTATATCCCAAGCGCAGCTCATCCGTATCCAGAGCCAGTTCGGTCTGCCTGATCTGGGACTGCACCTGGGCCACCTCAGCCTTGGCCAGGGCCAAACCGTTAACCGCATCCTCGTAGGCATCCTTGGATGTGGCATCCCGCTTGCGCAGGGCATTTTCCCGGTCGTAACGAGTTTGGGCAATACGAAGCGCCGCCTGTTTGGCCACCAGTTGTGCCTGATGGCTGGCCAGAGCAGCCTTATCCGTATTGTACTGGTTCAGCTGGGAGATGGAATCAATCTCCGCCACCAGCTCCCCTTTTTTCACCTGCTGCCCCAACCGCACATGCACCTTCTCGATCTGGCCGGAAACCTGTGCGCCAACGCTGACCAGATCCACTGCATCCATCTTGCCGGTAGCCACCACCTGGCGGGTAACGGTTCCACGGGCAGCAGTTTCGGTAAGATAGTTCACCTGGTTTGCAGCATTATTTTGCCGCCAGTACCAGAGAGCAGCGCCTGCAACAAGGATGGCTATGACTATAAAGAAAATCTTATTTTTCATCGGATCCAATCAAGCAGAAGAAAGGTAACTCGAGCAACAGCAATGTTTTGGTAAACAAGGTACGCGTTCAGTCACCCGCAGGGGCGTATTGCACCAGCGCGTCAGGCCGCTGTCTGAAACACGTTAAAAACTATACATCAAAAATCATGCCAATAAGTTTAGTTATGGCTGCACGAATTAGTTCGAGGAGTATCAAGGGGTTAAGAAGTTATACAGCCACAAGCACTGTCCAACTGGCTACTGGCAAGCAGAAAAAGCGGGGAAATAGTACCCATTCCAACTCGTAAAGACGGGTAAAATGTAACCAGAAAAAACCTTGGGAACAAGACACCCATGCCTGCAACAATTCTTTTGATGCAGTGATAAAAAAATCTTGAATATAAAATTTTGAACTACTAATGTTTTTTTAATCCCTGCTGCACAGAGCCTTTCAGACAAGCACGGTCACATTACTTTCACCAGTAAGGAGGCGCACCATGTTGAAATCCCTATCCATCATCGCATTAGCTGGAACGTTGGCATTGCCATCATTGGCCCTGGCCGGCTCCAGCAGCGCCACTCAGGCAGAACTGGAACAGCGGATCGAGGAGCTTTCCCGCCAGCTTGACGAGCTGAAGGCGGAAATGGCCAAGCAAAAGGAAGTGGTAAGCGAGTATGTGGATACCGTTGATTCCCTTGACGAGCGTTCCGAATCCTGGGACTTGGCCTCACGCTTTGAACTCAGTGGTGAATTCCGCAGCCGTGCTGATTTTTACAGGGCCAGTAATGTCTTTGCTGCAGGCACACCCCTGGGCATGACTGGTATGGATGCGACTACGGGCATGCCTATATTTGGTGGAATATCCAAAGGCGACCAGGAAAATGATACTCTCTTCACCAATCGTCTCAGGCTCAACATGCGGGTACAGGCAACGGAAAACCTGGAATTCAGGGGACGGCTGGCCATGTACAAAGCTTGGGGCATGCAGTCAACCCCCAACGACCTTGCCGATGGGTACCCTATTTTTGACGGCAATACCACCAGAACCCCGAACGACAGCGCCCTGTACGTGGATCGCGCCTACATCAACTGGACGGAAATCGGTGGCCTGCCCATCTGGTTCTCCATTGGCCGACGTCCTACCACCGACGGCCCGCCCGCGCACCTGCGTATGAATAACGACAAACGTATGGCTACCCCTGTCGCTTATATGGATTACCCTTTTGATGGCCTGACTCTGGGCTACGCCTACGACTGGGGGATTGAGGCTCTGGGTGAAGGCAGAATCCGTTTCTGCTATGGCCGTGGCTTTGAAAACGGCCTCCTCTGGGACAAGGATCCCAATGCCTTTCCTGTGGATGACACCGACTTTGCCGGATTCAGCTGGGATGTGCTGGACAAAGGAGAGCGATTCCTCAACCTGCAGCTCTTTCGTGTGTATAACCTTTACAATTATCCCGCCTTCAGCAGCGATTTTGTCCGGTATGGTGCAGGCATGCCCCAAGAGCAAGGCGGTTACGGTGAGCAGAAAGACCTGGGCCAGATGTACCACGCCACCGGCGTATACACTGCTAAAACCGGCCAGCTCAACTACTTTCTTGCTGGAGGCTGGAGCCGTACCGACCCCAATGGCAACGGTATGTTTAACGACTATGCTGCCATGGCTATGGGGCAAAGCGGCCCGAATACCGGCTCGGAAAATGGTTATTCCGTGTATACCGGTATCCGCTACGACATAGACAGCATCGGCTTGAAACTGGGAGCCGAGTACAACCACGGCTCACGCTACTGGGTAGCCTTCACTCCGGGTCATGATGATTTATACATGTCCAAGCTGGCGACCCGGGGCGATGCCTACGAACTGTACCTGATTTACGATCTGCCCGTGGGCGAGGCCCTGTCGCGTTACGCCAAGGCCTTTATGCGTCTGGGTTGGCAGTACTACAGTTACGACTACGCCGGCGGCTCCAACTACAACTTCAAACCGTATGATCTGGACAGCGATCGCGAGGCCCTGCAAATGCTGGGCATGAACCCGGTGGAAAGCGCCAACCAGGTCTACTTGATGCTGGAGGCCCACTTCTAGACGCGCCTTGCCCTGCTGCCGGGGTTGTGGTACCTACACGGTATACGGGAAAGCAGAATATTCCTGCTTTCCCGTTTTCTTTTCTGAATCGCTACTTTCCCCGGCTCAGCCATGACAGCACAACCCTCTAGCCTTGAATCCCCCTGCGGGCGCACCCTCCCGCCTGCTCCACCCGTGCTTACGAGCCAGGTTCTCGATTGCGTCCACGGCATGTTCTGCCGCTTGGGCGGCGTTAGCACCGGACACTTTAGCGCACTCAACCTGTCCTTTGGTGTTGGTGATGCACTCAAAAATGTGCTCCACAACAGGAAGATAGCCTTGAACAGCCTTGGCTTGAGCAGTCTGGTTTCTCTGGGACAAGTGCACGGCGAGCAGATACTAGTGCTCAAGCAAGCGCCTGGCCAAGAAGAATACCAGGGCTATGACGCAGTTATCTCGAACCAGCCGGGCATTGCCTTGATGATCCAACAGGCAGACTGCCAGGCTGTGCTCCTGCACGATCCGGTACAACAGATAATCGCGGCCATCCACTGCGGTTGGCGCGGCAGCGTGGCCGGCATCATTGGCCTCACTATTTCCCAAATGGCCACAGAATTTGCAGTGAAACCCGCCAATCTCCGTGCAGTAATTAGCCCATCGCTTGGGCCCTGTTGTGCGGAATTCATCAATTATCACAAAGAACTGCCCGAGTGGATGCATGCTTACGCGACACAGGACAAACCGGCCCATTTTGACTTTTGGGCCATCAGCCGCAGGCAGCTCAGCGAAGCTGGGGTCAGGCCAGGGCGCATTGACAGTGCCAATATCTGTACCCGCTGTAACCGGGACTACTTTTCCTTCCGCCGCGCAAAGGCAGAGACAAGCGGCATCTGCGGCCGCAATGGCTCAGCAATTGGCCTTGCGGCAGAACAAATCAGTTAGCACATTTCGAAGTCGCACACCAGCGGGGCATGGTCGGACAGAGTGATGGTCGGGGAGAAAAAACGCACTGGCCGCAACTCCGGACTGTGCAGGATGAAATCCAACTCGCGAGTAGGCTGGTCGCTCGGGTGTGAAGGAATACGCTCGTGGTTGACGCTGCACAGCCCCGTTGCCCCTAAAAAAAGTTCCATCTCACGGCTGCCCCAGAGCACGTTGAAATCTCCAGCCAGGAAAACCGGCCGCTGTACTTTTCGGATCAACCGGTACAGGCGTTCCAGCTGATATTGACGTTTGCGGTAGGTGAGGGATAGGTGCACCAGAAAAACAGTGAGGTGTTCCGTACAGGCCTGGATGATCAAGCGCTTGACCCCTTCATCAAAATACTGAAAACGATGGCTGATAATGGGCATACGGGAAAGCACAGCATTGCCCTGAGACTTGAGCACGGGCAGACGCGAGGCCATTGCTCCAACGCCATACTTGCTCTCGCCGACGTAATCATAACCCAGTTCCTGCGCAATAAGCGCCGCCTGGCTCTGCCTGCCAGTGCGAAAGGAGCCGCTGTCTACCTCGACCAGGCCAATGATATCCGGGTTCATTTCGGCGATAAAGGCCATAATCTTTTTGAAATGTTCCGAAGAGGGGCGCAGATACCCGGCATAGGGGAACGGCAAATGGAAGGCACTCCCCATACCTGCGGCGTAGCGAATGTTGTACAGCAAAAAACGAAGCATGGAAAATACTCAGGAATGACGCTTGGAGCGCAGGCCGAAGATACCGTTCTTCTTGTTGCTGAAGGCGGGGCCGCCTCTGCCCCGGGAAGACGAAGAAGTTTCCTGTACTGCGCTGATTACCTCGACTTTGCCGCCTTCGCCGCGCATGGGCGCCGCAGGCCCGAAGAAATCCTCGATGGCTATGCCGGTAACGCTGATACCACGGCCGAGCAGGTACAGATCATAAAGGCGTTTGCACTCCGGATAGTAGCTTTTTCTCTTCAGCCACTTCGGATGCTCTTTAGCGTTACCTGCGTGGTGCAAGGTGGAAAGATTGATCAAAAGGGTGCTGATACGCTCCTTGGCCATGCGCGGGATGTTAAAAGGTGTGCCGAAGCGCTGGCCGATATCGTCGCGCAGGGCTGAAAACCGTTCGTGGAATTGTGGTCCACGCAGGCGTTCACCCGGCAGTTTGAAATGCACTTCGGCCCAAGGCAAAAGCAGAGCAGCAAAGAGAAAGTATTCATCTATATGAACAGGCTGCTCCTGGGTATCACTCTGATACACCCGGTCAATCTCGGCCAGGATGCGCAGGAGCGCAAGCTGTGCCGCTTCTTTGCGGCCAGCTTGATCGCAGTCCTGGTAAAAGGGAAAAAGCGTCAGCCAAAGCGGCGTGGCCATGCACTGTTCAGCCCAAGGCTTGCTTGCACCTGAGCGGAGATCTTTCAAAATTTCATCGCGCAGCCGCGACGGCGGACAGAGCATAAGCTCGCCGCTGTGCTCTTGCAGGGCTTCAAACGTGGCTGGATCAATGGCAAAACCAGTGCGCGCCGCATGGCGCACCACCCGCAGCATACGCACCGGATCATGGCTGAAGCGCTGTCCCGGGTCGCCCACCATGCGGATAATACCGCGGTTCAAATCCTCCACCCCACCCACGTAATCAATCACCGTACGGCTCTCGATCTCGTAAAAAAGCGAGTTGATGGTCAAATCCCGGCGAAAGGCGTCCTCTTCCAGGGTACCGAAGGTGTTGTTGGATGCGAGCAGTTCACCCTCGCCATCCTCTTCAAACTCGCTACGGGAGCGCAGAGTAGAAACTTCTATAATTTTATTACCGCGAAAAAAAACCTGCACTAAACGGAAACGTCTGCCAATGGTGCGGCTGTTACGAAACAACCGCCGCAGCTGTCCTGGGCGGGCATCGGTGGAAATATCGAAATCTTTAGGTTTTTTGCCAAGAAAAAGATCGCGTACGCCCCCGCCCACCAGATACCCTTTGAACCCGGCATCACGCAGGCGGTACAATACCTTGAGCGCTTCCCGGTCGAGTTGCTGTTCACGAATGGGATGCTCGCTTTCAGAAATAATAGTCGCCTGCACTGGCAGAGGGGTAATGTCCTCTGTATTGATATCGATATCTTGGGGCGGGTTGGCCATACTCACATAGGTTGAGGCAGAGGAAAAGCAGGCTGAATTAGCGGGCTGCGGCACCCACCACCGCCGGTTTTTCGGCTGGGTGTTCTTTATACACCGACTCGGCGGCCTTAACAAAACGGTTAAAGATTTCCCGTACCGGTAAAATCTCCTTCATTTTATAGGTGTTGGCACCAGAAAAGACCAGACCATTTTCCATATCGCCGTCATGGGAAGCGAGAAGACGCTCGCTGATGCAGTATTTGTAATTACATTTTTTCAGGCACTGATAGCGGCAGGTTTTGGCGGCAATGTCCTCGTCCGCCAGCATCTTGTCGACAAAAGGCGTCTTAATGGCCCGACCCGGCAATCCCACCGGCGAACTCACCAAAACAATATCTTCCTGCTGCGCCTTCAGATAGGCTTCCTTGAATTCCTGGGAAACCGAGCATTCCTCACTCAAGACAAAGCGCGAGGCAATCTGCACACCATCGGCGCCGTACGCATCCATCATCTCGGCCATCTCAAAGCCATTGGTGATGCCTCCTGCAGCAATGAGCGGAATACTCGACACTGCCTTGCGGATGGTGGGAAAAAGTTCCCGCAGGGACAGGCTGGTGCCAAGGTGTCCACCGGCTTCCGCAGCCTCGACTACAACCGCCGCTGCCCCCAATTTTTCTGCCAGCTTGGCGAAAGAGGCGGAGGAAACAATGGAAACAATCGGAATATTGTGGGTTTTACCGATTTTGAAGATATCACGGGAAAAGCCAGCTCCGGTAATAATCATGTCGGCGCCCGCCTCAATGGAACCCATGACCAGCTCATAAAAATCCCGCATGGCATACATGATGTTGACCGCAATAACGCCCTTGGTGGCATTTTTCGCCTTGCGGATATCCTCTTTCAATTCTTCGACCGGGATGCCGGAGCCACCGATAGTACCAATACCACCACATTCGGCCACAGGTATCGCCAGGGCCGAGGTAGACACCCGCACGGACATTCCACCCTGGATAATGGGAATTTTGGCGATCAGGGATCCTATTTTCAATTCTGGCAATTTCATGTAAGTCTCGTTTGTAAAAAAGCTGAAAATGTATATCTCGACTCTCCACCGTGCCTCTCACCGCAACGAATTACGGAGTCGGACTGCAGACAGCACCACTAACCTATTATAGGGGTGATGAGCAAAATAATCTACATCGACTTGACGCACACCCTGCTTCTGGGGTAAATTTTTTCTTTTTTATCCTTTGTATCACTGATTTTTACAACCAATAGTAATCATGACGAAACTGCAGGCCATCAACGGCTTTAAGGACATTCTCCCGGCACAGATTCACCTGTGGCAGCGGCTGGAGGCCTGCGCCACCGAGGTGTGCCGCCGCTTTGGCATGCGCGAGATCCGCACGCCCATTCTGGAAAAGACCGAACTCTTTGTCCGCTCCATTGGTGAAGCCACGGATGTGGTGGAAAAAGAGATGTACACCTTTGTCGACAAAGGCTCTACCATGCGGCCCGAGGCCACAGCCTCCATCATGCGGGCTTTTATTGAGCATGGTATGCACGTGCAGCAGCCGGTGCAGCGTTTATACACCATGGGTGCGATGTTCCGCCATGAGCGGCCGCAGAAGGGACGGCTGCGCCAATTTCATCAGTTTGATGCGGAAATCATCGGCCCGGTGGAACCCCAGGTGGATGCCGAACTGATCGCGCTGGGTCAGATGCTCTTTGATGAGCTGGGGCTTGATGTCAGCCTGGAGCTGAATTCCCTGGGCTGCCCGGTGTGCCGCCCACCCTTCCGACAAAACCTGATCACCAGACTGGAAGCGGTGCAGGATCAACTCTGCGCTGACTGCCAACGCCGCCTGCACACCAACCCTCTGCGCGTTTTGGATTGCAAAAAACCGGAGTGCCGCGCCCTGGTGGCTGATGCGCCCGCCATGATGGAATCGCTCTGCCCAGACTGCGACACGCATTTCAAGGCTGTGCGGGCAACGCTCGACATGCTGGGTATCTGCTACAACCTCAACCGTTTCATGGTGCGCGGGCTGGACTACTACACCCGCACCACCTTTGAATTCATCACCAATCAACTCGGTGCACAGGCCGCGGTGGGTGGCGGTGGCCGCTATGATGGTCTGATCGAGGATCTTGGCGGCCCGGCGGTTTCCGGCATTGGCTTTGCTATGGGCATGGAACGCATCGTGCTGTTGATGGAGCTGCAGCAAGCTGCAGCAGCCGATACCGACGGCACGGATATCTATCTGGCGGCTCTTGGCCCAGAGGCGCTTGGCCACTGCACGCTCCTGGCGCAACTGCTGCGCAAAACCGGGGTGCGGGCAGCCATTGATTACAGCGACCGCAGTCTGAAAGCGCAGATGAAAATAGCCAACCGGTTGCAGGCCCGTTACACCCTCATTGTGGGTGCGCAGGAGTGGGAACAGAAGGAAGCCATTCTCCGTAATATGCAGAGTCAGGAGCAAAAGCCTTTTTCGTTGCAGGAGAGCGCTGAAATGCAGTGTGAGCAGTTGGTGGACTTGGTGCGGGCTTGACTGGAAAAGTTTTAGCTAGTCTATCACAACTAGGTTGTTGGGTCAGGAAGTAGATCCCTCATGGAAATTATCGACAACCTTAAGTTACTGTTCTACAACCGGGCGCCTAACACCCTGCTTGAGGAACACATTCTCCTTGAGTTTCAAGAAGTTCCAGAGGACTCATTGAAAAATGCACTCGCCTTATTGGTTGCGGAAGGCTTCCTAGACAAAACAGTCTTGCCTCCGAATCCTCGATGCAAATTTCTTAAACGAACTGTCTACCGCATTAGTGAAAACTCACTTGGAGACTACCCGATACGTACAGAAATTGAGGCAGCAGGTATAAGGGTGCCTCGGTTAATAGATGGTGATAAAGCGAGGGCTGAAGATGTAAACAGTTTGATCTATGCAGTGAATAAAATTATTGAAGTGCGTACAAAGCAACTTGAGCAACAAATGGAGGAGCAGAGTCGGAAATATTGGGGAGCTCTAGTTACCATATTCGCTCTATTCGTTTCGCTTTTTTCCATCATTAATGTCGGCGTAAAGCCTGTGTTATTCGCATCTGAGTTAGCCTTATCGCCCGCTGATCTCATTCCTGAATCCGTGAGCATTCATCAACGAAAGTTGTTTGCCTCTGCAATTAACATATTGAAATATCATTATAAAAATTGCAACATACGCCTGTCCG
>JAAYIE010000050.1 GCA_012744275.1 Desulfobulbaceae bacterium
AAATATAACGATGACGGCAAGTAAAAATATGCTGGCAGACACACTTAACAACTGCCCACTTTGAGGCGGGCAGTTGTTAAGCGTGGGTTGAATGTTCAGTTAAACCGACAGGCTGATAGTCGGCTTAAGGCATGGTGATAAAAGAAATATTGGAGGAATGCTCAAAATGCTGTGCAGAGTATTAAAGCTTACGTTTTTGCAACAATCCGATAGTGTCGGACCGTCGGCAGTTTCTGCTTAATCTGCCTTATTTCTTCTGCCGCATCAGTACGTGTTCTAGCAGCAGCACCAGGAGCGTGCCCACCACAAAGCCATTACTGGCCACCGGAATCAGGATTTGTGGAAAAGAAGCTGTTACCTCCGGCGGCAAGTAGGAAACCAAAACACTTGCCATGGCAGGAATGCTGATGATGAGTGCATCCTGGAAACTGAAGCCGGGTGTGCCAAAGGCTACCATCAGGCCGGCAGCTAGTTGCATGCTCATGATGTGCAACAGCATGACCGCGACCACTACGGATGGCACATTCCAGGCAAAGGCCACCACCGGCGGCATAAATGCCACCAGGAGCAATACCAGGGCGGCTGGGAGAAAGCTGAATCGGGATGCATTACCATTTGAAGCGATGATGCCTGCGGTCAGTGAAAAATTGACCAGCCCGATAACCCCTAGGAAGCCGGCCGCAACATTGGAAAGCCCGGTGATGAACATGCCCCTGGATACGCGGTGCGGCATGCCAGCAGGTTGCAGCAATTTGCCGATGGATTCTATGGAGCCCAAATCGTTGATGGCAAGCGCAATGAAACAGATGAAAAAGGAAAGGATCAGTCCAGGGTCCCAGCTAAGGTTGGTGGTGCAATTTTTAAGAACGGATGAAAATAACGGCAGATCAGTCTGCTGCTGTATGGAAGATGCAGGAAGCAGCAGCATGCTGGCAATGCTGCCGCCCACCAGGGCCCATACCAGCAAGGTTGAGCGCCACACTCCTTTAAGCAAGCGGTCTGCTCCCAGCATGGCTAAAAGCAATGCCAGGCCAAAGAGCAGGTTTGCAGGGACAGCTTGCGGGCTGGATGCGTCCAGAAACAGCTTGAGGATGGTGGGGGTAATGGTTAAGGCGATCAGAACCAGGATAGTGGCTACAACCCTGGGGGTGAACAGTTTGGCAACATGGTGGAACAGGCCGAGGCCGCTGAGCAGGCTCAGAAAGATACCACCAGCCATGATACTGGTGTAGATGGTGTTGATGTCCTGCTGGCCACTGGAGATTATCCCTACCAGCAGGATGACAGCAGGGCCCACCACCAGCGGGAGCCTGTGACCGATGGCAATTTGAACAATCAGGCTCATAGCGGTAATGAAAAGCAGTTTTTGCATGTAGAGAAACTGCGCCGCAGGCTCGTCGAAATGCAGAGCCGCCACCACCTTGCCCATGATAATAGCCGAAACAGCCGTTACAGCCAGCCACTGCAGGGCAAAAAGCAAAAGGGCAGCCAGGGGCGGACGATCATCAATGCCGTAGCGAATGTTGGGCAGGGTCATACAGAGTTCCGGGGTTTTGGTGGAAGGCCAATGCCGGTGCTGTTGCGAATGCAACGGGTTGTTTTAGGGAGGCCTCTTTTTCCAGACGGTTTGGCGTCTGCTTTAGGGTGGGTTCGAGTTATGGTTTATATGGCCAAGGTAAGCTTCTGCTCTCCGGCACAGTCTGACAGAGCGGGTTTCAGTATGCCCCATCCGGGGTACGGTTGTCCAGAGAGGAATGAGGCCGTTTGCGGCTGGAGTAATTGACTCATTATTTCAACCCTTGTCTGAGTTCGTTGCCGCCAGACCCACCAGGCGGCATCATTATGAATTACAGCCAAGGTGCTGCTCTGTTTCTTGCTTTCATTTGCAGGCCTGAGTGCATCTATGGTATTTTAATAGGTTGTTTTTACAACAATGAATGTTAGCAAAGTGCATTCCAGTTTCAGATTACAGATGCAAGCAAGGGGCGAGGATAAAGTGACGTAGACGTGCATACAGATATTTTGAAGAGTGTTTTTCGATACCGACCGATGCCGGCTAAAAACGTGCTTGAAAAGAGAAATATGGAATTAGCATTACGAGGTTTATGGGACAGCAC
>JAAYIE010000051.1 GCA_012744275.1 Desulfobulbaceae bacterium
GGATGAGGCTGCCTCCTGGGTTTGAACATCTGAAAAAAATCATTCTTCAACAGGCTGTTGAGCCTCAGCCCTTTTTGGATGAGCTTTTCAACATCAACATCCTCTACTGGCATGAGGTATTTTTTGCCATCCACCTGAACTTTTTTGATCTCTTTCACTGCCTTCATGTAAGCTCCTAACATTTTGCACTTTTTGCACAATTATCGCGCAACCATTTACAACCATTTTGAAACCATTTAACTCTAACCCTGTGCTATTGTGGCATTTTAGCAACAATGCCCCCCCATGGACATAAAATGGCCCGATTCAGGGCGCGCCCCCGGCCCCACCTGCAAAAACACAGCGTGTCAGATGTTTACATGTTAAAATCGTCCTGAATTTTAACATTGTGAAGATTGTTTGAACCTCGCAACCAATTGATTTATCGTTGTTTTTATACAATCGTGCCGCTCAACCTGCCCGTTAAAACAACGGATGCTTTGAACCTATCAACAACCAGAAAAAACAACATAAACTGTTGATATTTCGTTATTTTTTATGGTTTTAATAAGTAGGCGCTGCGTATAATCCTACTATTACACGTAGTCCATTCATTTTGTTCGAAAAAACAGATGGTTACAGAGATGTTAAAACGCATTCGCCCTTGTTAAAAATAAAGGGCCAGATCTCCCTGCTATCGGCCGCCTTGCTTGCCTTCCCGCCAGGGCGCCTCGAAGGTTTTTGATGGTCAAGCCGCCTCACCGGTTCAGCGGGTTGTGCATGCCTGGATGGTCGTCATAGCTCTGGGCGGAATGCACATAGATCATGGTGGTGTTAATGTCCTGGTGGCCTGCCAGCTTCTGGATGTCGTGCAACTTCACGCCCTCCTGCGCCAGCATGGTAAAGGCGGTGTGCCGCAGTGCATGCGGGCTTATGGTTGTCTCTTCCCGGTGGATGCCAGCTTTATCCAGGTGCCTTTTAACAATGTTCTCCACCGCCTTGACAGAAAGAGGCTGGCTTTTTCGGTCTCTACGAATCACCAGCTCTTGATAATTGCGGTCATAGATGAATGGCAGGAACACCGGTAAATCTGCGTGTGGTTTGATGCCTTGCTTCTTCGCCGCCTCAAGCCATTCATCAAAGGCCCGCAGAGCGCGCCCATTCAGGATAATGGCCGTCTTGGGCCGGTTCTGGAAACGGCCCTTCCGGTCAATGATCCATACCTTCTGCTGCCCCTTGATCCGTTCCGGTTCCAGATTCCTGTGTTGAAGCCTGGCCACTTCGTTTGCCCGCAGCCCGTACACCAGGAAAATAAGAAGAATGGCGTAATCACGCTTGCCTATCGCTGTCTTCCGGTTGATCTGTTTCAGCATCCGCTCAGATTCAGCTACAGAAAGAACGCTGTAGTATCCCTTGTCCTTCTTGGGGAAGACCAGCTTCAGTTCTTTGAACACAATCGGGTTGCTGAACTTGCGGTTCTCGCGCTCCACAAACTTGAAGAAGCGGTTCAGGGCAATGAACTTGTTCCAGATAGTTGTGTCCTTGTGCTGCTTCTCGGTTTGGAGATAGTCGCGGTAAGCAAGGATGTCCGCCCTGCTCACCTCTCCCAGGTCTTTTCCTAGCCAGGTGAAAAAGAGCCTGATTTGGTTCTCGTAGCTGCGCCGGGTATTTACAGCGTTCTGTTCGGCAAGGAATGCCGCCAGATACTTTTGCACTTCGGCACCGTCTATTCCCCGGTGGGTTTTGAAGTCTTCCAGGCTTTCAATGGGATTTACAAAGCCTTTGAAGCGCCCTTGAAGGTGTTTGAAAAATCCATTCAGAATCGAGAATTTCCGCCTGGCCGTGGCCTGGGTATGCTGGCTGGCCAGGTGTTCCTGATACCGGTGGAGTTCAGCAGCGCTCACCTGGACAGTGGATGTATCCCTGAAAGCGTAAAACTGCTGAATTTCTGAACGGTAAACCCGCTGGCTTCCCCCTTTATATTGCCCCAGGTATTGTTCCAGTGCTTCTTTGCCCTGGGCAGTATCAAGAAAAGGCGCACCGTCTCCTTTTTCCACTAGTCCATTGTCTCCGTCGGCGTTGCCAGTATTTCTTCAACACTGCGTTGACTGAGGCCCCATTGCCGGGCCAGTTCTTTACCCGTAATCCCGCCCTGGTCGTACCTGGATCTGATCTGATCGTCTCGCCACCTGCGCAGTGGTTTTTGTACTTTGCTCACGTAAAGCCTTTGCCCGCTGAAGATTTCAGAAAGCACCAAAGCAATCAATACACCTTTACCCTGAAATACTGCATCCATCCCGCTTGCTATAAGCCTCATGTCCCCAGGCAGTTCATCTATGGCAGGGTGATATTTTTCCGGCAGATCTGTAATTCTGAGTTTCATTTACCTCTCCCTCCCATGTATCAATTCACGCCTCATCGCCCGGGTTGGCTTGGCTACACATAATCGAACATCCTGTAATCAAAACTGAATGGAGCCTCCTTAAATGAAAAGCAGACCGGGCCAAGTCCTTCAACGGCCGGTTCCTGGCCATTGCCAAGAAGCCCCACATGCATGAGCTGCAGTGTTGATGGGTCAAGCGCTATGGATTTGTTTAGGTGCAAGCCTTCCCGCACTGCGGCCAGTAACTCATCAGGAACATTTTCATACTGGGCCTGCAGTTTATCCCCCTCCACCCTTAGCTGGCTGACCCTGCCAAAGGACTTGGCACCGGCAATGTTCTCAGGGTGATGCACCACCAAAGGGATCTCTCCTCTGCTGGCTGCAATCCTGTGCAGATCTGCAACAGTGTATTCCCTTTCCCGCCCTTGCGAGTCGGTATGTCTGCCAGCCTTAAAAATTGTGTCCCACATGCTTTCATTCTCCAGATATTGTTCAATGAACCGCAAATATCACAGCGGCAACTTCAACCCCTGTTGTGCCAGCCGTTCCACCTCAGCTTCCTCTGCGGGGGTAATGTCGGCAGTCGAAAAATCGAAGATCTGGGAATTGATGAACTCCATGCAAGGTTCAATTCTGAAGGCCGGAATATTGAACCGGGCCGTGCGTGGCCCAAATACATTCATCTTTTCCCCTAGGTCTTCACATAAGCCCGCCAGGGCCACAATCCGGAGGAAACTTTGTGAAAACTCCTTTGCCTGCTCAACATATTCAGTCCCAGCCTTGTCCATCTCTTCTCGAATGAACCTTACCAAGGCCTCCCTGTAGATTTGCCGTGCCTCCTGAACAAGACTGTTCACCTCTTCAATCTTGCGGCGCAGGCCGGCCGCGGTTCTTTCCTGGGCCAGTTCCTTTTCCTTCTCCAACTCGTACTGCTGTTGCAGCTCCAGCAGGCGTGCGGCTACAACTCCAAGCTCTTCCCTGGCCCCGTCCACCCCCAGGGCTGTATCCGCCAAAAGGTCTTCGTGCTTCACCCCTAAGCTATTCAGTTCATCCAAGGCCCTTTGTGCGGTCTTGTCGCCCGTTTCAGTGGAAGAAAGCGCCTCCTCCAATACGTGCAACCGTTCCTCAAGTTCCAGCCACTCTTTCTGAATGTCCGCCACTTCTTCAGTGGAAAAAGAAAGGTCGAGCTGGCCAAGTTGCCTTTCAAGCAGGGCAATGCGATTGTTC
Source organism: Desulfobulbaceae bacterium (assembly GCA_012744275.1). GTDB lineage: Bacteria > Desulfobacterota > Desulfobulbia > Desulfobulbales > Desulfobulbaceae > Desulfobulbus. Next base: position 3,590 of record JAAYIE010000051.1, read on the forward strand.
AACTTGGTTTTCCTGGTGGTCAGCCCGGCCAACTCTTTCTCTTTCACGTGGATAGCTTGTTCGAGCTTCTCTATGTACTCCCGTTTGTCGCGGATATAATTTTGAGCGGGCCCAGGATTGGCTTTGCGAAAATCAGCCAAACGTGATTTATCAAACAGCAAGTCATTTTCCAGTGATTGAAGATCCGGGAGTGCTCTCAATTCACTCCTGGCTTCGCCAATCTGTTTTTCAAGGTTTCGCTTTTCTTCCAAAACCGCATGCGCTCTCATTGTTCTTCCTCCATTGGTTGTTCATCACTCTTTCCAGTAAAAAACTGTGCTTTGCCTGGTATTGTCTGCATATCCCTTGTTTCCTTCGTTGGTATCCTCTACACTTTCAAACAGCTTGGCGCGATGGTCGCAGGCGGCAGCGGGGCAGTAAGGTCGCAAGACCCCAGTGCATATCGTGGGTTCGAAGCCCACCGCGCCAGGCTATTCTCAGGCCCCTGTCTTCCTCTCCACCATCCCTTTCAAAACCGCCCAGGTTGCCTTTGCCTGCTTCCTGTCCATGGAACGGATGTTGTTCACCTTCCTGTACTTGACCAGCCAGCTCGCTATCCGTTCCCTGCCCCAGCCCAGTTCACAAAGCATCAGCCGAATGTCCCGCACATGGTAAAAGCTCGCCAGTTCCGAGGTATCGCCCTCGATCTGATTTTCATAGCGCGCCCTGGCCGGATAGCGCGGCCACTCCTTGCCCTCCAGCCGGTCTATCAGCACAATGGCTTCCTGCCTGGATAAGGCCGTCATGAAGGGAATCCCGGCATAGACCGTCACCATTGCGTACAGTTCTTCTTTCGAAAGCCCAGCTTCAGCGGCCCTGGCATTCATCTTGATAATCTGTTCCCTGGTGACCGGTTCGAACACTTTTATTGCTCTGCCCATAGCCTTTTTCCCTTGAAATAAAGAAGGGGGTTAATTTTCAAAAACCATGCACCCTTTGCACCAAATCAACACAACATATTGATATTTCGTTATTGTTTCAGGGTGTAAACCCTATTGAGGCTTTACACCCCCCCTAATGAGGCGGTCATTTTTTGATGTAATAACAATAAGATATCAATGGAAACACCTTTACACCCTCTAAAGGGGGGCTTTACACCCAAAAAAAGGCTTTACACCCCCTTTACACCCCCCTTTACACCCCCCTTTACACCCTGTTTTTTTCTTAAATATTTAATAAAAATAAATAGTTAAGTTCTTAGGGTGTAAAGGGTGCATGGGTTTTCACATATACGCCCACATTTTTTTTGCAAAAGGGCAAAAAGTGTTACGATTCGGCCTTTTTTCAGAAATTCGTAACACTGCCCTTGTCTGACCTTAGCCATTTTCAGCCTGACCTTCCCCATTTTTTGACCTAAAAGGCACCACCCTTACCTCTTTTCAAGGGATACCTTCTTTGCTGTATATCCATGGCTCACAGCGCCCAGGGGCATTGATCTTTCTCCCCGTGAACTGGTGTTACCCTGCAAAAGTCTTCACAAAGTGGTGCCTGCGTTTCCCCTGGCGTGCCGTAGCATGCTGCTTGAATTCCCAGCCTGCCCCTTTCAATACTTCCAGGGAATCACTGATACGCGCCCCGAGTTGCGACGCATTGGTATACGGATTGGCAACACCTCTTTCCTTGGCCAGATAATTAAGGGCCAGGAACAGTTCCCCTGTTGTAGCAACGAAGACTGTTTGGCCCTCAGTTCCGCCAGACTCTGCCACCTCTATTCCGTAGGCGCTGTTAAAGCCATCTGGACGCAGTTGGTATTCCCTCAACAGAGCCTCTAGGGCGAACAACACCCTGTTTGTTTCTGCCGAGGTGGCAAAGGCGCGGTGGTTCTGGTTCACAATCCATTGATCAAAGATCCACCTGGCCTCAGCCGGATCAGCCTGGTGCCCTGGCTGGGAGATATATTTCACCACCTCCCTTAAAATCAGGTAGAGCATGGCGTACAGTTCGTTCAGCCGTTCTTTTGAGTGTTTTGGATAATCGTTGTTGATCATCTTCAAGGTATCTGCCTTTTTTTGTTCAATATTCGGCAAAACATTATGCGACACTATCTTGAAGATCGTACTCAAAACCAGATCTCTTGCCTCCTTTATCTCTGCCTCTATAGCCACCATTCCCTTGAAGGATGGATTCTGGAATTTCTTGTCAAAAATGATCTCGATAGAACGGCTGATCATTTCGTGGTCTGTAAAAGGTTCAACTGCGGTTACCACCAGTTGCGAACAGGCCCGCTCATACACGTTGTCAGAATCGCTCCCAGCCTTTCTTTTCTGTCGGGTAACCCCTGTGGATGCGGTGAGCAGAAAATCACGCTTACCGCCCCGCACAGCGTCCGTTTCGAGGTTGTCTGAAAAGGACAGCGGCGAAACCGCCGCATCAGAAAAATCAGCGGCTGCGGTGCTTGAGGTTACATAGTCTTCACCGTAAATAAGCACCGACTCCAGCACTGCGGCCGAGGTCTTGCTGCTGCTGGAAGGGCCGGAAAACTTGGCGATACCCCTGGCTTTCGCATACTGCAGCAGCACCACGTTAATGAGCAGGCACACAATGAAATACCGGTCAGCCAGGTCGCAGGTGAGGTTGTCAAATACCAACTCTTTCAGGCGAGCCATGCCCTTACCTATGTCAGCGTCCGGCATATAACGAATAGGGTGCATCTTGGGGGAGTTCTTGAGCAGCACCTGTTCTGTGTTGGTGCCATTGGCCACCAACTCGATCTTGCCAGGGGCAATCTTCAGCAAAGTGCTGTCTTCCCCACAAAGGTTGAAATAGACGGTGTTTTCTTTAAAATTGGTGAAGATCCATCCAGGTGAAGAAATGCGCGAGCCTTTCAGAAATGCCTGGCTTTCCAGGGTTTGAATCACCAGGCGAGCGCCATTGGTGGCCGTGTTAATCCCGGCCTGATCGTACAGGAGCGCCTTGAAAGGTATGTTGTTGCCGATCGCGTAAATTCTGTTGCGGAAGAAGAGCTGGCTTTCGCTGCCGTCAAAAAAGAACTTGCCCCTGGCTTGGAACCACTCAAAGCAAATATTGCCGTAGGTGTCGAAGTTGAACGCGCGTTCCTGGTCTGATTCGTCGGTTTTTCTAGCCCACTCCTGGTACAGCTTCTTCAGCCGCTTCAAAGGCGGAAAATACTGCTCAGCCCCGCTGAGCAGCGCGGCCATGGCTACGGCTGGCTCGTTCTGTCCCCTCAAATATTCGTCAACATCCTTGGTTTCATGGTCAAAACGGATGATCCGTACCATGGTGCTGTTCTCTTTCATCAGCCGGATCATGGTTTTTGGCAGGCAAAGGTTGTTCAAAGTCTGACACACCTTGTCCGTGTACGCCTGGCCGGCCTGGTCATTGTCAAAGCACAGGTAGATGGTTTTTCCCGGCGCCCACTCTGCCAGATAGTCAAGCTGCTCCCTGGATACCTGGCCATTGATGGCCGCCACATGCAGTACCCCGCCCCGGCCATGCACACTCAACAGGTCGTTTTCCCCTTCAACCAGCACAACTTCCTTGCCATTGAAGGCTTGCATATTGTGAAACAGGCAGCCCTTGGCCCAGTATTCCCCGGGGAGCCGGTACTTGTACTTTTTGCGCTGATCCTTGATGGTAAATCCGGCAACCTGGCCATCCTTGGCCAGGTGCGGGTAAATGAAGAGGTCGTGTACAAAGAAGTCGGTCAGGCGGCCATCCCTGAGCTTGACCAGGCCAGAGCATACAAGCTGGTCATCACTGTAGCCCCTGGCTTTCAGGTGCTCGTACAGCCTGCCGTCCGTGTACCCTACCCGGAAGGCGGCAAGGGTTTCCTCTGCGTGCCGCCGTACCTTTTTCTGATAACCCAGCGCCCGGCCATCGCTCATCAGCCGGGCATGGTAATAGCTGGCCGCCTCTTCAAAGATGGACTTGCGGCCCTCCAGGGCTTTTTCTTCTTCCAGGGTACAGCCCGGCGCTGCCGGATCCGGATTGCTCAGCGGGTAGCCATGCTCTTCCGCCAGCCTGCGCAAGGCCTCTGCCTTGTCGCACTGGTCAAGCCGTTGCACAAAGTCGTACACGTCGCCGCCAGCCTGGTCAGGTTTGCACTGGAAGCAGTAGTAGCTCTTTTTGGATGGGGTGATGCGGAAGCAGTCATGCCCCTCACAGAAGGGGCATGCTGCAAGATCCAGGGTATCTGTGCCTACTTGAGTGGTCTGGTGGCCGGTGCGGCCGCTTATGTACGCCGCCAGGTCTATCCGCTCCTTGAGGGTGGCAAAATCGTTGTTCATTGCCCCCCCCGCCTTAACTCCGCGTAACAGATCGAGGAACACATCAATTTCCTGCTCACTCTTCCCTGTCCGGCCATACCTGAGCTGACTTAAGCCATCCCGCAGGCAGTGCAATTCCTGCAAAACGTCGCAGAGTGTATCAAGGTATTCTGCGACCACCGTATAAGAGGCCTCGTACTTCAAGCGCCATATCAGGTCATCGAGGCCACGAAAATCAGCCGGGAAGGAAAAGCCTTTGCTGGTGGTGGTATTGGTCTTCATTACGCCACCTCCTTGACCGTTTCAGACATCAAAGGGTGTTGTAACAGCTCGCGCCGCAGGCCTGTTGCCGCAGGCCTGAACAGGCCATTCCCTGCTATGATCTGCTCAAGCAGGTGCAGCGCTTCAAACAGCTTTTGCCTGGCCGTATGGCTGCCGACACCGCTGCTTGTGGCACAATCAAAACAGGTTAAAGCGGTTTTTAACCGCCATTCATCGCTGTTCTCGTAGTAATCGGCATAGTCGGTCAACACCTTTTCCTGGCTGGCAAGGCATTGCTCAACCAGTAAGGATAAGCCATACTGCAGTTCTTTCTTTTCGAGATTGCCAGGAGAGTTGGGAAGGAACTCGTCAAAAACGAATTCGGAGAGGTTGGCGGTGCTGATCAGCACGCCAAAGGCTTTCAGGGCGTAATTACCCAGATGCACCTGGAAACAAAGATCGTTAATGGTGGTGGGGCCGTTGTAGCTGGTGTCTGCTCCGTTCTTGCTGTTACTCATGATGGATTCCTCCAAATAAAAATGCGTCGAGTGCTACCAAGCCAAGTACGGCTCCCAGGGCCTCGCGGACACCCGGACACTCGACGCAAATCGATTCGTTGGAATAGGTACAAAAAATGACCTGGATTATGGTGCAGGTCACGCACCGTACTTGTTTGGTATTCCAAGAGTACGGGAATACAGCCACGGAAGCAAGTGTTTTTGCAAGCAGCCTAGTACCAGCCAAAGCCAGCCCAGCAAAGAAATGCCCAAAGTGGTCACTTACGCTGACAACAGGAGGAAGAGACAAACAGCGCCGGAGTCCTCGCGGATACTCCCCACTTTGGGCAAGCTCTGCAGTTGCAGATGAAAGAAATGCCCAGGGTGTCAACCACGCTCTTCGCTGCGCCGGGGGCCTTACGGTTACCCCCACCCTGGGCAAACTCATTTCTTCACGGGCCAACATCGGCATTGCCATTAAACCGCCGCCTGTCGCTGCTGGATGCGCTCTTCAATCCAGGCGTCAACTTCCTCGGCTACCCATGCCACTGTGCGCGGCCCAAGTGAAACCGGGCTGGGAAACTTGCCCTCTTTGGCAAGGGCGTAAACAGATGAACGGCTCAGGCCGGTGCGGCGTTCAACCTCGGGCCGCCTGAGCAGGGTTTTCTTTTGGGGGCTGGTGTGCATGTGCTATCCTCCTTGTTCTGCAGGTGAGCCTGGTCTAAAGAGTCCAAGCTGCTCATTTGCAGAAGAGAATAGCGCATTACGTGGTTCGTTTTAAGTCGCAGTGGTATGGTATTTTATAGACTTGGGTGGATCTCACGCCCCAGTTTTCATCCTGGCATCCTCCCTCAACCTGTCCAGGTAATCAGCCCATTCCTGCATCATCTTCCGGCGCTCGGGCAGATACTCGGCGTGGTTGTACACCGCCCTGATCTTGTTGCGGTCAGCATGGGACATCTGCTTTTCAATGATGAGGGTAGGGTAACCAAGGCTGTGAAGATGGGTTGATGCCATGTGGCGAAATCCATGCACGGTCATCTCTTCGCCGGTATACCCCATGCGGCGCAGGGCATTCAACAGGGTGGCATTGCTCATGGGGCGGTCTTTACTGCGCAAGCCAGGAAACACATAGCGCCCGCCACCGGTAAGCGGGTGTAGGGCCTGCAGTATTTCTATGGCCTGGCTGGATAGCGGCACAATATGGGCAATGTCGCCACGGCCAGCATTCTTTTCTGTCTGCAGGCGCTTCATGTGCTCAACGGGTAAGCGTAACTCCTGGCGGGCAAAATCAACCTGTTTCCACTCCAGCAGCCGCAGCTCACCCGGCCGCATAAAGAGCAGCGGGGCCAGGCGCAATCCGCAGACGGTTGGAAAGTGGCCTGAATAGCCGTCAATAGCCCGCAAGAGGTGCCCCATCTCCACAGGATCAATGATGGCGGCAAAGTGCTTTTTCTGTGCCGGTGGTATGGCTCCCTTCAGATCAGCCGCGCAGTTTCGTTCTGCCCGCCCTGTTTGCACCGCATACCTCAACACCTGTCCGCACAGTTCAAGGGTGCGGTGGGCTGTCTCCAGGTGGCCCTTTTCTTCAATGCGGCGAACAAGTGAAAGCAGCTCTGGTGCCGTTATTTCAGCAACAGGTCGGTGGCCCAGCCATGGCAGGATATGCAGCTTCAACCGGCCAAGCAGCTTGGCCGTGTGGGATTCTGACCAGGTAGGGGAAAACTTGGCGTGCCACTCCAGGGCAATAGCGGAAAAGCTATTTACGCCCGCCCTGGCGGCCACAGCGGCCTTTTTCACTTCGGCAGGGTCTAGGCCTGCGGTATGATGCCCCCGCGCTTCCGCGTGCCTGTTTCGCGCCTCCTTGAGGCTCACTGTAGGATATACGCCCAGGGCAATGCGTTTCTCTTTCCCGCCAAAGCGGTACTTGTAGCGCCAGCGTTTGGCTCCATCCGGGAATACTTCGATATACAGGCCCCCACCATCAAACCGCTTGTATGGCTTTTCTCTGGGCTGTAACTGCTTGATTTGTACGTCTGTCAGGGGCATTGGGGGCATCTCCTACGGGGACTTGGGGACATGCCCCCAAATATGCCCCTCTATGCCCCTGGCTGTCAACAGTCCATGCAGTCTATTTGGACAACAAAAAACCCGCAATCCTTGGCTGGATGCGGGTTTCAGTTTATTTCGAGACAACTAGGAACACTTTTTGGTGGGCCGTTAGGGATTCGAACCCCAGACCAATTGATTAAGAGTCAACTGCTCTACCAACTGAGCTAACGGCCCTTATATAGCCTGCAAAACAAGCTGTGCGCTTGGCCTTACAGGTGAGCAACC
>JAAYIE010000052.1 GCA_012744275.1 Desulfobulbaceae bacterium
ATCAAAACCGGTAACCCTCAGTTTGACAACCAAGGTGTCAGATCAAGTCGAAACTATATCAGAATGATCGCCCAGGATCGTCGAAAGATCAAAAATCTCCGTGCGCTGGGCTACCCTGTCGATGAATCCAGTGTTTGTCGATTTCCTACATCAGATACAACGAGAAAAGGGAATTTGGCGGAGGTGTTTCTGGCTGAGTATATCTGCGCATCATCTGGTGCCAGCCTGCCGGTTTACCGCCTTCGCTATAACCCAAATATTGAGCAATCCATGAAGGGTGATGATGTCCTGGCTTTTGATTTTACCTCGAAACGGCCGCGCATACTAAAAAACGGTCAAGCATCCTTGTGGCACGCCTTGCCGCCATATTTCCCTGGCGATGCAACTCTCCTAAGTCGCTATATAAGACTGCACGCCTACGCATCGAAATCAGTCACAGAGTTGTGGCGATCTCAGCTCGACGCAATTCCCATAACGCTTGGTCAAGGTCGTACTGGTGCCGTTGTGAACATGCGAACCAGCTCAGGGAAAACGCGGGTTGCTGAACTTGTCATTCTTCAAACACTCCACGAAAACCCTGGCGCAAAGATATTATATTTAGCCCCTTTTCGTTCGCTGGCTTTGGAAATCGAGCAGACTTTATGCCAAATCTTTGATCGGTGCGGATTTCTTGTCTCTCATCTTTATGGCGGGTTTCGACTTAGCTCCGCTGATAGACAGATCGCCAAAGACTCCACTATCACCATAGCAACGCCCGAAAAAATCAGAGCAATATTACGATCCTCTCCAGAGCTTCTGAATGATGTCAGGCTCATCATTATCGATGAAGGGCACCTGATTGGTGCGGACAAGAGATACGTTAAGAACGAGCTTTTTATAGACCACCTTAGAGTGTTGGCCAGATCTTCCGCATGTCGAATACTCTTGCTTTCTGCTGTTTTGCCCAACCCGGATGAGCTTGCTGTGTGGTTAACCGGAGATGTTGAGAATGTTGCAAGATCCGGTTGGAAGCCATCGTCGGAACGATTTGGAATCCTACGCTGGCAAGGAAGCAGTGTACGGATTGACTGGAAAGGCGATTTTGCTTCATTTAATCGCCAATTTATTATCGCGAGCCAATGCAAAAGGCAGTATGACCATAAACTTACGCGGTGGAAAAATCGGCGGTCCCTTTTCCCTCAGAATAAAAATGAAGCGGTTGCGGCATCTGCAGTACGATTATGTTCAGTAGGGCCTGTGATGATATTTTCAGCCCGAGCGAATAGTATCCCAGGGCTCGCTGCTTGTGTTCTCACTGCTATCGGAGAAAATGCTGAAGATCACAATTGGCCTAAAAATGAATGGAACGCTTTTCTGGCTACATGCCAAGAGGAGCTACAAGACAGTGCGGTGGAGCTGACGGCTGCAAGGAAAGGCATAATATGCCATAGCAATAAACTCCCATCCCAGGTACGAATGGCCACAGAACGCCTGATGCGTTCAACTTCACCCAAAATCATTATCGCATCGTCCACGCTGGCTCAAGGTGTCAATATCGGCATTTCTTCTGTAATCGTTGCCACTCCTTACCAAACGGATCAGCCTATTGATCATAGGGATTTCTGG
>JAAYIE010000053.1 GCA_012744275.1 Desulfobulbaceae bacterium
CCAGGCCCTCGTGCCGGATCGCAGCCCACAGTAAGGGACGACAGCGGTTTTGGTATTATCAAGAAAACTGAAGATGAAGTTTTTTAACAGGACAAAAAAAATGCGCACTATTCATTTGATATTGCAGGGAAAAGGCGGGGTTGGCAAGTCGCTTGTAGCGAGCGTTTTGTGCCAGTATCTGCTCGAAAAAGGCCGGGCAGTGCAAGCGTTCGATACCGATCCGGTTAATCAGACATTGTCTGGCTACAAAACTTTGCCTGTGCAAGAGCTGAAACTGCTCAGAGGCGACGACATAGATCGCCGCAAATTCGACGTGTTAATCGAGGACATTCTTGCCGCCAAGGGTGACGTGGTTGTGGACAATGGCGCGGCCTCTTTTGTCCCTTTAAGTGCGTATTTGAAAGAGAATCAGACGATTGATTTTTTGTCTGATACCGGAATGCGTGTGCTGATCCATACTGTGATTACCGGCGGCCAAGCGATGAAGGACACTGCTGACGGCCTGGTGTCCCTTGCCGGGCACTTTCCAATGGTTCCCCTGGTGGTATGGCTGAATCGCTATTTTGGTGAAATAGCTACAGAAAAGAAACAGTTCGAGGAGTTCAAAGTTTACCGTGAAAATAGAGACCAGATTGCGGCCCTCATCTCCATTCCGCTGAAATCAGCACAGACTTTTGGCCAGGACCTGGAGGATCTGTTTAGCCGCCACCAGGCCTTTTCCACTGCGTTTACCGACGAGACCCTGCCAGTTATGACCAGACAACGGCTGAAAATATTTTGGAATGAGATGTGCCAGGAAATAGACAAGGCCTTGCTCATTGAGTCGGTGGGCGACGAGTAATGGCTGACGAATCCATTAAAATTACAGGAAAACTAGCGTACTCCAAAAAAGGAGCAATGCCATGAGCAAGCCCACAGCAACCCCTAGCCTCACCGTTCACGGTGATAAAATAACTGCATCATCAAGGGATGTCGCTAAGGCATTTGGCAAGCAACACCGCAACGTAGTTCGAGCTATTGAAGAACTGGATTGTTCACAGGAATTTAAACTGCTCAATTTTGAGCGGTTAAAATTCAACCATCGTGGAAACGAGTACATCTATTACCCCATGACCCGTGATGGGTTCAGTTTTTTATGTATGGGGTTCACGGGCAAGCAGGCTGCGAGTTGGAAAGAAAAATACATCGCAGCCTTCAACGCCATGGAAGCGGAGTTGTTGCAGCAGAAAATCTGGATCGGCGGACTGACGCAGGCCCTGGAGCATATCTGCCCGACGCCGCCAACAGAGGCGGACAACATCCGCAATCAGCGAGCAGTGAAAACACTGCGGGCTTTGGCTGCCTACTGGTCGATTCTTGAAGAGATGCCGTTAAGGGCGGCTGAATCAGCGGCCTGTGTTGTCGGCAGGCTGCGCAGACTTGATGACCTTGACCTGACCCGGCATCAGTTTGGCGACATGCGCGACTTTCTTGAACGGGCAATTATCCATTCCGACAAGGACATGCGGCCTGCCACTGAAGAGCAGATCAACGCCATCAAGTTCCTGGTGGAGGCATGCGCCCAGTTCAGATACTCGCGGGACAGGAACATCTATAATCTGCTGCAGGAAGAATATGGCATCAGCATCGAAACCATAGTGAACGCGACCAGTGGCGAGGCAAAGCGGATCGCGGCCCTTGCGTACAACCTGCTGCATCAGCACCTGATGCAAACCATGACCATCAACGAGATCAAGCGCCGCGCCCAGGAGGCGGACGGCAAACGGCCCGATTCAGACGAACTGCCACCCCAGATAGATGATGGTGAGGAACAGCCATGAGCGCTGAAACCGTCAAGGCCCTGCTGTTCTGATTTTTCCTTTTTGGAGTGAGGCATTGCATCATGTCCGAAGCAGAAACAAGTGAATCTCAAGGCCACGAAAAAGCGCCTGCAGCGCCAATCCTGTCGGATGGGATTGGTCTGAGCTACGAAGAGATCGCTCAGGAGCTGACTGCTAAAAGTAAAACCATTGTAAGTGCAGATGATCCGATTTTGATGATGGTACCGATTTGTAACGCCTTCCTGGCTCAGCAACAAGCCTTGCAGGATCGCCATAAAATGGCTCTGGCCCAGGTGATGGCGGACAAGACGGACAGCTTTGTGCAGTCAGTGCAAAAAGCTGTCGAGGAGTTGGCTAATACGTTGACCTTTTCCACGGTTGAATCATTGCAATCGTCTTTTTCTGCCCAGCAAAACGAAATGCAGCAGCATGAAAAAGTTTTGCAGCAGCATAAATCCAACATGGCCTGGCTGGCTGCGATAACAACAGTGAGTGCCCTGGTCAACGTGGCGGTGTTCGTCGGGATTTTCCTTTTGAAAGGCTGAGACATGGCAAAACAGAAAGAAGCAACGGAAGAACGGACGATCACAAACTATACGGGTCTGTACCGTGAGGCCCATGGCAGGAGCTTTTTCTATCTGACCTGTCCTTGGTGTGGTGAGCGTGTCCGCTGCTCTATCTGGTCTTTTTCCGGTGTTGGTAAGCGTTGTCCGGATTGCGGCGCTTTGCATGGGCCTGCTGGTATCTCCAGGAAGAAGATCGAGGCCGGTCATGCCGCGTGAGATCATTGCAAAACCCTGCAGTAAGCGACCGCAGCGCATTGCGGTCACCTGTCCTTGGTGTGGACGTGAGATTGCGATTGAAAAGAAATCAACGGCTCAGTGTCATTGCGGAGCGTTGCACAGATGGAACGGCAGCACGATGTACCACATACCGAAGGTGAAATGATGCAAGCTGCTGATGCAAGGCTTTTGGCCAACCTCGAACATAACCTTGGGCCGGTGGTGATGTCTGGTTTGAATGATCCGGATGTTATCGAAATCATTCTCAATTCAGACGGGAACCTGTGGATTGAGCGCCTGGGTAAGACTATGGAAGTTGCTGGCCGCATGGACGCGGCCCAGGGGCGGCTGGTTATCTCGCTGGTGGCCAGTGCTCTTGAAACCGTGGTGACCGCGCAAAGGCCGATTGTCGAGGGTGAATTGCCGATAGACGGCAGCCGATTTGAAGGTTCTTTGCCGCCGATCTGCGCAGCGCCCACCTTTGCGATCCGTAAAAAGGCCAGCAAGGTTTTTCCGCTGAAGAGCTATGTAGACAACGGCATCATGCCTGCCGTGCTGCTCGATGTCTTTGAAAGCGCCCTGCAGGCCAGAGAAAACATTCTGGTCGTGGGTGGTACGGGCAGCGGCAAGACGACCTTTGTCAATGCCCTGATCCGCTCCCTGTCGGAGGTGTGTCCGGATGATCGGCTGGTAATCCTTGAAGACACCATGGAATTGCAGTCGCTTTCTGCGAACACGCAATTTTACCGCACCAGCGATGATGTGGATATGACCAGGCTCTTGCGCATGACCATGCGCATGCGTCCGGATCGCATCCTGATTGGCGAGGTGCGCGATGGCGCAGCCCTGGCCTTGCTTAAAGCATGGAATACCGGCCACCCTGGCGGCATAGCGACAGTACACGCCAACAGCGCCGAAGAAGGCTTGTACCGTTTGGAAGAGCTTATAGCGGAAGCCACCATAGCCCCAAAACAAAGACTGATCGGCCATGCGGTTGATTTGATCGTCTATATCGAAAGAGCTGCCGGTGTTGGCCGTCGCATCCCGGAAGTGCTACGGGTCAATGGCTGCAACGCCAAAGAACAGAGCTATATCACCCAACCCATCTATGAACTGGAGGAAACGATTGTATGAAAACAAAAACAAATCAGCATTTGTGGTTGAGCCTGGCAATCCTGGTGGTTTTGGCAGCCATGTTGCCTGAGCATGCCCTGGCATCTGGTGGGCTGGATGAATTTGCCGGGCCGTTTGAAAAAGTAGTGAACACGATCACAGGTAAATGGGGCCAACTCATTTCGGTTGCAGGCATGGCGGTATGCGGCGTGGTCTTCATTTTCAACCGACAGGATATGGGCGAGGGCTTCAAAATGCTGTTGCAGGTTGTTTTCGGCATCTGCTTTATCGCCTTTGCCTCCACCATCGTTACCGCAATGTTCAGCTTTTCAGGCGCGGTGATCTGATATGGATGAGCCAAGGTCAATTCCAATCCGCCAGAGCCTGCACAGACCGGAACTGGTCATGGGTGGTGAGCGCGAGCCGGTAATGTGCGCTGCGCTCATGGCAATCATTACCGGCATCGTCGGCGCTGTCCAGGCTGCCTTCATCACTGTTTTTATTGCTTTGGCGTTCTACTTCGGCACGGTGTTTGTGTTCCGGCGCATGGCCAAAGC